>CBEVRB010000012.1:0-22761 GCA_965552155.1 uncultured bacterium
TTTACAGATCACACACTTCATTGTCCCTTTCTCCTCCTGAACCCTTCTTCCCATAAGGTGGGACCGGGTTCGTATATGGTGATCACAATCCACGTTCCTTCTTCTTTGTTATCGGCAACCACCACGTGCAATGGCCGTCCACCCACCCAACCCAATACCAGCCGGCTGGGATATGGCTTATCATCAGGATAACGTTCAATAGTTTCGCCCGTCTCCAAAACATGGCGTATATCCTCCTCAGTTACACGACGTTCAAACATGCGCTGCAACGCATGAACGCGGAATATTATACGCTCACTGACCAAACCTCAGCCCCTCCAAGCTCTTCCATACGGCCTCATCCAGTTGCTCGGTCTCGGCCTGCTGCTCCCGCAACCCGGCTGTAAGCCGCACCATCTTTTCCTCGAAGGGCTCAGCGTCTATTTGCCCTCCTGATCACAAATCAAAACTTCATGCGCGCCAAATGCAATTCTCCTCCTGGCCTCTCGCACCGATAATCACCTACCTCTTGGCCCTTAGTCCCTCTTCTTTTGGCCATGCCCTTTTACCTCTTCGAGGCGTCCAGTATTGTAACCCCTACCAACTCATCGTCCCTGTATCTTAGAAGGATTCCATCTTCTAACATCTCAGAATCCGTAGCCTTTTGAGGACGTTTAAAGCTGATATAGAGGACATCTGCTTCTTCATCGTAATCTATCCACATCCTCTGAGAAGGAAACTTCAAAAGATGAGAGGTTGCCTCTCGGATCTCGTTTAGAACTTCCTTCGCTAAGATTCCCTTTGCCATAATATTACCTCCTCTTGTAACTTGATCTTCTTCGTAAAATAAGCGGTGATTATAAATCCGTCCGTTGTCCCAATCTCTTTGTATATAACCGCAAGAAATTTTCCCTTTCCGTGTCTTTTCAGCGCTATAAGAGCTCCTCTATAACCTTATTACAATGTAGTCAGGGTCTTCCACTGCCTCTAACACTTCCTCATAATGGCCTGCCAAATCATCGTGGTTTTCAACGATATGAAACCAACGTTCCTCAGTTAATCTTATTGGAACTCCATTTTTGGAAATTGCTTTTTCCATTGTTTACACGGCGAAGTTTCTTGTCGTCTTAATCTTAACTTCCTTTAAAATTCTCAGTATCTCTTCAAATTCCTTCATTTCTGCCTCTTAATTCCTTATACCAATAATCCCCTACCTGCTGATCCTCAGTCCTTCTTCCCCTGGCCATGCCCTTTCACCTCTTCGGGGCGGCTGCAACAGATTGCGATCATCAGGGACAAAACTGACTGATCAGGCATCCTCCCGTAGCCAGAGGACTGGCTGGCTGTCCTCCGGTTTAATAGTTCTAAACTCCGGATCGCCCGTTACAAGCGATGCTCCTTGAATCCGCGCCAGGGCAAGCGCAAAGCAGTCAGCATAGGCAATGGGATACCTGGCCTTAAGGTGGGCAGCTTCAAGGGTCATCTTTCTGTCGACGTCAACGATCTCTATCGGCATCTCTTCAATCCGCGCAAGTATCTCATGGGCCCTGGACACACCCCTTTCACGCTCAACCACATACAGAACCTCTCCCAAATTCACCACACAGAGGAAAAGATGGGCCTTCCCCTCTGAGCCCATCTCGAGAACGGTTTGAACCTTATCAGCTCCTTCTTCGTCCTGGAAGTACGCCAGGAGGGCATAGCTGTCGAGCACGAAGCGTTCACTTGCCCCGGCGGGCATCGTCCCTTCTCAGTGCAAGGAGAACCTCTGTCAGAGAGGCGCCTCCTTTGAGGAGTCCTCTGGACTCCCTCACAGGGTCCCCAGAGGAGGGCACGAGCGCAATGACCCCTCCGTAGTCCACGAAGTGGACCCGATCCCCCTTCTTGATCCGATATTTCTCCCTGAGCTCTTTAGGAATCACCACCCAACCCTTCCCGGAGACAGTAGAAGTAGCCATTTATCGCCCCTTTGTATCACATTATTACAAATTAGTATATACAATAAACGCAATTTGTCAAACTCCAGCGTTTTTCCTCAATGCCACCCCTCTTATTCAAACTGCAACCTTGCTTCACTCCCTTTTTGGATCTAAATATAATGGAGGAACTACTATGGGTGTGAATCTGTCCATCAAGAACGTGCCTGAGGAGCTGGCGAGGCAGCTCCGGGAGAGGGCGAGGCGCCATCACCGCTCACTCCAGGGCGAACTGATGGCCATCCTTGAGGAGGCGGTCTGGGGAGATCAGAAAAGACTGAGCCCGGAGGAAGTCCATCGGCGGGTGAGGGAGCTGGGGCTGCGGACAGGGGCCGAGGCCGTGGAGATGGTCAGGGAGGACCGTGGATCATCTTGTCGCGGTGGAGCTTTCACTGGACACAGGGCTCACCACCTATGATGCGACTTACCTTTACCTGGCCCGGGCAATGGGTGTCCCGCTGGTCACCTTCGATGAGCGGCTTGAGGGGGCTTGGCAAAAGCTCTCGGTTTCTGGGATCTTCTGAGAAATTGCGGTTCATTAGTATGTACCGTCTTCCCAAGACAGAAAGGGGCTTCCAAGCGGAACAATTGGGAAAGGGTCCTTGATGAACTGCCCTTCATTACTCTATTCTTCCTTTAATGAGGGTCATTGTGATTTTCCTTGTGTTTTTCTTATAAGAATGGGCCTATAAGATTGTGTATTGATAGGCATCGCTTCCCTCAGATCGCCGGACGGAAAGGACTGAGCCCCTTTACTTGACACTACAGGGGGTTTGGCCCATAATAAAATTGAACTGGGCCCATAGCTCAGTTGGCAGAGCCACCGGCTCATAACCGGAAGGTCCCTGGTTCGATTCCAGGTGGGCCCACTGAAGGGAGATGATAAAAGCGGGTGAAGAGGGAAGAGAGGGCGCAGGAGGGGGTGCACCTCGCAGGGGGTGCACCCTTTTTCTTTGGGAGAAAAGATGAAGGAGCAGCTTCAGAGACTGTGGCGTTTGCAGCGAATTGAACTATCCCTGATAGAGGCGGAAAGGGAACAGGAGGAACAGCCAGGAAAGATCAGGCTCCTTGAGGAACGGCTGAAGGCGGAGGAAAAGAAGGTAGAAGAGGCGAAGAGAAGGCTCCAGGAAATGGAGAGAAGGCGCCGTTCGCTGGAACGGGACCTGGAGGAGGAAAAAGAGAAGATCAGACGATCGAAGTTGAGGCTCCTCGAGGTGAAGACCAATAAAGAATACGAGGCGATCCTCAAGGAGATCGAATGGTCTGAGCAGACCAACAGCTCCCGCGAGGAGGAGATCCTCCAGATCCTGGAGGAGATAGATACGCTGGAGGCGGAGCTCCCCTCGCTGGAGCGATCGGTCGAGGAGGAAAAGGGTAGGATCTCCCGGCAGATCGAAGAGCTCAAGGAAAAGGGAGAGGAGCTGGAGAGGAACATCGAGGCATGGCTCAGGGAGAAAGATGAGATAATGGGGACTCTGCCCAAGGACCTCCTCTCTCTCTATGAGAAGCTAAAGGAACGGCGGGGAGGGCTGGCGGTGGTCCTGGTGAAGAATGAGGCTTGTCAGGGGTGCTATGTTCACATCCCCCCCCAACTCTACAACGAGGTGCTGAAGAACAATCGGCTCATCACCTGCCCCAATTGTCAGCGGATCCTCTACTGGGAGGAGGAAAAGACCGAGGGGAGTGATTAAATTTTAATCGTGAAGAGGGGATCGCTTTTCATTGACGGGGCTTCTTTGGGCAACCCCGGGGCAGGGGGGGCGGGGGTGGTCCTGAAGGAAGGAGAGGAGGTGGTATTCAAGGGGGGAAAGCCCCTGGGGGTTGTGACCAATAACGTGGCCGAGTACCAGGCCTTGATCATGGGCCTGGAGGAGGCAAAGAGAAAAAAGTGGGAGGAGGTGGCCATCTGGAGTGACTCGGAACTCCTGGTGCGCCAGCTTACCGGAACCTACAGGGTGAGGGATGAGAAACTCCGGGGGCTCCACGAGAGGGTGAAGGAGCTTCTCAGTTTCTTCCGAAGCTGGAGGATTGGCCACATCCCCCGCGAGGAGAACCGAGAGGCCGACCGTTTGGCCAAGAGGGCGGCGAAGGATGGGGCAGGCCAGGTGGTCGCTGGCCCAGCGGGGCCAGAGGAAAGTCCGAGCTCCAGAGGGCAGGATGGTCGCTAACGGCGACTGCCCCGACAGGGGTCAGGAAAGTGCCACAGAAACCAGACCGCCTCGGGTTCGGGCCCGGGGTAAGGGTGAAAGGGTGAGGTAAGAGCTCACCGGCGTCCCGAGCGATCGGGGCGGCTTGGCAAACCCCATCCGGAGCAAGACCGAATAGGAGGGCGAAGGGGTGGCCCGCCCCATGCCCTCGGGTAGGTCGCATGAGGTATGCGGCAACGCATGCCCCAGATAAATGACCACCACTCCCTTCGGGGAGGACAGAACTCGGCTTATGGCCTGTCGGTCCTTCGCCCGCCCCTGGCCGCCAGAAAGAAAGATGGACCATAGGTGGATCAACTTAGAGGAGAGGAAGGAGGCGGAGAGACGCAAGAGGCGCCGTGAGTTCTACCTGATCCTCCTGATCGCCCTCTTCATCGTGGGGATCACCTACCTGGAGGTCCACCTCCCCGCCTTAAAGGATCAGGTCCCCATCGGGGGAAACGTCCTCTTCTTCACCATCATAAACGTCAACCTGATCCTGTTCCTTTTGCTGATCTTCCTGGTGATCAGGAACCTGGTCAAGCTGATGCTCGAGCGCAAAAGGCGCCTTTTGGGCTCTCAGCTCAAGACGAAGCTTTCTTTGGCCTTTATCTTCCTCAGCCTCGTCCCCACCCTGCTCCTCTTCTTCACTTCCGCCCTCTTCATCACCAGAAGCGTGGAGAGCTGGTTCAGTTCCCAGGTGGAGAGGTCCCTGCAGGGGTCCTTAGAGGTCGCCCAGCTTTACTACAGGGACTTCGCCAAGTATGCAGTGCATCACAGCAAGAGGATCGGAGTGGCCCTTCCGAGGAAGGGGAAACTCAAGGCGGTGCTCGAGAGGAAGCGGAAGGAGTACGGCCTGGATTGGGTCGGGGTCTTTGACCCGAAGGGGAAACTTCTGACTCACGTATCCTCTGAGGACCTCCCCTATGTGACCTCTCCTCCCGAGGACTTCCTCGCCGAGGTCTTCAAGGGAAAGGAGGCCTCCTGGGTTTCCCCCTTCTACACCTCGGAGATGATCTGGGGGGGGTCGGTGGCCGGGAGGGGCCGGGCGGTCGTGGTCGGCTACTACATCCCCCAGAACCTGGTGGGGAAGATGAAGGAGATCTCCGAGGCCTTCGTCAACTATCGCCAATCCCAGGCCCTGAAACGCCCACTGATCACCAACTACCTGCTGGTGCTCCTGCTTATCACCCTGCTCATCATCTTCTCCGCCACCTGGTTCGGCTTCCGGCTCGCCAAGGAGATAACCATCCCGATAGAGCGGCTGGCTGAGGGGACCAAGCGGATAGCCAGCGGTGACCTCGATTTTCGTCTGGAGACCGAGTCCAGGGACGAGATCGGGGCGCTGGTTGAGGCCTTCAACCGGATGACCGAGCAACTGAGCGCCAGCCACACCGCCCTGCAGAAGGCCAACCTGGAGCTGGAGGCGAGGAAACGCTATATAGAGATCGTGCTCGAGAACGTCTCCGCAGGGGTGATCTCCTTCGATAAGGAGGGGAGGATCACCACAGTGAACAAGGCCGCCGAGGAGATGCTGGAGGTGCGAGCCTCGGAGGTGGTGGGGAGGTATTATCGGAACGTCCTTCGGCCCGAGTACCGGAAGATCGCCCGGGAGATGATAAGGGAGATAAACACCACAAGGAGCAAGAGTCTACAGAAACAGATGGAGCTGAACCTGAACGGGAAGGTAATCACCGTGCGGGTGAGCGTGAACCTGATGCGGGATGAGAAGGGGGAGTACATGGGGATGGTGGCGGTGTTTGACGACCTGACCCACTTGGTGAAGATGGAGAGGCTTACGGCCTGGAGGGAGGTGGCGAAGAGGATCGCCCATGAGATAAAGAACCCCCTCACCCCGATCCAGCTTTCGGCCCAGAGGATTTACAAAAGGTATAGGGACCGGATCAAGGGGGACACGGCGGTATTCCAGGAGTGCACCAACACCATTATTCAGCAGGTGAACGAGCTAAAGAACCTGGTCAACGAGTTCACCCAGTTCGCCAGGATGCCCAATATCAATCCTACCCCCAACGACCTGAACGAGGTGATAAGCGAGGGCCTCGTCTTGTACAAGGAGGCCCATAAGGATATCTCCTTTCGCTTCACCCCGGAGCCCTCCCTTCCGGTCTTCAAGTTTGACAGGGAACAGATAAAGAGGGTGATGATAAACCTCTTGGATAATGCCGTGGCCGCGGTGGACGGGAAGGGGGAGGTGGATGTGGAGGTGAGGTATAACCCTTCTCTGCGGATGGCCACCATCGAGGTCAGGGATAACGGCTGCGGGATCCCTGACGAGGACAAGGCGAAGCTCTTTGAGCCCTACTTCTCCACCAAGAAGACGGGTACAGGGCTCGGCCTTGCCATCGTGAACACCATCATCGCCGATCACAACGGCTTCATCCGGGTGAGGGACAATGAGCCCAAAGGGACCCGCTTCATCATAGAACTTCCTGTAAGGACATAAGAAAGGGAGAAAGATGCAAAAAAAGATAGATTGGGAGACCTTCTCGAAGCTCAGGGGGAGCCAGAAGAAGGAGTTCTTCCTGAGGGACGGCAACATATACCATGTGATCATGGCTCAGCAGTTTGACCGGGCCTTCCTCGACGAGATATGCAACCTGGCCACCAAGATCCGCCAGATTTCCAAGAGCAATGAGGGGACCCGCTTCCTCCTCTCCCTGCTTCAGGGAAAGAGGGCAATGCTTTACTTCGTACAGCCCTCGACCCGAACCTTTCTCTCCTTCATGTCCGCCTGCCAGATCTTGGGGATGCAGTGCTCAGAGGTCCGGGATACCTCCACCTCCTCGGAGGTGAAAGGGGAATCGCCCGAAGATACGGTGCGGACCTTCTCCAGTTACGTGGACCTCATCATCATGCGCTACCCGGAGCCGGGTTTTGCCGAGAGGATCGCCTTTCTTCTCAACCAGAGCGGTAGGCCCGTGCCGGTAATCAACGCCGGCTCAGGCCCTGACCAGCACCCGACCCAGGCCCTCCTTGATATCTATACCCTTCATCGTTCCTTCGAGGATTACGGGGGAATAGACGGTAAGAAGATCGCCCTGGTGGGTGACCTGAAGCGGGGCAGGACGGTTCGCTCCCTCGCCTACCTGATGAAGAATTACGAAGGGGTAAAGCTCTACTTCGTCTCTCCGCCGGAGCTGAGGATGGGAGAAGATCTTAAGGCCTACCTCCGGGAGAACCGGGTGGAGTTCGAGGAGGTGGAGGATCTGGCCGAGGTGATCTCCTTGGTGGACGCCGTCTACATGACCCGGATCCAGGACGAGTACGATGTGGCGGGAGAATCGAAGAAGATAGATTACTCCCGCTACCACTTCAAAAAAGATTACCTGAAGCTGCTCAAGCCCAACGCCATCATCATGCATCCTTTGCCGCGCCGCAAGGAGCTTCCTCCTGAGATAGACGAGGATCGCAGGGCGGTGTACTGGCGGCAGGTGCGGAACGGGATGTGGGTGCGGGTGGCCCTTATCGCCAAAATCTTCCGAAAGGATAAAGAGATCTGGGGCTACTGAATCCCCAAAGGAGCCGAAACGGCAAATCCCTCTCATCTCCGCATCAGGGGTTGCAATATAAATCTTTTTTAGGTAAAAATAGAAACCTCTTCTTTCTGTCAAACAAATAGACCCAAAGGGGAAAAGTTTTGATAAAGATAGATCAGACTTTACTAATTCAGTTTGTTCTTTTTGTCACATTTATGTTGGTGTTAAATCGCGTCCTCTTCCGCCCTTTCCTGAAATTCCTCGAAGAACGCCATACGAGGATCTATGGTACCCAGGAGGAGGCCGAAAGGCTTAAAGGGAAAACCGAGGGCATGATCTCCCGTTATGAGGAGGAGTTGAAGGAAGGGCGGCTTCGGGCCTTGGAGGAAAAGGTGAAGATAAGGGAGGAGGCGAAACAGAAGGCGCGGGAGATTATAGAGGAGGTCCAGGGGAAGATACAGAAGGAGATACCGGCTGCCAGAGAGCAGATAAGAAAGGAGACGGAGAAGGCCTTGGAGGAATTGAAAGAGAGGACAGAGGAGATGGCCAGGGAGGTAGCCGAGAAGATCCTGGGCAGGAGCCTCGCGTAAGAGCAAGGGGGAGGGGAGGATGGCCTTGGATTTCTTCTGGAAGGTCATAAATTTTGGAGTCTTTTTCTTTCTCCTCTACAAATTTATCAAAAGGCCCTTAAGCAATGCCGTTAGGGATCGCCATGAGGTCCTGAAACGGACCCTGGAGGAGGCCGAAAGGGCGAAGGAGGAGTGGGAGAGGCGGTACAGGGAATACGAGGAAAAGTTCAAGAAGATGGACGAGGAACTGGAACGGATAAAGAGACAGCTCCTCGCTGAGGGGGAGAGGGAGAAAGAGAGGATCATTAAGGAGGCGGAGGTTGCCGCGGAGAGGATGAAGCAGCAAGCGCAAATGGCCATTGAGCAGGAGATGAAGGCGGCGAGGAGGAGGCTCCAGGAGGAGATCACGAATCTGACCGTCCAGCTGGCGGAGAAGATGCTGGTTGGTTCCATCAGGCCCTCCGATCAGGAGAAGTTGGTCGAAGAGTATATCGAGAGATTGAGGAGGATGAGTTGATATCCTCGCAGACTGTAAGGAGGTATGCGAAGGCCCTCCTTAAGATCGGGCTCGAGGAGGGAAAAGCGGAACAATACGGAGAGGAGCTTTCCTTGTTTAACAACTTTTTCCAGGCCGAAGAGAAATTGCGGCTCGCCCTGATCAATCCGGCCATCCACCCCAAACAGCGGACCTCCATAGTGGAGGAGATAGCCAAGAGGCTGGGGCTGAGTGAGGTGATCGTCAACTTCCTAAGGATCCTGGTGGAGAAGAACCGGGTCAAGGCCCTGCCCCGTCTTCTCCAGGTATACCGAGACCTCTTGGACGAAGCCCTGGGGAGGGCAAGGGCAGTCCTCTATACCCCCTTCGATCTATCTGAAGAACGGACAAGGGAAATCACGAAGAACTTGGAGGAGAAGGTGGGGAAGAAGATCATCATGTGTGTGGAGAAGGATCCGTCGCTAATAGGGGGAGTGGTGGTAAAAATAGGGGGGATAGTATATGATGGAAGTATAAGGACCCAGTTAAGAAGGGTTAGAGAAAACATGTTAAAGGGGTGAAGCGATGCAGATAAGGGCAGAGGAGATAAGCGAAATCATAGAAAGACAGATAAGGGGTTTTGAGAAGGACATAGACGTGAGCGAGACCGGAGTGGTCATCTCGGTGGGGGATGGGATCGCCCGGATTTACGGCCTGGAAAGGGTGATGGCCAGTGAGCTGGTGGAGTTCCCCAACGGGATCATGGGTCTGATCCTCAACTTAGAGGAGGACAACGTGGGAGCGGCCATCCTGGGGGAGGACGAGCACATAAAGGAGGGAGACATCGTCAAGCGGACGGGGAGGATCATCCAGGTGCCGGTAGGAGAGGCCCTGGTGGGCAGGGTGGTGAACCCCCTGGGGCAACCCCTGGACGGGAAGGGCCCCATTGAGGCGAAGGAGTTCCGCCCTATAGAGGAAAAGGCCCCGGGGGTGGTGGTCCGACAACCGGTGAAGGAACCCCTCCAGACGGGGATAAAGGCGATAGATTCGATGATTCCCATAGGGAGGGGGCAGAGGGAGCTGATCATCGGTGACCGTCAGACCGGAAAGACCGCCCTGGCGATAGACACCATCATAAACCAGAAGGAGACCGACGTATTCTGCATCTATGTGGCCATAGGCCAGAAGCAGTCCACCGTCGCCCAGGTGGTGGACAAGCTCCGCCAGCACGGGGCCATGGACTACACCATCGTGGTATCGGCCACGGCCAGCGATCCTGCCCCCCTCCAGTACATTGCCCCCTATGCCGGCTGCACCATGGGCGAGTACTTCCGCGACACCGGAAGACATGCCCTGATAATCTACGATGACCTCTCAAAACACGCCGTGGCTTACCGGGAGATGTCCCTGCTCTTGCGCCGTCCCCCTGGACGGGAGGCCTATCCCGGAGACATCTTTTACCTTCACTCACGGCTCTTGGAGAGGGCGGCCAAATTGAGCGACGAGCTGGGGGGTGGGTCCCTCACCGCCCTGCCCATCATCGAGACCCAGGCAGGGGATATCTCGGCCTATATCCCCACCAATGTCATCTCCATCACCGACGGCCAGATATACCTGGAGACGGATCTCTTCTATGCGGGGATCAGGCCGGCGGTGAACGTGGGGCTTTCGGTCTCCCGGGTGGGAGGGAACGCCCAGATAAGGGCGATGAGGCAGGTGGCGGGATCCCTCAGGCTCGACCTCGCCCAGTACCGGGAACTTGCCGCCTTCGCCCAGTTCGGAAGCGAGCTCGATAAGGCCACCCAGGCCCAGCTCGCCCGGGGCGAGAGGCTGGTGGAGATACTGAAACAGGGACAGTACCAGCCCCTTCCCGTAGCGAAACAGATCCTGATCATTTATGCAGGGGTAAACGGATTCCTCGACGAGTTCCCCGTAAGCGCCCTGCAGAAGTATGAGACCCAGCTCTATCAGTTCATTGAGGATCGGTATCCGGAGATCTTCCGGGAGATAGAGGAGAAGAAGGAACTGGATGACGCCCTGCGATCCAAGATCGACCGGGCCCTCGAGGAGTTCAAAGAGGTCTTCACCCCCTAAGGAGCCCTCTCAGAGATGCTGAGCCTCAAGATCCTGCGCCGGAGGATAAACAGCGTCAAGAGCACCCAACAGATCACCCGGGCCATGTACATGGTGGCAGCGGCCAGGCTCCGCCGGGCCCAGGAAAGGATCATCAGCTTTAGACCCTATGCCGATAAGATGAAGGAGGTGATCGAGAGCGTCAGTTCCAGGGTGGAGGCCCCCTACCATCCCTTG
The DNA here is from genome assembly GCA_965552155.1 of uncultured bacterium. Lineage (GTDB taxonomy): Bacteria > Desulfobacterota > B13-G15 > B13-G15 > B13-G15 > CAYRAR01. The sequence continues at coordinate 10,993 of CBEVRB010000012.1, forward strand.
CTGGAGCGCCGGGAGCCCAAAAGGGTCGAGATCCTGGTGATATCCACGGAGAGAGGACTCTGCGGCAGCTACAACCAGAACCTCTTCAGGAGGGTGGATCGGTTCCTGAAGGAGAACGAGGGGAGGTGGGAGGAGGTCTCCTTCAGCATCCTCGGGCGTAAGGGGATAGAGTACTACCGTAGGAGGGAGATCCTAATACGGAGGGACTATCTCGATCGGTTCCGGGTCCTTGACTACGGGGCAGCCAAGGAGATCGCCAAGGATCTGATGGAGGACTTCTTGGGGGGAGAGGTGGATCTGGTCTACCTGGCGTATAGCTTTTTCCGTTCCCCCTTAGTGCAGAGGCCGACCGTGGAGGCGCTCCTTCCCCTGGAACCTTTCGAACCTGAACCCGGGGAGCACTTCCCGGTGGAGCACCTCTATGAGCCGCCGGCCACAGAGATCCTCGCCGATCTTCTTCCCCGATATGTGGAGGTACGGGTCTGGAAGGCGCTCCTTGAGCACGTGGCCGGCGAGCATGGCGCCAGGATGACGGCCATGGACGCCGCCACCCAGAACGCCCAAGAGCTCATCGACAAGCTCACCCTCATGTACAATAAGGCCCGTCAGAGCGCCATCACCAAGGAGATGATAGAGATAGCCACGGGCGCTGAGGCCTTAAAACAATAGAGGAGGGAGCAAGCGATGGAGATCAAGAACGAGGGAAGGATCGTTCAGGTGATAGGACCGGTCATCGACATCGAGTTCCCCGAGGGGGAGCTTCCCGCCATCTACAATGCGGTGAAGATTACCAATCCGAGGATAAGCGATAAGGAGTGGAACCTCACGGCTGAGGTGGCTCAGCACATCGGGGAGAGGACGGTCCGCTGTATCGCCATGGACACCACCGATGGCCTCGTTCGGGGTATGAAGGCGGTGGACACCGGGGCCCCCATCGCCATGCCGGTGGGGAGGGAGGTCCTGGGGAGACTCCTCAATGTAATAGGGGAACCGATAGACGAGGTAGGACCTGTCGAGGCGAAGAAGTATTACCCCATCCATCGTCCTGCCCCTTCTTTCCTCGATCAGAACGTGAAGATCGAGATCTTCGAGACAGGGATAAAGGTGATAGATCTCCTGGAGCCCTATCCCAAGGGCGGAAAGGTAGGGCTCTTCGGAGGGGCTGGAGTAGGGAAGACGGTGATCATCATGGAGCTGATCCACAACATAGCCAAGGAGCACGGAGGGGTTTCGGTATTCGGAGGGGTGGGAGAACGGACCCGTGAGGGAAATGACCTCTGGCTCGAGATGAAGAGGTCGGGGGTCTTAGAGAAGACGGCCCTGGTCTTCGGCCAGATGACCGAGACCCCAGGGGCCAGGGCCCGGGTGGGGCTTTCGGCCCTGACGGCTGCCGAGTACTTCCGGGACGAGGAGGGGATGGACGTACTCCTTTTCATAGACAACATCTTCCGCTTCACCCAGGCAAACCAGGAGGTATCGGCCCTGCTCGGAAGGATGCCCTCGGCGGTGGGATATCAGCCGACATTGGCCACCGACCTGGGGGAGCTGGAGGAGAGGATTACCTCCACCACCAAGGGGTCCATCACCTCAGTGCAAGCCATTTACGTGCCCGCCGATGACCTGACGGACCCCGCCCCCGCGACCACCTTCACCCATCTGGACGCCACCACCGTCCTCTCCCGTCAGATAGCCGAGCTCGGGATCTACCCGGCAGTCGACCCCCTCGATTCTACCTCCAAGATCCTCGATCCCGCCATCGTGGGCGAGGAACACTACTGGGTCGCCAGGGAGGTCCAGAGGATCCTGCAGAAGTACAAGGATCTTCAGGACATCATCGCCATCCTCGGCATGGACGAGCTCTCCGAGGAGGACAAGCTGATCGTCTCCCGGGCAAGGAAGATCCAGCGCTTCCTCTCCCAGCCCTTCCACGTGGCCGAGGAGTTCACCGGCACTAAGGGACGCTACGTGAAGCTGGAGGACACGATAAAGGGATTCAAGGGGCTGGTGGAGGGGAAGTACGACGATCTGCCAGAGCAGGCCTTCTACATGGTGGGAACCATCGAGGAGGCCCTGGAGAAGGCCGAGCGGATGAGGAGGGAGTAATGGCTATACTCCTTGAGGTGGTGACCCCGGAGCGGCTCGTCCTCTCGGAGGAGGTGGAGGAGGTGACCGCCCCTGGATATGAGGGAGAGTTCGGGGTCCTCCCGGGCCATACCCCCTTCCTCGTCCTCCTCAGGACCGGGGAGGTGATGTACAGGATCAACGGTCACGAGAACTGGATGGCGATAAGCGGGGGGGTCGCCGAGGTGCTCCCCGAGCGGGTGATCATCCTGGCCGAGGCCGCTGAGCTCGCCCGGGAGATAGATGTGGAGCGAGCCCAGAGGGCAAAGAACGAGGCCGAAGAGAAGCTGAAGGGACTTTCTCCCCTTGATCCCGAATACGCCACCGCCCAGGCGGCTTTAGAGCGGGCCCTCACGCGCCTGCGGGTGGCGGAGAAGGCGGGCTAAGTCACTTGATCACCTTCAGGTGTCCTTTCCCCCTCTCCTTATCCTTGGGGGAAGGCTCTTTCCCCTTGGCCTGAGCGAGGAGGTTCTGGTTGAAGAGGAAGTTCTTGGTGATCACCCCGTTTATTATGAAGTAGATGATCACCGCCTTCTCCCACTCCCTTGTGGGCTCAAAATGGGAGACCCTCTCCATGTACTTCTGACGAAGCTGCGTAAGGGACGCCTCATCCAGGGCTATTACCTGCTCGGCTATCTTCTCCAGCGCCTTCTCCAGCATGACCTTCCCTCACTTTCCCTTCTCATGAGCTAATTTTGCCCCTTTCTCCGCCCGATGGCAACAGATGTACGGGACCTCTCTCTCCGCCTCCCTCCGATGGACAAATGGGGGCTTTTGGAGTATGGTCATAAGGGATGAGCGACGAGAGGCCTGACCTCGCCCCCTATGCGGCCCGAAGCTCGAGCTCCCGGGGGAGGCGCTACCCTGAGGAGTTCAAGGATGATCGGCCCGCCTTCGAAAGGGACAGGGATCGCATAATCCATTCGGCTGCCTTCAGGCGCCTCGAGTACAAGACCCAGGTCTTCGTCAATCACGAGGGCGATTACTACCGGACCCGCCTGACCCACTCCTTGGAGGTGGCCCAGATCGCCAGGGGGATCGCCAGGAAGCTGAAGCTGAACGAGGAGCTGACCGAGGCGATCGCCCTGGCCCATGACTTGGGGCATACCCCCTTCGGCCATGCAGGGGAGGCGGCCTTGGATCGTCTCATGGCCCCCTACGGGGGGTTCGAGCATAACCTGCAGAGCCTGAGGGTGGTGGAGAGGCTGGAGGAGAAGTACCCCGACTTCCCCGGCCTGAACCTCACCTTCGAGACCAGGGAAGGGCTGGCGAAGCACTCCTCCTACCACGACCGCCCCCGTCCCAAGGAGCTCCTGGAATATGAACTGGAGCTCTCTCCAACCCTTGAGGCCCAGATCATAAATCTGGCCGATGAGATCGCCTACAACAACCATGACATAGACGATGGGCTGGAATCGGGCCTCATCCCCTTTGACGAACTGATGGAGGTCCCTCTCTGGCAGGAGGTATACGGGCGGATAGAGGCCAAACACCCCCAGGCCTCCCCGAGGGCCAAAAAGTACACCGCCATAAGCCACCTGATAGGGCTCCTGATTCAGGACGTGGTGGCCCAGACCCAAAGGAACATAAAGGAGAGCGGCGTCGAGACGCTGGAGGACGTGAGGAGGGTGGGAAGGAACCTGGTCAGCTACAGCCCCGCCCTCAAGGAAGAGAGCGACCGGTTGAAGGAGTTCCTGCACCGGAGGCTCTATCGCCACTGGAGGGTGGAGAGGATGAGGATAAAGGCCGAGAGGTTCATAACAGAGCTCTTCAAGGCCTACCTTGAGGCCCCCACCCTCCTGCCCGAGGAGTTTCAGAGGAGGATGGAAGAGGAGCCGGTGGCCAGGGTGGTCTGCGATTATATCGCCGGGATGACCGACCGGTTCGCCCTTGAGGAATACAGAAAACTCTTCGATCCCTATGAGAAGGTGTGAGATGGGTGATCTCCCTCCCTTAATAAGGGCAATGCTATCGCCGAGCTTTTATCCTCACCGGCCCAAGAGGGTGGAGCTCCTGCAGACCCACATCTCCTACGTCTTTCTCACCGGGGAACTGGTCTACAAGGTCAAGAAGCCCGTTGACTTCGGCTTCCTCGACTTCACCACCCTCGAGAAGAGGCGCCACTTCTCGGAAGAGGAGCTGAGGCTTAACCGCAGACTCTCCCCTGAGATCTATCTGGAGGTGACCGAGATAAAAGAGGAGGACGGGAGGTTTTCCCTCGGTGGGGAGGGGGAGACGGTGGAGGTGGCGGTGGTGATGAGGCAGCTGCCGGCCTCAAGGAACATGGAGCGGCTGCTGGAGGAGGGGAAGGTGACCGAGGGGATGGTGGATGATCTCGCCTCCCTCATCGCCTCCTTCCATCGTTCAGCAAGGACGGACCCTTACATCTCCTCCTTCGGCCAGGCGGAGAAGGTGGCGGTGAGCATCGTGGAGAATTTCGAGCAGACCTCCTCCTTCATCGGGGTGACGATCCCCAAGGAGTGGTACGAGGAGCTCAGGGATTATTCCTATGGGTTCCTCGAAAAACGGAAGGGCCTTTTCTCCCGAAGGGTGGCCGAAGGAAGGGTGAGGGAGGGCCATGGAGACCTCCACACCCAGAACGTCTACTTCGTGGACAAGATCTATGTGCTCGACTGCATCGAGTTCAACGAGCGCTTCCGCTTCCTCGACGTGGCCAACGATATCGCCTTCCTCCTGATGGACCTGGAGCATAAGGGGGCCTGGGAGGTGGCCAACCGCTTCCTCAACTCCTACCTCGCAGAAAGCGGTGACTATGGGTTGATCCCGCTTCTGCGATTTTACAAGATCTATCGGGCCTACGTCCGGGGTAAAGTGATAGGGTTTGAGACGAGGATGGAGGACATCCCCATCGAGCAACGAGAGAGGGCAAAGGAGAGGGCAAAGGGATACTTTGCCCTCTCCTACCGATACCTCACCGAAAGGAAGAGGCCCCTCCTTCTGGCCACAACCGGTATCATAGGGAGCGGCAAGAGCCACCTTTCCCTGAAGCTCGCCCCGAAAATCGGGGCAGTGGTACTTCGCTCTGATGCCTTAAGGAAGGCCCTCGCAGGCCTCTCCCCCAGACAGAAGTGCCATGAACCCTTCCTCCAGGGGATATATCACCCCGAGATGACGAAAAGGGTCTACGAGGAGATGATCCGTCAGACCAGGGAGATCTTGGAGGAAGGAATACCTGTTATCCTTGATGGGAGCTTCTCAAAGAGGGAACAGAGAAGGAAGGTGCTTGAGCTCGCTTCTGAGGGGAATTACCCCTATCTCTTCCTTCACACCCAATGCCCCCTCCCCCTGATAGAGGAGAGGCTTAGGGGGAGGGAGGACATTTCCGATGGCAGGCTCGAGATCCTTCCCTCCCACCTCAACTACTACGAGCCCCCTGAGGAAATACCCAGGGATCACTTGATGGGGGTATCAACGGAAGGGGACCCCTCCCTTGATCCCATCCTTGAGTTCCTGGGCCTCAAGTAGCTCCAGGAGTTCCTTTGACCTTTCCTCAGAAAGGGTCCCCTTCCTTAAGGCCAGCTCCACGGTGAGGCGGGAAAGCGTCCTGTAGATCTCCCCATAGAAAGGATCGAGAGAGGAGAAGGCTTCAAGGTGGGAGCGGACCGTGGCTACGTCCCCCCTGGCCACAGGCCCTGTTAAGGCCTTAACCGGCCCCAGGGCCTCGATATTTCCCAGGGTGCCCCGGATCAGGGGGAGGAGGGCCTCCTGGGCCTCCTTTTCCCCAAGCCCCATCTCCCCGTAGAGCCTGTAGCTCATCCATACTAAGGTGACGAAAAGGTTGGAGGCCACAACGGCCGCGGCATGATAGAGGGGTTTGAAGTGCGTGGGTATGGTCAATACCCTCCCGCCCAAGTCTCTGGCCACCTGCAGCAGGATCTCCCTCGCCTCAGGGTCCCCTTCCAGGCAGAAGACCGATCCCGGGAGGGCCCTGATCGCCACCTCCACCTCGGCGAAGCTCTGAAGGGGATGGAGGGAGGCTATCGAGGCTCCAGCCTTCCTCGCGGGTTCAAGGACCGTCGAGGGAAGGGCACCGCTCGTATGGGCCACCACCTGCCCTTCCCTGAAGCCTCCCTCCCCGGCGATTTCCCGGGCCACTTCCCCGATAACGTCATCAGGGGTGGTGAGGAAGACGAGCTCCCCTTCCAAGGCCGCCTCTGCAGGCCTCCCCTTGACCGCTACTCCTCCTATCCTTGAGGAGGCCCTTTGGGCCGAGGAGGGACTCCTGCTTGCTACAGCTACTATGGAGTAGCCCTTCCTTGCAAGAAGGACCCCCAGGGCCGTACCTACGACCCCTGCTCCGATGATAGCCACCTTCCTCATCCCACGCTCCTTGCCAAGGTGATGACCAGGACCTCCTCCGCCCCTGCTCGAAGGAGGACCCTTGAGGCCTCGTTCACCGTCGCCCCGGTGGTGAAGACGTCGTCCACCAGCAGGACCCTCTTCTCCCTGATCCTCTCCCCCCTCAGCACTTCGAAGGCCCCCCTCACCGCCCTCTGCCTCTCCGCGGGGGAGAGGCTGGTCTGAGAAGGCGTATCCTTCACCTTCACCAGGACTTCCGCCTCGCCGGGGAGACCGAGGCGCTTGGAGAGGTGACGGGCGAGGAGGAGGCTCTGGTTGAACCCCCTCTCCCTGAGCCTTCGCGGATGGAGGGGCACGGGGATCAAGAGGTCTATCCCACGAGACCTTAGATCCTCGCAGGCCTCAAGGAGGAAGTCACCCAGGGGTTCAACGAGCAGCAGATCCCTCCCGTACTTGAAGCGATGAATGGCCTCCTTCAGCGCTCCCTCGTATATCCCGTAAGATCGGTGAAGCAGAAACCGGAATTTCCCCGACAGGCAATCCCCGCAGAGGTGCCCTTCCGTCCCCTCCGGGAAAGGCAACCCGCATTGGGGACAGATGGGAGGGAGGGCGCGGCGAATCGTCCGGGAGCACCCTTCGCAAAAGGGCCCACCATTTCTCAAAGGACTTCTGCAGACAGGACAAAGGGGAACGAAGATGAGATCGAGGAGATGAGAAAGGACCCCCTTCACGGACCTCAGAGGAGCTTCTGAAAGGGAAAGGAGACCCCTGTCTCCTCTGGTCCCTCTACTGCGCAGACGTAATAGGTTCCCCATCGTTTGCATCCCTGGCAGAAGTCGACCCAACCCCGTTCCTCCCGCCCGCATATCTTGCAACGATAATTCACCACATCCCTTCCTTCGAGCTCCAGTCCCCGTCTGTAAGCTCTGGCCGCCTCCTCTGTCTCTCCCCGATGCTGATGGATCTCGGCGAGGAGGAAATGGTAGGCCGGATGGTGGGAGAGGAGTCCTTCCAGTTCCTTCATCTTCTCCAAGGCCTCATCAACCATCTCCAGCCTCAGACAGAGGCGGGCGTAGAAAAAGGGGAGGGCCAGATTCTTCGGGGAGGCCTCCAGCGCCTTGAGGTATATGTGGACGATCCCCCGGGGATCACCCTCAGAGAGGAAATGGGACTCAAGCTTCTCCAAGAAGATGATCCTCCCTGTCCGCTCCCATCCCCTCTTCCACACCCTGACCGCCTCCTTTCCCTTCCCCTCTCGCTGAAGCAGCTCTCCCCAGAGGACCTGGGCGGGGACGAAGGAAGGGTCCTCCTTGAAGATCTCCTTCAGCTCCTTTCTGGCCTCCTGAACTCTTTCCCCTTGGGCAAGGGCCTTCGCCCTCTCATACCTGAGGCCCATCAACAGGGCCCTACCCTCCCCATCGGCAGAGGAGGCCTTAAGGACCCTCTTCTGTAACTTCAGCGCCTCATCCCACCTCTTCCGCTCCATCTCTATATCCCTGAGGGCCTTAAGGGCCTCAAGGTTGGAGGAATCGATCCTCAGGACTTCTTCCAGGGCCCTCTTTGCCCCTTCCAGGTCTCCCTTCTCCCTGTAGAGGTGGGCTTCCTGAAAGAGGACCTCAAGGCCGTCACCGCTTATGACCCTCGCCTTCCGCAGGACCTCCATCGCCGCATCGTCTTTTCCCTCTCGATGGTAGACCTCGGCAAGCCGCAGACAAACGGCCAGGTCATCCCCTTTGCGTTCCAGGTACTCCCAGAAGTATCTCTCTGCCTTCTTAAGGTCTCCCCTGAAGAGGGCCTCCGTCCCCTTTTGAAAGCGAATCCAGAGAAAGTGCTGCAGCTTCTGGGCCTTCCGTTCCCTGAAGGCCCTCTTCATGTCCTTCAGAAAGTAGATGAGAAAGACGATCAGTCCCCCGAAGAAGAAAGAGGCCATGACCAGGATAGAGAGGGAGGTGTTGATGAAGCTCTTGGGATAGAACTGAAACTTTACCTGCAAGGGGTTAAGGGAGGAGATATAGATGTAAAGGCCAAAGAGGATGGTGAGAAAAAGAAAGAGCAGGCGGGTGAACATAGATCACCTCCTAAGGCTGATAAAGTGATTGTAGACGATCAGCTTTGTGGCTGCAAACCGCTCAGCCCTCCTCTTCCAAGGGAATCCTGGGAGCGTCTATCCAGAGACCTTCCAAATCATAATAGAGCCTCACCGGCTCCAGAAAGACGTGGACCACCAGATCGTCGTAATCGAGGAGCACCCATCTTCCTTCTCCCATTCCCTCCACGCCCATGGGGTAGATCCCCTCTTCAGCCATCTTCTCCTCGATGAACAGGGCGATGGCCTTCACCTGACGATCTGACTCCCCGCTGCAGATGAGGAAGTAATCGGTGAGGGTGGGGAACTCCTTCAACTCCAAGATGACCACGTTGTTGGCTTTTTTCTCCAGGGCTAATCGGGCACAGAAAAGGCTCTTCTCCTTCGCGTCTATGAGGCCCTTCCTCACGGAGGCTATAATAGCATCTTTGCAAAGGGGAAAAAAGAGATGGGCTGTCAACCTCCTGTGATTCTATGAATCAGCCGAATAAGTGATCTTTTCCGCCATATCTTTTCTTCATCCTAAAGATCTCAAAAAATTGCCTAAAATATCTACAAATGCTATGACGAAGTCCACAACAGAACATGGAATATACTGGAAACGAATGTTGTCCAGCGGTAAAAATTCAGTATACTGAATTAAACACTCTCAGCTATATAGGAGGCAAACCTTTGAAACCGGCACAGATCTTACTGAAAGGCGGCAGTGTACTCAATGTCTATTCTGGAGAACTGATAAAAACGGATGTCCTCACAAAGGGGGAAAAGATATGGTGCGTCGGAGAATGCTCCGAGGAAGTAGAAAGTGACACATTGATCCTGGACGTAGAAGGCAAGGTTCTCGTCCCAGGTTACGTCGAGCCCCACTGCCATCCTTGGCTCACCTATAACCCCCTATCCTTTGCTGAAGAGGCATGTAGGTTCGGAACTACCACACTTTTTTGTGACAATTTAATCTTTTATATGCTCATGGGCAAAGATCTCTTCAAAGATTTTATGAAGGCCTTCGTAGAAATGCCTGTAAAGATCTTCTGGTTTTGCAGGGCAGTTCCCCAGACACCCATGAGGAGGGAAGAAGAACTTTTTTCTGTGGAGAATTTGCGAGCGCTTCTTAAAGATCCACTTGTGCAGTCTCTGGGAGAGATCACCAGATGGCCCGAGATCGTGAGGGGAAATCCCATCATCACGAGGATGATAGAGTGTGCAAAGGGGCTAAAAAAGAGGGTTGACGGTCACACAGCCGGAGCTAAGTCCAAAAATCTTAACGTCCTTTCCCGAGCCGGAGTGGAATCTTGCCATGAGAGCATCAGCGGCCAAGAGGCCCTTGAAAGACTGAGACTCGGCATGTACGTGATGGCGAGAGAGAGTTCATTGAGGCAGGATTTAAGCGAAATCCTAAAGGTGCTCATAGAAAAGAAGGTCTTGATGAATCGGGTTATGCTGACGACAGATGCTTCAACGCCGTCCTTTCACGAGAAATTCGGCGTTACCGACCATCTCGTAAAGATCGCTATAAATCAGGGGATCGATCCCGTTCTCGCCTACAGGATGGTTACTTTAACCCCTGCGGAATATTATGGTCTTGACAACGAGATCGGTGGCATCGCCCCGGGAAGGTATGCGGATATCCTCGTTCTAAAAGATCTCCTCCATCCCACCCCTGAAAAGGTGATTGCCAAAGGAAGAATCGTTGCGGAACGAGGAGAGCTCACGGAAGCCTTTCCCCGGATACATTGGGAAAGGTTCTTTCCCAGGTCTACATTTTCTAACCGCGATTGGAAGGCGAGCGAGGACCTCTTCAGGATATCCTGCAATGAAAAGAGGATAAGGTTCCCTACCCTCAGACTCGTCAACACTGTCATTACCCGAATAGAATGGGTTGAATTTGAAGCAAAGGACGGAGCCCTTCAGATAAGGCCGAACGACGGTTTTTGCTTTCTATCCCTTGTGAGTAGGGACGGTACTTGGGTGAGCAACGGAATCATCAAGGGATATGGGAGGATCGAGGGATTGGCCTCTTCCTTTAATACCGCTGCACAGATCTTAGCGATAGGGTATAATCCCGAAGCAATGAGCATCGCCGTCAATAGGGTGCTTGAGATTAAAGGGGGTATTGTGGCGGTTGAGGATGGGAGAGTCATTTATGAATTCCCCCTCCCCATCGGAGGGATAATGTCAGAAGCACCCATGGGGATACTGGCCAAAAAAGACGAGGAGTTTCAAAAGCTTCTATCCAGAAAAGGCTTCCCCTTTCACGATCCCCTCTACAGCCTAATCTTTTTACCCAATGACTTTCTACCGGAGGGAAGGATCAACTACAACGGTGTGGTTGATATAAAAAGAGGAGAGATACTTTGGCCCAGGAGGGATTTAGCTTCATAGTCAAACCAAAAGCCTCAGTCTTAAGGAGGGTTCTAAGTGAAAGTCATAGATTTTCACGTACATGTAGGCACGAAAGAACACTGGAACCCATGGGTTATGGACTTTTTCAGGCAGACCAACCCCTTTTACTACGAGAGATTCTCTGAGAAGATCACTCCCGAAGGCCTAATTACCTATTTAAAGTTCCAAGGGGTGGAAAAAGCTGTGATCCTCTCAGAGTATGCCCCTAACGCTACCGGGGTCGTGACCAATGAATTTACGGTTAACTTTTGCCGAGGGCACTCGGAATTGATCCCTTTCGGCTCAATAAGTCTCTACGATCACGTCTCCGTTGAAGAGCAAGCCGAAAGGGCTATAAAGGTCTTGGGAGTCAAAGGCTTTAAAATGTTACCTACCTATGCTTATTTCTATCCGAACGATCCCAGTCTTTATCCTTTTTATGAGGTGGTCCAATCGTATGATTTGCCCATCATATTCCATACTGGTACATCGATCTTTAAAGGGTCACGGGTAAAATATGGCGACCCGCTCTTTTTGGATGACGTAGCTGAGGATTTCCCCCGATTAAAGATCATCGTAGAACATGGAGGGCGCCCTTTTTGGTACGATCGGGCTGCTTGGCTTATCACCCGACACCGAAACGTCTATATAGGGATAGCGGGGATACCGGCGAGCAAGCTATTGGCATCCTTTCCTAATTTAGAGAGATATCCTGACCGCTTCATCTTCGGAAGTGACTGGCCAGGGGTGCCTGGAATTAAGCCATTGGTTGAAAAGATATTATCGCTACCTCTTGCGAAGGAGGTGAAAGAGATGATCCTGTGGAAAAACGCGAGTGAGATCTTGCAGTTATAATGGGT
>CBEVRB010000013.1:0-22239 GCA_965552155.1 uncultured bacterium
CCTCGAGCACCTCAAACGGACGAGGCCTGAGCTGAAAATCGGGGTGGCGGGTTGTTTGGCCCAGCAGGAGGGCCCGGCGCTTTTGGAAAGGTTCCCGGGGATCGACTTTGTTCTCGGGCCTGACAAGATCCGTTACCTCCCCCGGATCCTTGAGGAACTGGGGGAAAATGGCAAGAGGCCCTGCATTGTGGGCTTTGAGGAGGACCCATCCCAGGGGGTCCTCCTCCCCCTCCAGACGAAGGTGAGGGCCTATGTGAACGTGATGCAGGGTTGTGACAATTACTGCGCTTACTGCATAGTCCCTTATGTTAGGGGGCCGGAAAAGAGCCGCCCCAGTGGGGAGATCCTCGAGGAGGTGAGGCTTCTTGCCGAAAGGGGAGTGAAGGAGGTGATGCTCCTCGGGCAGAACGTGAACGCCTACGGGAAGAGGCCCCCTGATTTGACTTTTCCTCAACTGTTGGCTAAGATCAACGAAATCCCGGGAATAGAGAGGATAAGGTTTGTTACCTCTCACCCGCGGGATCTCTCAGACGAGTTAATCGAGGCCTTCGGAAAGTTGGAAAAATTGTGTGAGCAGATTCATCTCCCCTTTCAGTCCGGCTCCGATCGAATCCTCGAGAGGATGGGAAGAGGTTATAGCCGGAAGGATTACTTGGAGAAGGTAAGGAAGCTCAGGGACGCAGTCCCTCGGATAGCGATAACCGCCGACGCGATCGTGGGGTTCCCAGGGGAGAAGGAGGAGGACTTCGAGGATACCCTGAGGCTGATCGAGGAAGTGGAATTCGACGGGCTCTTTTCCTTCAAGTATTCCCCCAGGAAGGGGACGAGGGCATCGAGATGGGTCGACGATGTTCCACCTGAGGAGAAGCAGAGGCGCCTTGAGGCGCTTCAGGCCCTCCAGAGGTCCATCACCCTGAAGAAGAACAGGGACCTGGAGGGAGAGGTGATGGAGGTCCTCGTGGAGGGGAAAGGAAAGGGAGAAGGACAGATGATGGGGCGCACCCGTTGCTTCAGGGTGGTCAACTTCCCCGGGGAGGAGTCGATGGTGGGGAAGCTCCTCAGGGTGAGGATAACCGAGGGGCTGCAGAACTCCCTGAGGGGGGAACCGGTAGCGTAAGGAGGGTCTGGGATGTTTAGGGAGATGAAGGTAGGTGGACTGACCGTCGATCCTTACACCAACACCCCTATAGTGCTCCTGAAGGACCTGGAGGACAAGGACGTGGTCCCCATCTGGATAGGATTTTTCGAGGCGAGCGCCATTGCCACCCAGCTGGAGAAGGTGAAGCTCTCCCGTCCCATGACCCATGACCTGATAAAGAACATCCTCGATACGATTGGGGCGAAGGTGATCAGGATAGAGGTGACGGACCTGCGGGACAACACCTTCTATGCCCTCATTCACATCGAGCTCAACGGGACCCACTACACCATAGATTCCCGTCCCAGCGATGCTATCGCCCTGGCCCTGCGCACGGGGTCCCCCATCTTCGTGAATGAGGAGGTGATAGAGAAGTCACGCAAGATAGAGACCCAGAAGGCGGAAGGCGAGGAGAAGTGGGACGAGCTTCTGGAGAAGCTCGACACCGAGGATTTTGAGTACAAGATGTAAAAGAGGCTTAGGGGATATGAGTCCTTCTTGCCCCCTTTTGAGGGGGCAAATTTTTCTCAAGAGAGGGGGAGATGATAGATCTGCACGTCCATTCCTTGCTCAGTGACGGAGAGCTTTTGCCCGTCGAGGTGGCCCGCAGGTTCGAGGCGGCGGGATATAAGGTGGTGGCCATAACCGATCATGTAGGTCCTTCCAACCTGGAAGGGGTGATCAGGGCTGTCCAGAAGGTGGCCCTCCAGATAAACCCCTTGGGGGGGATAAAGGTGATCCCGGGGGTGGAGATCACCCACGTCCCCCCGGCACTGATCGGTCCGATGGTCAAGAAGAGCAGGGAGCTGGGGGCGCGGCTTGTGGTGGTACACGGGGAGACGATCGTAGAACCGGTAAGGGAGGGGACGAACCTGGCAGCGATAGAGGCCGGGACCGATATCCTGGCCCATCCGGGGCTTCTCGGCCTGGAGGAGGCGAGGCTTGCTGCCCAGAGGGGGGTCTTCCTCGAGATAACCTCTCGTCGGGGCCACTCTCTCACCAACGGCCACGTGGCGAGGGTGGCCAAAGATGTGGGGGCACGCCTCGTGCTCTCAAGCGACGCCCATTCCCCTGAGGATATATGGCCTCCGGAAAAACTTAAGGAAGTGATCATGGGGGCGGGACTCAAAGAGGAGGAGTTCGATGAAATCATGAAAGGGATGCAGGAGCTTGCCGAAAGATGCCTCGGCTCCGAGATCTGATCCCGGATTATATCCGTTCCCTCCCTCCCTACCCAAAGGGCAGGCCCTGGAGGAGGGGGGAGGAGGTGGTGAGGCTTTCCTCTAACGAGAACCCTTTGGGACCTCCGCCCATGGCGGTGGCCGCCATCCAGGAGGTCCTCCAGGAGGTGAACCGCTATCCTGATGGAGCGGCAGAGGAGCTACTCAACGAGCTCGCCCGGCACTTGGGGGTTGGGGTCGAGAACCTGGTCCTCGGGAACGGCTCTGATGAGGTGATAGAAATGGCGGTGAGGATCTTCGTGAGGGAGGGGGATGAGGTCATAATCCCTGCTCCCTCTTTCGCCTATTATCGGATAGCCTCCGCCTCAGAGGGGGCCCGGCCCGTGGAGGTCCCCCTGAAGGACTACAGGATAGACCTCCACGAGGTAATCTGTCGCCTGACCCCCCGCACCAAGTTGATATTCCTCAACAACCCCAATAACCCCACGGGGACCATCTTCACCCGGGGGGAGTTCCGTTCCTTTGTCGAGGACCTGCCGGAGGGGGTCCTCCTGGTCATCGACGAGGCGTATGGGGAATACGTCACCTCCCCTGAGTATCCCGACTACAGGGATTACCTGGCCCTGGAGCGTCCGATCCTGGTCCTCAGGACCTTCTCCAAGTTCTACGGCCTGGCAGGCCTAAGGGTTGGGTACGGGATAGCGAAGGAGGAGATCATCTCTGCCCTCGAGAAGGTCCATCAGCCCTTCAACGTCAACCTCCTCGGCGCGGTGGGGGGCCGCCGGGGCCGGCGGGGTGCAGCTTACCACCGCCCCACCCCAGACCGCTCCCCCGCCGGGGGGCGGGCCCGAGCCCCTCGGCGCGGTGGGCGCCCTCGGCGCCCTGAGGGATGAAGAGTACCAGCGCCGAAGCTCTCTCGTGAACGAGGAGGGGAAGCGGTACCTCTCCGAGGGGCTACGGAGGCTCGGGGTTTCCTTTGTTCCCTCGGAGGCCAATTTCCTCTTGGTGAGGATCGGCGAAGGGGTGGGGGAGCTGCTCGAGCGGCTCGGTGAGGCCCGGGTGGTGGTCAGGGACATGAAGGGTTACGGGTTAGAAGGACATCTGCGGGTGAGCATCGGCATGCCCGATGAGAACAGGCGTTTCCTGGAGGTCTTAGAGCGCTGGAAGACCTCATCGTCACCATAGACGGTCCCGCAGGGGCGGGGAAGAGCACGGTGGCCAGGATCCTGGCGAAGAGGCTCGGCTGCCGTTACCTCGACTCCGGGGCCACCTACAGTGGCGGCCCTCCTCGTCCAGAGGAGAGGGGTGGACCCCCAGGACGATGGGGCTCTGGCCCGCCTCTGCGAGGAGGTGCAGATCGAGTTTCAGGAGGGGGAAGGGGGGCAGAGGGTCATGGTGGGAGGGGAGGACGTCACCGAGGAGATAAGGAGGCCGGAGGTGGGGATGGGGGCCTCGTTCCTCTCCCAAAGGAAGGTGGTCCGGGAGGCCATGGCGAGGCTTCAAAGGAGGCTCGCCCGCGGAGGGGTCGTGGCCGAGGGAAGGGATATGGGGACAGTGGTCTTCCCCGAGGCCCAGGTGAAGTTCTACCTCGATGCCGCCCTCGAGGAACGGGCTCGAAGGAGGTACAGGGAGCTGAAGGAAAGGGGGATGGAGGCGGATTTTTCCGCTGTCCTTGAGGAGATAAAAGAGAGGGACCATCAGGACTCCACCCGGGGGCTTTCCCCCCTGCGGCAGGCCCCTGATGCCGTCCGGATAGACTCCACCCACCTGAGCCCTGAGGAGGTGGTTCAGAGGATGCTCGAGGTGATTAGGGAGCGGGGATGGAGGTGATCGTCGCGCGGGAGGCCGGCTTCTGCTTCGGGGTGAGGAGGGCGATGGAGATGGTCGAGAAGGCCCTCCGCCGCTTCCCTACCCCCATTTACAGCCTTGGTCCCCTCATCCATAACCCCCAGGTGGTGGAAGCCCTGAGGGAGAGGGGCCTCGTTCCAGTGGAGAGGATAGAGGAGGCCCAGGGGGTGGTAGTCTTCCGCTCCCACGGGGTGGAACGCCCCGTGAGGGAGAAGGCCAAGGAGATGGGGATCAAGGTGATAGATGCCACCTGCCCCTTCGTCAGGAGGGTCCAGCGTTACGCCCAGTCCCTGAGCCAGAGGGGATACCTGGTGCTGATCGTGGGCGACAGGGGTCACGCGGAGGTGAACGGCATCCTCAGTTATTTGGAGGGGGAGGGGATAGTGGTGGAAGGGCCGGAGGAAGTGGCCCTCCCTGAAGGGGTGGGGAAGGTGGGGGTGGTGGCCCAGACGACCCAGAGCTTTGAGACTTTTCAGCGGGTGGTCTTTAAGGCCCTGAAGAAGGCCTCCGAGTTGCGCGTGTACAAGACCCTGTGTGACGCCACCCAGCGGAGACAGGAGGAGGCCCTGAAGGTCATCCCCCAGGTAGAATGCATGGTGGTTGTGGGGGGTTACAACAGCGCCAACACCCGGCGGCTGGCCTCCCTTTGCCGGAAGGTCCTGCCCCGCACCTATCACGTGGAGACGGAGGAGGACCTGGACCCTGCCTGGTTTAGGGATGTACAGCGGGTGGGGGTCACCGGAGGGGCGTCCACCCCTGACTGGATGATAAAGAAGGTCGCAGAAGCCTTAAGAAAGTTGGTTTTCTAAGGCTTTTGTGCTATAAAGTGAGGCAGGAGGCAAAAGGGAGGGTAGAATGGACGTCAATACACCGATAACCCAAGAAGGGGAGGATTTGCAGCAGTTCTATAAGGGGACCTTCCAGATCGAGGAGGGAGACATCCTCAAGGGGAAGGTCATCGACGTGAGCAAGGATTACGTTACGGTAGATGTGGGCTACAAATCCGAGGGGCAGATACCCATAGTGGAGTTCCTCTCTCACGACGGACTCCTCACGGTCAACCCAGGCGATGAGGTGGAGGTGTACGTTGAAAGGAGGAGGGATGACGAGGGGGAGATAGTCCTTTCCAAGGTGAAGGCAGACAGGATCCGCCTCTGGGAGAGGATAATGGAGGTCTGGGAGAAGGGTGAGGGGGCCGTTGAAGGGACGGTCGTCGCTCGGGTGAAAGGGGGATTCACCGTCGACCTGAAGGGGATAAAGGCCTTTCTACCCGGTTCCCAGGCCGATCTTCACCCCGTAAGGGACCCTGGGAAGCTCATCGGCAAAAGGCTTAAATTCAAGATCCTGAAGGTGAATCGCCGTCGGAACAACGTGGTCCTCTCCCACCGGGCCTTCCTGGAGGAGGAACGGGAGAGGATGAAGAGGGAGACCTTGAGCAAGCTTCGGGTGGGGGCCGTAGTGGAAGGGACGGTGAAGAACATCACCGATTACGGGGCTTTCATAGACCTGGGAGGGGTGGATGGCCTGCTGCATATTACCGATATCTCCTGGGGGAGGGTCACCCACCCCTCTGATAGGCTCTCGGTGGGGGATCGGGTGAAGGTAAAGGTGATAAAGTTCGATCCCGAAGCGGAGAAGATTTCCTTGGGGATGAAGCAGCTTGAGCCCGATCCCTGGAGCACGGTGGAGGAGAAGTATCCTGAGGGGACAAGGGTAAGGGGCAAGGTAGTTGGAATTGTGGATTACGGGATCTTCGTGGAACTCGAGGAGGGGGTGGAAGGGCTCATCCACATCTCCGACATGTCCTGGAGCAAAAGGATAAAGCATCCCTCAAAGTACGTGAGCATCGGGGACATAGTGGAGGCGGTAATCCTGAGCGTGGACAAGGACCGGAGGAGGATTTCCCTGGGGATGAAGCAGCTTGAGCCCAACCCCTGGGATCTGGTGGCCGAGAAGTACCCTGTGGGGACCAGGATCATCGGGCAGGTCAAGACGGTCACCGACTTCGGGATCTTTATCGGGATCGAGGAGGGGATAGACGGCCTGGTTCATGTCTCGGAGATGTCCTGGAGCAAGAGGGTCAGGAACCCTGCGGAGCTCTACAAGAAGGGGCAGGAGGTGGAGGCGGTGGTGCTCAACATCGACAAGGAGAGGGAGCGATTCTCCTTGGGAATAAAGCAGCTTTACCCTGACCCCTGGACCACGGTCACCGAGAAGTACAGGGTGGGACAGGTGGTAACTGGGAAGGTGACGACGCTTACCGACTTCGGGGCCTTCGTGGAGCTGGAGAGGGATCTCGAGGCCCTTTTGCATGTCTCGGAGATGGGCACAGGGGGCCAGAAGGTGGAGAAGCCCTCCGATATCCTTAAGGAGGGGGACACGGTCACGGCAGTGATCCTCCACATAAACCCCCAGGAGAGGAGGATGGGGCTGAGCATGAAGGCCCTGGCCAAGAAAAAGGAAGAGGAGGAGATGCGGAAGTACATGGGAGGGGAAGAGGAACTCACGCTGAATCTGGGAGAGCTGATTCAGGAAAAACAAAAGGAGGAGTGAAGGCCCTTTCCCCTGATGAGGGAGGTGTACTTTGACAACAACGCCACCACCCGCATCGCCCCTGAGGTCCTGGAGGAGATGGAGCCCTTCCTCCGGGAGCACTACGGCAACCCCTCCAGCGCCCACCTCTTTGGGGCGAGGGCGAAGCAGGCCCTCCTTGAGGCCCGGGAGCGGGTGGCTTCCTTTCTGAACGTCCATCCCGAAGAAGTGGTCTTTACCAGCTGTGGCACCGAGAGCGACAACGCTGCCATAAGAGGGGTACTGGATGCCCTCCCTGAAAAGAGACACATCATCACCACGCGGGTAGAGCACCCGGCGGTGCTGAACCTGTGCCGGTACTTGGAGGAAAGGGGGTACCGGGTTACCTATCTTTCCGTGGACCGGAAGGGGATGATAGACCTGGAGGAACTTAGGGAGGCGATCTCCCCGGATACCGCCCTCATCTCCATCATGTACGCCAATAACGAGACAGGGGTCATCTTCCCCGTAAAGGAGGCGGCGGAGATAGCTAAGGAGAGGGGGGTGGTCTTTCACTGCGATGCGGTCCAGGCGGTGGGCAAAGTCCCCTTAGATCTGGGGGAGATATCTGTAGACCTTCTGTCCCTTTCAGGTCATAAGTTCCATGCCCCCAAGGGGGTGGGGGCGCTCATCGTGAGGAAGGGTACCCCCTGGATCCCCTTTATCATAGGGGGACATCAGGAGGGGGGAAAGAGGGGGGGAACCGAGAACGTGGCTTCCATCGTTGGGCTGGGGAAGGCCTGCGAGCTGGCGAAAGAGGGGTTCGGGGAGCTGGAGGGAGTGAGGAAGTTGAGGGATCGCTTGGAGGAGGGGATCCTTGAACGGATCCCTCGGGTGCTCCTCAACGGAGACAGAGAGAGACGTGTCCCCAATACCACCAACCTGAGCTTCGTGGGCATAGAGGCCGAATCGATCGTCCTCATGCTCAGCGAGGAGGGAATCGCCGCCTCCTCAGGGGCCGCCTGCAGTTCCGATACCCCTGAACCCTCCCACGTCCTTCAAGCGATGGGGGTCCCCCCTTCGGCCATCCAGGGCACGGTCCGCTTCTCCCTGAGCCGTTACAGCACCGGGGAGGAGGTGGATTATGTGCTTGAACGCCTCCCCCGGATAGTGGAGCACCTCCGTTCCCTTTCTCCCCTCTGGCCTCCGGAGGACTAAGCCTCTAACTCTATGTTCCAGTAAAGGTAGTCAAACCAAGAACGGGGGGCGTTCTTCAGGCTTATGGTTATCCTTATAAGGGGTAGCCACTCCGGCTTTCTCGGAGGGCGGAGCAGCTTCATCCCCGCCTCCTCGGGCGTACGTCCTCCTTTTCTCTTGTTGCACTCTATGCAGCAGGTGACGATGTTGGTCCACTCCGTCCTTCCGCCCCGGGAGCGAGGGATGACATGATCGTAGGTGAGTTCATCGGGGCTCAGCTTCCGCCCGCAGTACTGGCACCGGTAGTTGTCTCGGGCATAGATGTTCTGCCGGGAGAAGCGTACCTCTGACTTCTTCCGCCTCACGTAGCGGAGGAGGCGGATCACGGAGGGGAGCTTTATGGTGAAGGATACACTTCTTATCTCCCGATCATACTCCTCTATCACCTCCACCTTTCCCAGGGTGACGAGGATGATCGCCTTCTTCCAGGAGATTATCCTCAGAGGTTCATAGGTTGCGTTCAAAAGGAGCGTGCTCTCCATGAACCCCACTCCCTCTGTTTCCCTCCTTATAAACTTTTTCCCCACCCCTTGTCAACGATCCGAGTTGTCTCATTTGAGATCTACTTAAAAGGGGTATCGTTTCATCAAATCAAAATTTACACGAAATCGGTTATCCTCCTCCCCAAGATCCATCCCAGTGGAGGAGCATCATGGAGTTTGATCTCATGCCCCAGCCTTCTTAAAAATTGCAGGGACTCTCACAAAAAACTATAATTTAAAGGATGAATTTCGTTGACGAGGCGACCATCTGGGTCAAAGGGGGTGATGGCGGAAGGGGTTGTGTCAGCTTCCGGAGGGAAAAGTATGTTCCCCGGGGAGGACCCGATGGAGGGGATGGAGGGAGGGGCGGGGACGTGATCATGGTGGCAAATGCCCACCTCACCACCCTTCTCGATTTCAAATATCGACAGCATTACCGGGCCCAGAACGGAGGGCACGGCAGGGGGAAGAAGCAGCACGGCCGCGACGGTGAAGACCTGCTGATCCGCGTCCCCGTGGGGACGGTGGTCTGGGATGCGGAGAACGGGGAGCTGATAAAGGACTTCGTCAAGGAGGGGGACAGGGCGGTGGTGGCCAGGGGAGGCAGGGGCGGGAGGGGGAACGCCCACTTTGCCACTCCCACCCATCGGGCACCCCGCTTCGCCGAGGAAGGAGAGCCCGGGCAGCAAAGGAGGTTGCGCCTCGAGCTCAAACTCCTGGCCGATGTGGGAATCGTGGGATATCCCAATGTGGGGAAATCGACCCTCCTTTCCAGGATCTCGGCGGCCAGGCCCAAGGTGGCTTCCTATCCCTTCACCACCCTCACCCCTCACCTCGGGGTGGTGGCCTATGACGAGCACAAGAGCTTCGTAGCCGCCGACATCCCCGGTCTGATCGAGGGGGCCCACAGGGGAGCAGGCCTGGGGAGTCGCTTTCTCCGCCACATAGAGAGGACCCTCCTCCTCATCCATATGATCGACGTATCGGGGAAGGAGCGGGATCCCATCGCCCTCTTTGAGGGGATAAACCGGGAGCTCTCCCTCTTCCATCCCTCCCTCATGAAGAAGCCTCAGGTGGTGGCCCTTAACAAGATAGACCTGCCCGAGGTGAGAGAGAGGGTGGAGGAGATAAAGGAGGAGTTTTTGCGAAGGGGCCTTCCCTTTTTCCCCATCTCAGCTTACACTGGAGAGGGATTGAGGGAGCTGGTACGGGCGGTAGGGAAAAAGGTCGAAGAGCTGAGGGATGCGGGGGAAGAGAGCTGAAGTCGTCCGGAAGACTCAGCGAGTGATCATCAAGGTGGGAAGCGGCCTTCTGGTCTCCCTGTCCCACGGGCTCAGACGGGACTTCTTCGATCAGCTGGCCGAGGGGATCGAGTGGCTGAGGGGGGAGGGAAGGGAGGTGGTATTGGTCTCTTCCGGGGCGATCGCTGCAGGGATGGAGAGGCTCGGCCTGAGGCAGAGGCCCCAGTCCATATCCCATTTCCAGGCTACAGCAGCGGTGGGTCAAGGGATCCTCATGCGCCTTTACGAGGAGGCCTTCGACCGCAAGGGGATGAAGGTGGCTCAGGTCCTCCTCACCCATGAGGACATCAGGGAACGGGACAGGTATCTGAACGCCCGCAACACCCTCTTCACCCTCCTGGAGTTTGGGGTCGTGCCCATCATCAACGAGAACGACTCCGTGGCCATCGAGGAGATAAAATTCGGGGACAATGACCTGCTGGCAGCCCTGGTGGCGGGCTTAGTGGATGCCCAGCTCCTCGTCATCCTCAGCCATGTGGAAGGACTCTATGAGGATGGACCCCAAGGCAGGAGGGTGGTCCCCATCGTCCAGGAGATAACCCCCGAGGTGGAGACCTTGGCCGGGAGCACCTCCAGCCAACTCAGCACGGGAGGCATGCTGGCCAAACTGAGGGCTGCAAAGATCGTCGCCCGCCTGGGCGTCCCCATGATCCTGGCAAAGGGGGAGGTTCCCGAGGTGCTCAAGAGGATATGGGCTGGGGAGGAGGTGGGGACCCTGTTTCTCCCCCATGGGAAGAGGCTTCACGGGAGGAAGAGGTGGATCGGGCTTCACCTCCGTCCGAAAGGGGAGCTGATGGTGGACGAAGGGGCAAAGGAGGCGATCCTGAGGAGGGGTAAGAGCCTTCTGCCTTCCGGAGTTAAAAGGGTTGTAGGGTCCTTCGAAAGGGGGGACCTGGTGATATGCAAGGACTTACGGGGAGAGGAATTTGCTCGGGGGCTGGTCAATTACGGCTCGGAGGAACTCGGCCGCATCATCGGGAAGAAGAGCACCGAGATCGAGGGGGTCCTTGGTTACAAGTACGCCGACGAGGTAATCCACAGGGACAATTTGGCGGTGCTGTAAGTCTCGGAAGGGAGGTGACCATGGGGATAAGGGAGGAGGTCAGGAGGATGGCCAAGGAAGCGAGGGAAGCCTCGCTCAGGGTGTCCAGGCTCCCCTCGTGGGTCAAGGATGAGGCCCTGAGGGGGATGGCGGAGAGGCTCCTTGAGCGGAAGGCCCTGCTCCTCGAGGAGAACAGGAGGGACGTCGAGGAGGCCAAGAGGAAGGGGATCAGGGGGGCCCTCATTGACCGTCTCACCCTCACTGAAAAGGTCATCGAAGGGATGGCCGAGGGGATAAGGGAGATCGCCGCTCTGCCCGATCCAGTAGGAGAGGTGGTGAGGATGTGGAGACGTCCCAACGGGCTACTGGTGGGGAAGATGCGAATCCCCCTGGGAGTGATCGGGGTGATCTACGAGGCCAGGCCCAACGTGACGGCCGATGCCGCTGCCCTCTGTCTCAAGGCGGGAAACGCGGTGATACTTAAAGGGGGATCTGAGGCGATAAACTCAAACCTGGCCATAGTGAGAGTGCTCCAGGAGGCAATCCAGGAGGCAGGGATCCCCTCCCAGGCCGTTCAGCTCATCCCCTTTACCGAAAGGGAGGCGACCGAGGAGATGTTGCTCCTTGAGGATTACATCGACGTGATCATCCCACGGGGAGGGGAAGGGTTGATCCGGTTCGTTACGGAGCGCTCCAGGATCCCGGTGATAAAGCACTACAAGGGGGTATGTCATATCTTCGTCGATGATTCCGCTCCCCTGGAAATGGCGTGGGAAGTCTGCTACAACGCCAAGGTCCAGAGGCCAGGGGTCTGCAACGCCATGGAGACCCTCCTCGTCCATCAGGGGATAGCCGAACGGTTCCTCCCTCGGATGGCAGAGCGGTTCCAGCAGGCAGGGGTGGAACTCAGGGGCTGTCCCAGGACCAGAGAGATAATCCCGGGAATCGATGAGGCGACTGAGGAGGACTGGTACGCCGAGTACCTCGACCTGATCCTGGCAGTGAGGGTGGTAGCAGGGCTCGAGGAGGCGATAGAGCACATCCTCCGATACGGTTCAAAACACACTGATGCCATCATCACCTCCGACTATTCCCATGCCCAGCGCTTTCTCCAGGAGGTGGACTCCTCCACAGTGCTGGTGAACGCCTCCACCCGCTTCAGCGATGGCTATCAGTTTGGCCTCGGGGCCGAGATCGGCATAAGCACCACCAAGCTTCATGCCTTCGGCCCCATGGGGGTGGAGGACCTCACCACCACCAAGTTCATCGTCTACGGCGATGGCCATATCCGCACCTCGTAGAGTGGGCCTCTTCGGCGGCACTTTTGATCCAATCCACCTGGGGCACCTCCGGGCGGCCGAGGAGGTGGCTGAGGCCCTGGAATTGGAGAAGGTGCTCTTCGTGCTCGCGGCCCACCCTCCCCACAAGGAGGGCCCGGCAGTTGATGTCCGGGACCGCTGGGAGATGCTCGTGCGCTCCATTGCCTCAAATCCCCGCTTTGAGGCTTCGGACGTGGAGATAAGGAGGGGAGGGACCTCCTACTCGGTGGAGACGGTGAGGTATTACCGGAAACATCTCAAGGGAGGGGAGCTCTTCTTTATCCTGGGGGCCGATGCCTTCTCAGAGCTGGAGGGATGGCGAGAATACAAGGCCCTGCTTGCCCTCATCAACCTGGTGGTCGTCTCCCGGGAGGGGTTCGAACCCGAGAAGGTCCCCCTGATGAAGGAAGAGGGGTACAGGAGGGAGAGGGAGGGGCGTTACGTCCATCCCTCCGGCACCTCTCTGCACTTTCTCCCCATTACCCCCATCGGCATCTCTTCCACCTTCATCCGCAAGGCGATAAGGGAGGGGAAATCCATTCGCTATCTCCTACCTCCAGAAGCCGAGCGTTACATAGAAGAGAAGGGGCTTTACAGGTGAGTCCCCTTTTGATCTTTTTTATTGACAGCATTGTGGTTATTTATGATAAAATCCTTTTTTGGGATGGAAGTCGATCTTCTCAGTCTGAGAGTATTCGTTGCGGTGGTGGAGAAGGGGAGCCTCAGCGAGGCGGCCCGTTCCTTGGGGCTCACCCAGCCAGCGGTGACCTATCAGGTCAAGAGGCTGGAGGAGAGTTTCGGGCTACCGATCGTCAAGAGGGGAAAATTAGGGATAAGGCTCACCCCAGCGGGCGAGACCCTCTACCGGTACGCGAAGAGGCTGACCGACCTTCACGATGAGCTGATGGCCGTCATGGAAGGCTACCGAGAAGGGGTAAGTGAGACCTTGAAGGTAGGGGCCTGTCCCGTCGCCGGGGAGCTGATTCTCCCCATGATCGCTGATGCCCTGAAGGACCATCACCCTGAATTGAAGCTATCGACCCAGATCAGTTACTTCCCTCCCATCCTCGATGGGTTACTGAGTGGTGAGCTCGATGTGGGAATCATCGAGATCCGGGCACGTCACAAGGGAATCATGGTGGAGGAACTGCTGAAGGAGCCCTTTTTACTCGTGGCCTCCCCGGATCAGGTCACCGAGGGAGCAAACCTTTCCCTGAAGGACCTCCAAGGGACGAAGATCTTCCTGCGGGAGGAGGCGGTGGGGATCAAGGCGATAGTCGAGGATTTCCTTAACAGCAAGGGGATGCGCCTTAACGATTTTGAGGTGGTCAGTGTGGCAGGCAGCAACGAGGCGATCAAGAAGATGATCAAGGAGGGGATGGGGGTTTCCTTTTTCCCGATGGAGATGGTGAGACAGGACCTTGAGAGGGGTGAGTTGAAGGAGATCCCCCTGAAGGAGGGGGTCCCTGTTCTTAAGTTTTTCCTCGCCTACCGCAAGAGGCGGGTTTATTCCCAGAAGGTGAAGATGTTCATCGGTCTGGTGAAGGATCTCTTCGCTGAAGGGCAGAAAGGTTATAAGGACGCCTTCGTCTCATAATCTCCTGGTCTTAACGGTAACAGGAAAATGGTCTGGATCTATTGGGCAGCGTGTCTTACATTGGTGACTTACCTGAGTGCCTCCTTCGTCCGACGGGTCCCCGAGTACGGATACGCGGTGCTGGTGGCCTTCTATACCATCTACTTGGGGGTCTCCCAGATCGTGGCAGTGAGGATCGTCAGGTTTGACCTCGGGTTCTATTCCCTCTTTGCCCCGGCGGCCGTCTTCCTCTATCCCTTTGTGGCTCAGGCCCTCGACATGATAAACGAGGTGTACGGGATAAGGAGGGCGAGGATGGCGATCCTGATCGCCTTCCTTACTCAGATCCTCCTCGTCCTTTTTCTGATCATCACGGCGGCGCTCCCCCCTGCACCTTTCTTCCTGCAGGAGGAGGCCTGGCAGAAGATCTTCCATCAGGGGATACGTATCACCGCCGCCTCCTGGGCCTCCTTCCTCATCTGCCAGAACCTGGATGCCCACATCTTCTCCTGGTTGAAGAGGAGGTATGAGCGGAAGGTCCTCTTGAGGAGTGTGTCGAGCGACCTCCTCAACCTCACCGTGGACAGCTTTCTCTTCGTCCTCTTCGCCTTCTGGGGGGTCGCCCCTGTAGGCCCCCTCATCTTGGGGCAGGTGATAAGCAAGAACGTCATCGGCCTTCTGGATACCCCCTGGTTCCTCTGGTACAGAAAGATGGTAAAGCCATCCTTCCATGAAGGGAGATTAGATGAGCCTGCACTTAAGTGAAGGGGCCCTCACGGTCCTTAAGGCCCGCTACCTGAGGAAAGACAAGAAGGGGGAGGTGATAGAGAGCCCTGAGGAGATGTTCAGGAGGGTCGCCCGCCATGTGGCAAGGTCCGAGAGGGCCTTCTCCTCGGGGAAGGAGGAGGAGATGGCGGAGGCCTTCTATGAGATGATGGTCTCCCTCGACTTTCTTCCCAATTCCCCTACCTTGATGAACGCCGGGCGCCGTCTGGGGCAGCTCGCCGCCTGCTTCGTGCTTCCCGTGGAGGACTCCCTCCCCTCCATATTCGGGGCCCTGAAGCAGGCTGCCCTGATCCACCAGAGCGGAGGGGGAACGGGATTCTCCTTCAGCAGACTGAGGCCCCGCGGCGACGTGGTCTCCAGCACCCATGGGGTGGCCAGTGGCCCCGTTTCCTTCATGAAGGTCTTCGACATGGCCACCGAGGTGATAAAGCAGGGGGGGACCCGAAGGGGGGCGAACATGGGGGTGCTGCGGGTGGATCATCCCGACATCCGAGAATTCGTTACCGTAAAGAGGGACCCCCGGGAGCTGAACTCTTTCAATTTGTCAGTGGCCATAACCGACGCCTTCATGGAGGCCTTGAGGAAGGGAAAAGATTTTCCCCTGATCAACCCCCGTACAGGGGAGATCGTGAGGAGAGAGAACGCCCGGGAGCTCTTTGAACTCATAGCCGAATGTGCATGGGAGAACGGCGAACCCGGTGCTCTTTTCATCGACACCATAAACCGCTCGAACCCCACCCCTTCCCTGGGGGAGATCGAGAGCACGAACCCATGCGGGGAGCAACCCCTGCTGCCCTATGAGTCCTGCAATCTCGGCTCGATAAACCTTGCCCACATGGTGAGGGGGAGGGAGATAGATTGGGAGAAGCTGGCCCAAAGGGTGGCTCTTGCCGTAAGGTTCCTCGACGACGTGATAGAGGTGAACCGCTACCCCTTCTCGCGGATAGAAGGGATGAGCAAGGGCAACCGCAAGATAGGCCTCGGGGTGATGGGCTTTGCCCACCTGTTGATCCTCCTCGGGATCCCCTATGACTCGGATGAGGCGGTGAGAGTAGGAGAGGAGTTGATGGCCTTCATAGGAGAGCGGGCCCGCGAGGCATCGAGGAGACTTGCCGAGGAAAGGGGCCCCTTTCCCAACTTTCCCAGGAGCGTGTATGCTTCAAGGGGAGAGCCCCCCCTGAGGAACGCCACCCTTACCACCATCGCCCCCACAGGGACCCTGAGCATCATCGCCAACTGCTCCCCGGGAATCGAACCCCTCTTCGCCCTCGCTTACACCAAGAGGATGCTGGGGGATGTGGAGGTGTTCACCGTTGACCCGGTCTTCGTGAAGGTGGCCCAGGAGGAGGGATTCTGGTCCCCCTCCCTTGAGGAGACGCTCAAGGGGACGGGGGTCCTGCCTCAGGATATTCCCATCCCCGAGGAGAAGCGGCGGCTATTTTTGACCGCCTTCGCGATCCCGCCTCGTCGCCACGTCGAGATCCAGGCCGCCTTCCAGCGCCATACCGATAACGCCGTCTCCAAGACCATAAACTTTCCCTCCCGCGCCACCTCCCAAGAGGTGAAGGAGGCCTTTCTCCTCGCCTATGAGATGGGCTGCAAGGGGATCACCGTCTACCGGAGCGGCACCCGAGAAGGACAGGTGATAACCTGTGGATTGGGGCAGGTCTGCTAAAGGGAAACCTGAGGGAATTTTCTCCGGTATGCCTCCAGGATCAGCTCCACCACCTCCTCCCAGCCGTAGGTGCTCATGTTCAGGATCATGTCGTAGTGGTGGGGATCATCTATCTCCTCTTTGAAGAATCTCCTTATGAACTCCCTTTGCTCTCTGTCCCACTCCTGAAGCGTCCTTTCCGCCTCTCCCTCAGGTATCCCGTACTTCTCCTTCAGGTACCTTTCCCAACCCTTGAGCCTCCCCACCAGCCTGACCCTCAGGCCCCTCTCCGGGGGAATGACGAAGTTGGCCCCTCTCCCGACGATGATCGCCCCTCCTATCTCGCCCAGCTTCTTTATGAAGCGGCGCAGGTAAAGGACATATTCTTCCTGGGACGTGTCAGGGTCCTTGGCAAAGACGTTGGTGTACTCGAGCAGGATGCTCCTGTCCTTCTCATCGAGGACTTCCATTCGGGTGGAATCGGTCTTTAGGGCCTTGGCGATCTCGTGAATGATGTTTTTCCCGTAATAAGGCCAACCGAGTCTCTCCGAAAGCCTCCTCGCCACCTCCATGCCCCCCACGCCCCTCTGGCGGGAGATGAGGATGAGAGGTTTATGGGGCCGTGGCCTCTCCTGCTCTTCCCTGATGAACCACTCCCTTATGTGGGAATCGATGATCCTCTGAACGTTTGGATTTCTTACCTTCATCTTTTTCTCCCTTAAAAGGTCGATCCCTTAGGGGTCCCTTCAGGGCTCACACTCCTCGATCAGCCTCTCGATCTCCCCCCTTTCCGCTCCCTGGGCCCCTCTCAGGGCCTTTCTGAAATGGTACAAGGCCATCTTCTTGTCCCCCTTTTTCAGGAAGAAGAGCCCAAAGTTCTTATGGGCCTTTACCTGATCCCCCCTGGAGGCGTAAAGCTCACCCAACGAGTGATAAAGGGCTGGACGCACCTCTTCTTTCAAGGCCCGCTCATAGAGAAACGCCGCTTCGTCCCACCTTCCCTCCTTCCTGTACACCTGGGCCAAGGCGTCGATCAGTTCTTCATCCAGGGGAAAGGCCTTGATGGCCCTCTCAAGGTAAGGAGAAGCTCTGCGGCTGGCCCCCCTCCTGTAGAGGATCAGCCCTATCTCCCGGAGGAGATAGGGGTCATCAGGGGATTTGGAAAGGGCCCTTTGGAAGGCTCGTAAGGCCTCCTCTTCCCTTCCGCTCCCGAGAAGCGCTATCCCTAAACCGTAGAGGAACTCCGGGTCATCTCCCATCGACCCCCCGAATTGCTCCAGGGCTCCAAAGGCTCCCTTCTCGATGACAAACACCCTTTTCTGGACCTTCCTCAGGTCCCCCATAGGTTGAGACCGGTCAGGGGCTGTGGGCGGATATGACTGTGAGAGGTAGGCGATCCTATCGCTTATGGCCGGATGAGTCCTCAGATAGGTGGGGACATCGGGGGAGGTCATCCTCTCCCACTTGTAGATCTTCTTCAGGAACCTGACCATGGCCCCGGGGCGATAGCCGGCCCTCATCATCAGCTTCACACCCAGCTGGTCGGCCTCCACCTCGTTCTCCCGGGTGTACCGGAGCATGAGGCTCTGGGCCATGGCGATGGCACTGGTACCTATGGCCTCTGCCCCCTTGGCATTGCGGGAGAGGAAGGCCCCGGCGATAATCGCCGCCAAGGTGGCCAGGGAAATCCTTTTGGCCCTGTCCATCGCCTTGGCGATGTGGCGAAGAATGGAATGGGCCACCTCATGGGCCAACACCCCTGCAAGTTCGTCCTCGTCTTCGACCATGCGCAGAAGGCCGCTGGTTACGTAAACATGTCCACCGGGGATGGTAAAGGCGTTGGGCTCAGGTTCCTTGACTACATAGAAACGATACCGAAACCGGGTGTCTGCGGCCTCCTTTACGATCCTCTTGCCCACCCTCCAGACGTAAAGGTTGATCACGGGGTCTCTTACGATCTCCAGCTTTCTGGCGAGTTCCTTAGCGAGCTTCTCCCCGAGCTTCTTCTCCTCAGAGGTGCTGAGGGCGAACCCCTTCAGGGGGGAGGAGAAGGTAAAGGAGAAGATGAGGATGAGGGCAAGGGTCTTCATTCAGTCCTCGAGTTGAAAGAGCCTCCTTATGAGCTCCACATAAAGCCCCTCCTCAGGGGTCCCGGAGGTCTCCTTGAGCACCTTTATGGGACCATGGAGCACCTTCTTGATGATCGCCTCGGTCAAGGCCTCCACCGCCTCTCGTTCCTCCGGGCTAAGGCGAGAGAGCGCCCCCATGCTCTTCCGGAGCTCTCCCTCCCTTATTCTCTCCATCCGCTCCTTCAGGGAGATGATGGTGGGGACCACATCGAGGGTCTCCCTCCAGCGATAGAACTTCTCCACCTCTTCCTCAATGATCGCTTCAGCCCTCTGGGCCTCCTTAAGGCGATCCTTCACGTTGGCCTCTGCCACCTCCTGGAGGTCATCAATGTCGTAGAGATATGCGTTATCAAGGTTGTTCACCTCAGGGTCTATGTCCCGAGGGACCGCTATATCTATGAAGAAGAGGGGGCGCTGCTTCCGCCTCTTCAAGACCGTGGCCACCTCCTCCTTTCTCACCAGGTAGTGGGGTGAGCCCGTGGAGCTCAGCACGATGTCCGCCTCCATGAGGCCGTCTATCAGGTCCGAGAAGGGGATCGCTTCCCCTCCGAACCTTTCGGCCAGCTCCACGGCCCGCTCATAGGTCCTGTTCGTCACCCTGATCCCCTTGACCCCGGCCCGCACGAAGTATTGGGCCGCCAGCTCACACATATCCCCTGCCCCGATCACCAGGACCACCTTCTCGCCCAGATCCCTGAAGATCCTTTTAGCGAGCTCCACGGCCACGAAGCTCACCGAGATGGCCTTATCCCCTATCGCTGTGCTGCTGCGTACCCGCTTGGCCACCGAGAAGGTCTTCTGGAAGAAGCGATGAAGGAGGAGGCCCAGACATCCCTCCTCGGCTGCCTTCCGGTAGGCATCCTTGATCTGACCGAGGATCTGGGGTTCTCCCACTACCATTGAGTCGAGGCTTGAGGCCACGCGGAAGATGTGCCTCACCGCCTCCCGCCCTGTATAGGAGTAAAAGAAACGGGAGAGCTCATCGTCAGACAGGCCCGATTTCTCACTGACGAACCCTCTTATCTGCCGCAACCCCTCCTCAGGGGACCCTGTTGCCGCATAGATCTCCACCCGGTTGCACGTGGAGAGGATCGCCCCCTCCTCCACTTCGGGAAGGGAGAGGAGGTCCTTCAGTCCCCTCTGCAGTCCTTCCCCCTCAAAGGAGCACCTCTCCCTTATCTCCAACGGTGCTGCCCTGTGGTTTGTTCCGAAGAGGACGATCTCCTTCATCGTTCCTCCCACCCATCAGGAGGTGTAAGAGTGGAGGCCTCCGAGGAGGAAGTTCACCCCGAGGAAGGTGAAGATCACCGCCCCGAACCCCACGATGGCCATTATCGCTGCCTTCCTGCCCCTCCACCCGATGGTCAGGCGTTGATGCAACAGGGCAGCGTAGATCAACCAGGTTATGAAGGACCAAGTCTCCTTCGGGTCCCAGCTCCAGTAGCTTCCCCAGGCGTAACGGGCCCAGATGGCGCCGGTGATTATCCCTACGCTCAGCAGGGGGAATCCTATGGTGAGGCAGCGGTAATTTATCTCATCGAGGACCTCCAGGGAGGGGAGCCTTCTGCTCAGGGGGCCGAACCGCTTGTTTTTCAGCATGTGTTCCTGAATCAGGTACATCACACCCGCACAGAAGGCGAGGGCAAAGGCGCCATCTCCTGAGAAGGCGAGGATGACGTGGATCGGAAGCCAGAGGCTCTGAAGGACCGGGGGGAGGGGGACGATCTCCTTCGGGGTAAGGCAGGCTCCAAGGAGCATCAGGAGGGCGAGAATCCCCACAAAGGCCCCGAGGACGTCTACCTTTTGCCTTTTGCGCAAGAGCAAGAATACCCCCATCAGTCCCCAGGCGAAAAAGGAAAAGGATTCATGGAGGCTCGCACAGGGAGCTTGTCTCCCTTCCCACCACCTGATGAGAAAGGTGGCCGAATGCGTCAGGAAACCGAGGGAGAAAACCTTAGCCCCCCAAGGGAGGAGCCGCCCGAAGGGAAATGAGAAGGAGAGGAGGAAGAGAAGGCTTCCTGCTGTATAAAGTATTAGAGTGATGCGGAAAAAAATAAGGTTCATCTTTTTCATTTCATCACATAGATCAGGGGGTGTCAACTAAACCTCGGGTTATGCCTTCCGAAGAGGGATCTTCTTCTGGACGAGGAGGGATACTCCGAGGGTCGCCAGCCCTGCTGCATTCAGCGAGGGGTTACTGAAGAAGAGGAGAGAGGTCACGATCATGAAGGCCCTCTCCAGGAAGGAAAGCCTCCGCAGCTGAAACCGAGTTATCTCGCTGGAGAAGCAGACGATCCCGATGGTGGATTTCAGCATGGACTTCACGCCCGCTGATGCCGGTGCTTGAAAGGAGACGAGGAGAAAAAGCGATAAGGAGCGATGAAAGCACAAAAAGGTAACGGTACCAAGGAAGGTCAGAGAAAGTTCACATGGAATAGAGCTCCTCGTTCAGCATCTTCACCCAGTTCTTTTTGAGGACTGCTATCGCCTCCTCCATCTTGTCCACGTCGACGATCAGGACCGCGTTCTCCCCTCTGCTCAGGCAGGTGTAGAGGTAATTCACGTTGATGTTCGCCTCCTTCAGGGGTTTGAGCACGGCGTTCAGCCCCCCGGGATGGTTGGGGGCTTCCACGGCCAGCACATCTTTCACCTTTACCGAGTATCCATGGCTCTTGAGGACGTTTATCGCCTTCTGGGGATCGTTGGCCACGAACCTGACGGCGCTCAGATCCGTTGCCTCAGCCACGCTGATGGCGATGATGTTTATCCCGTTGGCTCCCAGATATTCGCTGACCTCCGAGAGCTTCCCAGGCACGTTCTCCAGACTGACCGAGATCTGCTTAACCGGCATCTTTTCCCCTCCTGTCGTTATCGAGATAGGAGAACCCCTTCATAAGCGCCCTCTCGTTCATCTCGAGAAAAGCGGGGTTTTTGGCGAGGAAGACCTCCTTGACCGCGGCCTTAACCGCTTCCAAGGAAACGAGGCCCGTCCTCTTCACGAAGGCCCCGAGCATCACCATGTTGGTCGCCCTCTCGTTCCCCAACTCCAGGGCCAGCTCGTTGGCCGGGACCTCGCACACTTCTATGTCGCCACGGATAGGCCTCATGTCCACCAGGCTGGTATTGATGAAGATCATTCCTCCGGATTGGACCTGATTCTGGAAGCGTATCAGAGAGGGTTTATTCATCACGACCACATACTCCGGCTCCGAGGCGATGGGCGAGGCGATCTCCTCATCGGAGATGGCCACCGTGCAATTGGCCGTTCCCCCCCTCATTTCCGCTCCGTAAGAGGGAAGGTAGGTCACGTTCCTCCCCTCCTGCATCCCCGCCACCGCCAAAAGATATCCCATCATGAGCACCCCCTGTCCCCCAAACCCTGCGAAGATGGTCTTTATCAACATGGGCTTATCCCTCTCTTGACATCCTTGATCACTCCTAAGGGGAAAAACTGTGTCACCTTTTCCTCAACCCAGCGCCATGCCTCAGGGGGCCTCAACTTCAGGTTGGTGGGGCAAGGGGAGAGGACCTCCACCAGAGTGAAGCCGAGCCCCTCCATCTGGATCTCGAAGGCCCGTCGGATGGCCCTCTTCGTCTCCATAATCCTCTTCGGCCCAGTCACCGCCGTCCTCACCACATAGGCGACCCCCGGGGAAAGGGCCACCATCTCGCTGAGCTTCAGCGGGAAGCCATCCCGGGAGTCACTTCTCCCCCCTGGGGTGGTCGTCGTCTCCTGGCCGAGTATGGTGGTGGGGGCCATCTGTCCACCGGTCATTCCGTAGACCCCGTTATTGACGAAGATGGTGGTGATCTTCTCGCCCCTGTTGGCAGCATGCACTGTCTCGGCAGTCCCTATTGCGGCTATATCGCCGTCCCCCTGATAGGTGAAGATGAGCCTATCAGGCAGGATCCTCTTGAGCCCTGTGGCCACAGCCGCTCCCCTCCCGTGGGGGGCCTCTCCCATATCTACATCCAGATAGTTGTAGGCGAGCACCGCACATCCGGCCGGAGGGAC
>CBEVRB010000014.1:0-22067 GCA_965552155.1 uncultured bacterium
ATGAGAGGGGAGGAGCCCGCCTGTGTAGAGGCTTGCCCAACAGGGGCCCTCATTTTCGGCGACATCGAAGAGGAAGGGAGCGAGGTGAGGAGGCGTCTCTCTCAGGAGGCCTTTCAGGTGATAAAGCCCGAGGCGGGCACGGGCCCTCACGTCTATTACCTGGGGCTGGATCTTGAGGCGGTGGAGGCGGTCTGATGGAGGGGAGGGTGATCTACAACGTCTTTCACCATCCGAGCTTCGGGATCCTTATTGCCACTTACTTTTACCTTACGGGATTGAGCGCTGGCTCCTTCATCCTGAGCACCCTCGCTTACGGCTTCGGGATCCAGCGGTACAAACCCTTAGGGAAGACGGGGATCGTGCTCGCCACCTTGCTCCTGATCCTGGCGCCCCTCTTCCTGCTGCTGCACGTGGGCAGGCCCCTCAGGGCCTGGCACCTCTTCGTGTACCTGCATGCCACCTCCCCCATCACCTGGGGTTCCTTTTTCCTGACCATATATCCGCTCAACTGCTTCATTTACGGTTACTACATCTTCAGGGGCGACGAGGGGAGGGCCCGGGTGTTCGGCCTTATAGGGATACCCCTGGCCATAGCGGTGCACGGTTACACGGGGTTTATCCTGGCGGTGGTCAAGGCTCGCCCCCTCTGGAACTCCCCTCTCATGCCCCTGCTCTTTTTGGCCTCGGCCATCGTCTCCGGGATAGCCCTCATGATCGTCGTATCCATCGTGAAGGACAGGTTCTTCTCACCGGAGCGGAAGGTAAAGGAGGAGCTGATTCTGGGTCTGGGGAGGATGCTCGGCTGGGCGATCACCTTCGACCTCTTTCTCGTGATGTGCGATCTCATCCACCACCTCATGGGGGATGCGGGGGAGGTTGAGGCGGTGAGGCTCTTGCTGAGTGGCCCCTTCACCCTCTCCTTCCTGGGGGTGGAAACTCTTATGGGGAAGCTTCTGCCCCTCTTCCTGGTCTTTTCTCCGCGCACCAGGAACGTGAGGTGGGTGGGAGTGGCGGCCCTTCTTGTGGTCGTGGGGATTTTCGCCATGAGGTGTAATGTGGTGCTGGCAGGGGAGTACCTTCCCCTGCTCTAAGGAGGAGATGGAGCTTTCGCGGAGGGACTTCCTGAAGATCGGCTTGGGATTGGGGTTCTTCATCCCCCTGAGGCCTGCCGTCGGCCTTCCGGTGGAAGGGCCTGGGGAAGAGGCGATCCCCACCTTCTGCTCCCTCTGTCCTGCGTCCTGTGGGGTGATGGGGGTTCTGAAGGGGAGGAAGCTCATCAGGATCGAGGGCAACCCCCTTTCTCCCACCAACAGGGGGGCGATATGTGCCCGGGGGATCGCTGCGGCGAACCAGGTCTACGATCCCGAGAGGCTCCTTTATCCCCTCAGGAGGGTCGGCAGAAGGGGGGAGGGGAAATGGAGGAGGATAAGCTGGGATGAGGCCTTCTGGGAGATCTCCCGCAGGCTCAAGGAAGGAGGGGAGGTGCTCTTTGATGTCGGTGAAAGAGAGCCGCTTCTCGGGCGGTTTGCCAATGCCATAGGGGCAGGGGTGATAGACAGGGAGGGGCTCCGCGAGAGGAACCTCCTTGAGGCTCACCGGATCTTCTGGGATGACGGGATCGGAAGGGTGGATATCAGAAGGGTTCGATCCCTCTTCCTCTTCGGGGCTAACCCCTTGGAAGGAGGGGGACGGTTTCCGGAGGTGGCGAGGAGGCTCATGGAGAGGAGGAGGGAAATAAGGGTGATCACCTTCGATCCCCGCTCGAGCTTTACCGCCTCAAGGAGCGATGAGTGGCACCCCATAAGGCCAGGGACGGATGCGGCCCTTGCCCTGGCCATGGCCAAGGTGATCGTGAAGAAGGGGCTTTATGAGGAGGAGGCCTTGGGAGCCCTCGGGCTTTCCCTGGAGGAGTTGAGGGGGCTTCTTGAGCCCTTTGCCCCTTTCTGGGCCCAGGAGATAACCGGGATAGGGGCCCGGGAGATAGAGAGGCTGGCCGTGGAGTTTGCCACCCGCAGGCCCCAGGCCCTGATCCCAGGAGGAGGGGTCCATCAGCGAGAGAGGGGAGTTTATACCGTCCTTGCGTTGCTCTTGCTTGGCGCCCTGGCGGGGGCCATGGGAAAAGAGGGGGGGTACGTGATGCCCACCCTCTCCCACTGCTGGGTCCCGGAAGGGCCCTTCCGGAAGGAGGGGGCCGAGGTGTACCGGAAAGGGTTGGACTTCCTCTTCGTCTATCGCTCTGACCCAGTGCAAATTAACCCGGGCGGGATGGGAACAGAGGAGCATCTAAAAGATGAGGGGAGGGTCCCCTTCCTGGTGGTGATGGATACGAGGATGACCCCCACGGCTTCCCTGGCCGATCTCCTCCTGCCCGCGGCCCATCCCTTAGAAGAGTGGGGGTTGGCCCTGAAGGAGACCCTCGACGGGGAGAAATTTTTAGCCCTGAGGCAGCCGGTACTTCACCCCATAGGGGAACCGGCCCTCCTTCGCCCCAGGGGCCTTCCCCGGTACGGGAAGCGCTACCCGCGAAGGACCGCCCCCCTGGGTGAGGCCCTCCCCCTGAGCGACCTGCTGATCGAGGTCGCCCAGAGGATCGGGGGCGAGGTGAAGGAGGGGTTTCCCTTCACGGAGACGGAGGAGTACCTCCGCAGGTTCGTCGCCGAGATCTCCGGGTCCCCGGGGAGAAAGGCCTGGGAGGAACTGCGCAGAAAGGGGATACTTCCCTTGGGGGATGCCCGGCCGAGGAGGCCTGAACGTCTCCGGGTGCCCCTTGAAGAGGTGATAGAGGCAGCGCCCTGGAAGGAAAAAAGAGGAGAAGGGATTCCCCTCATCCTATTCTCCACGGCCTTATCCGGCGATCGAATCACCAACGCCAAGTGGCTCCTCGAGATATCGCACTCCAACTCCCTGTGGATCCACCCCTCCTCGGCCTCCGAGATGGGGATAAGGGAGGGGGAGAGGGTGAAGGTTCATTCCCCTCATGGGGAGATCGTGACGAGGGTTTCCCTCACCGAGAGGATAAGCCCCGGGGTCCTCGCCATAAGGAAAGGAATCCCAGGGGGGAGGATCAGCCAGGGGAAGAGGTTCAGGAGCGATGACCCGGATACCGGGCTTCTCTGGTGGCGGTGGGAGGGGGAGAGTCCCTATCCCCTCCTCGGTCCAGATCCCGATCCTCTGGGAGGGGGACCGGCCTTGGCGGGCGTCCGGGTGAGGGTGGAGAGGATGGGATGAGGGAAAGAGTTTTGAAGGCAGCGATCGCAGTCCTTCTGGCCATTATCCCCGCCCTGGCCCACGGGCTTGAGGCGAGGATAGACCGGATCACCTATACCAGGGAGGGTATCGTCCGCTATCCCTCCCTGAGCGAGGATGGTCGGGTGCTCCTTTACGTCCATGAGACCCCTGATGAGAAGGTTCCCCTCAAGGTCCATCGGTCCCTCAAGGTCGTCTTTCTGGAGACGGGCGAGAAGAGGACCATCTTCCGGGACGGTGAGGTCCCCGCCCCGGCGCCCTTCAAGGGGAGGCTTCTCCTTGGCTCCAAACCCCCTCGCCTTTCGGGCGACGGGAAGCGGGCGACCTTTCTGCTGAGCCTCCCTCGCTGGAGGGATCACTTTCTGGCGGTGGCCGAGATCAGAGGGAAGAAGGTCCGGGTGTTCGAGCTCGAGATGGAGGGGGTCCCCCTCAAGGCCAAGGGGTTCAAGGGAAAAGGATGGGCCAGGATCGTCAATTACGCCACCGACAGGGAGGGGAGGAGGATCGCCTGTGCGGTGAAGGGGGATATGACAGAGGGGGGGCTCGGTTATCCCTCGGGGATCGTCCTTCTGGAATTCCCCTCCATGAAGAAGAGGACCTTCCTCGCCCCCCGGCTTAAAGAAAAGGGGTGGGTATGGGAGGGCTTTCCCAGCAAGCCCTTCCTCGGGGGAGGTTGGGTCTTCGCGATGAGCCCTGATGGGGAGTGGCTCCTGTTCGGGGCGAAGGCCTCCCAGGAGAAGGGGGATTATGACCTCTTCGCGATGAGTTGGGAGGGGGAAATCGAGCGCCTCACCCATCTCCATTCCCCCTATTTCGTCTTGGGACACATCGGGCCCGCTCGAAAGCCCGTGGTCTTCTACTTCGTCGGCCAGAAGACGGGGACGTACCTCCTGGGGGATTCCGGTCCCGAGCCCCTCTTCCTCCCCTCTGGGGAGAGACTCGATTACGAGGGGATATCGGGGGATGGGAGGTACATCCTCTACTGCCTCCGGGGAAAGGGGTACAGGTACGACTGGAGGAGGGGGACGTGGGAGGAGATCTTCTCCCCCAGCACCTCCGGGTACACCCGAAGCCCCTATCCCATGTCCTTCCCCTCCTATCCCGCTTACTGGTCAGCCCGTTTCTCATCCTGGGGCGGGGAGAGGTTGATCCTGATGGGGAGGCCCAGGGGGAAGGAGAAGGAAGAGCTTTACCTCCTGGAGGTGAGATGAGGTTCAGGGATCTCTCGATGAAGAGGGGAGTGCTCGTCGCCTTTGGAGGCGCAGTCCTCCTGCTCCCCATCCTCTGGCTCATCCAGTACAGTTCGAGTGCCCCCTCCGTATGTGTCCGCTGTCACCGGGAGGAGGGGAGGCTCTGGAGGGCTTCAAGGGTCCATCCGGTAAAGGTGGGTTGTGAGGAGTGTCACAGGGGGGAGAGGACGATGGATGCCACCCCCGCCACCCTTAACGCCCACTGCCTTCGCTGCCATGGGGAGGTGAGGGGGCAGGTGTGGGAGGCCTTAAGGACCGTTCCGGTGAAGTTCTCCCACCGATATCACCTGCAGGAGGGCCTGGTCTGCACCGATTGCCACCGGAGGATCGTCCACGAACGATCATCCCCCGGCACAAACCGGCCCCTTAAGGCCGACTGCCTCCCCTGTCACCTAAGGGAAATGGAATGGGGTGAATGGAGGGGTGCCTGCGATCGGTGCCATTACATAGCCCTGCTCAAGAGTCGATGAGGCTTAGAGGGACAGCGCTGCTATCGTTCTTCATCTTCCTCTTTCCGGCGGTGGCCTTCGGGGTCTATGGAGAGAAGGATTGTCTCTTCTGCCACGGGGCCAAGGAGCTTAAAGGCGAGGGGACCGGGGGGGAGCTGCGTTCCCTTTTCGTCGATCCCGAGCTCTGGAAGGGAGACGTGCACAGGAGGAAGGGGATCACCTGTACGAACTGTCATCCCGATGCGACCCCCTTCTACCACCCCCAGGGGGGGATGAGGACGCTCGGCTGCGCCCGCTGTCACCCGGAGGCCGAGGAGGAACACGAGAGGGGGAAACACCAGCTGGCCCTTTTGCTCGGGCGACCCAATGGGCCTCAGTGTTATGACTGTCACAGTGCTCATAACGTTCGCCCTCAGCAGGACCCCCTCTCAAGCGTCCACCCTCGAAACCTTCCCCGAACCTGCACCCGCTGCCATGAGGAGGGTTCTACACCGAAAGGGCTCCTTGGGAGGGTGGCCCTCCTCAGGGTCTCGGGCCATGCCCGCTCCGATCCCTGGGGGAGGATCGGGAGGGAAGGGTGCCTTGACTGCCACCAGGGTGACCTCATC
This sequence comes from uncultured bacterium, assembly GCA_965552155.1. GTDB lineage: Bacteria > Desulfobacterota > B13-G15 > B13-G15 > B13-G15 > CAYRAR01. Next base: position 5,554 of record CBEVRB010000014.1, read on the forward strand.
CCGAAGGGGAAGAGGAATCCGAGGAGGTACTGTCTCGGTTGCCATCGGGTGGGCGTCGGGGCCAATCTCCTCTTCGGGCCCTTCCACCTGGCCCCTGCCTTCAGGATCCAGCCTATCACCTACTGGCTCCTCATCTCTCTCCTGCTCCTTGGTCTGGGGCTTCTGAGGAACTTTTCCCTCTGGGCAAAGGGATGGAGGGAGGAAGTGAGGGAGGGGATCGGTGAGAAGGTCCGGCGATTTCTCGCCGACGGGCTTGGGGGGAGGAGGATATGGAGGGGGGACCTGGTGGGGGGGTTGATGCATCTGCTCCTCATGTGGGGCTTCATCCTCCTGCTCCTCGGGCACCTGGTCTCCCGGTGGCTTCAGGGGAGGGCCTTCCTCCTCTGGAACTACATCGGGGATTTTCTCGGGATCGCTTTCCTTGTCGGGGTGGTCCTTGCCTTTCTCAGGAGGTATATCATAAAGAGGGGGAGGATGGATAACCTGCTTCAGGACCACGGGATCCTCCTGGCCTTGGCCGCCCTGGGAATAACCGGGTTGCTCCTTGAGGGGGGTAAGGCGGCCTCCCTGAGTTCCACAGGGCTGCACCCCTCTCCCCTCGGCGTTCTCCTCTCCCCCATCTTCAAAGGGGGAGGGGAGGGGGGCTATCGCCTCCTCTGGGCGGTCCACGTGGGGGTGATCCTTTCGCTTTTCGCCTACATCCCCTATTCAAAGCTCTTTCACCTCTTTTCTTCTCCGGCAAACATCTTCCAGCGGCCCTATCTCCCCTCCTTTGTGACGCTGGAGGAGAGGGAGGGACTCAAGGCGCCCCTGAGCAGAAGACAGTTCATCTGGATGGACGCCTGTACCCGCTGCAACCGCTGTGAGGAGGTATGCCCGGCTCACCTCGCCCAAGAACCCTTTTCACCCCGGGCCTTCTGGAAGGAGATGAAGGAGGCCTCAAGGAGAGCCTATCTCCTCCGGGGGCTCATCCCTCTAAGGGAGGTGCGAAAGGTGGCCTTTCCGGTGGAGAAGGTCTGGTACTGCACCACCTGTCGAGCCTGCATGGAGGAGTGCCCTGTCTACGTGAACGGGATAGAGCTCGTGCGGGGGGTGAGGAGAGGGGCAATCGAGGAGGGGACGGAGGTCCCTCTGGGGGTGATGAGGGCCCTGGAGGCGATATACAAGTACCACAACCCCTGGGAGAGGGCACCGGGGAAGAGAGCGGAATGGGCCGAGGGGCTCGGGATAAGGGAGCTCTCCCCAGGGGGGGAGGCGGACGTGCTCCTCTTCGTGGGGTGCACCGCCTCATATGATGCGAGGCTTCAGGAGGTGGCCCGGGCCATCTGCCGGATCCTTCAGCTTGCGGGGGTGAACTTCGGCATCCTGGGGAAGAGGGAGGGGTGCTGTGGTGAGCCGGCCCGAAGGCTTGGGGAGGACGGCCTCTTCGAAGAGGTCCTGATGCAGAACATGGAGCTCTTCGGGAGCGTGAAGGTGGGGGAGATGGTCACCCTCTCACCCCATGCCTTCCATACCTTCACCAACGAGTATCCACCCCTTAAGGAGAAGCTTGGCCTGGAGGGTGCCCTTCCCCGGGTGCGCCACTACACTGAGCTCCTTGAGAAGCTGATCGAGGAGGGAAAGCTCTCCTTCAGGGGGAGCCTGAAGAAGGTGGTCACCTATCATGATCCCTGTTACCTCGGCCGCCACAACGGGATCTATGAGCCCCCCCGCGCGGTCCTGGAGGCGATCCCGGGGGTGGAGCTGAGGGAGATGCCGAGGTCGAGGAATCGCTCCCTCTGCTGTGGAGGGGGAGGGGGGAGGATGTGGTTTGAGGCCGAGGAGGGGGGAAAGATATCGGAGCTGAGGGTGATGGAGGCGGCCGAGACAGGGGCGGAGGTGATCGCCACTGCCTGTCCTTTCTGTCTGGCCATGTTGACCGATGCGGTCAAGACGGCAGGTCTCGAGGGTCACCTGGAGGTTAAGGACATAGGGGAGCTGGTCCTTGAGGCGATGGGGGGACAATCCTGAAGAAAGGAGGGGATAAAGTGGATATTGTGGTCTGTGTGAAGAGGGTGCCTGATGTGGCCGAGGCGGAGATCTCGGTCAGGCCCGATGGGAAGGAGATAGTGAAGGAAGGGCTCATATTCGACATCAACGAGTGGGACAACTATGCGGCAGAGGAGGCGATAAGGATTAAGGAGCGGATGGGGGGAAAGGTCACGGTAATAAGCCTCGGCGATGATGATTCAAGGGAGGTGATACGCCGGTGCCTCGCCATGGGGGCCGATGAGGGGATCCTCCTGAAAGACCCTTCCCTCTTCGGTGGGGATGCCCATTCGGTGGCCAGGGCCCTCTGGGGGGCGATAAACGACCTCAAGTACGACATGGTCCTTACCGGGGTACAGGCGGCCGATGACGGCTATGCCCAGGTAGGTCCCATCCTCGCCCAGATGCTGGGCATACCCCACGTGACCATGGTGACCGGGATGGAGGTCGAGGAGGGAAAGGTGAAGGTGAGGCGGGAGCTGGAGGAAGGATGGGAAGAGGAGCTTGAGGTGAGGCTTCCTGCCCTTTTCAGCATCCAGACGGGGATAAACGAGCCTCGCTACGTCTCCATCATGGGGATAAGGAAGGCGCGGCAGAAGGAGATAAGGACGATGGGGCTGAAGGAGCTGGGCCTCGAAGAAAGGGAGGTGGGACAGGAAGGGTCGCTCCTTGAGCTTGAGAGGCTCTTTGTTCCCGAGGCCTCTAAGAGGGCCGAGATCCTGAGCGGGGACCTCGGGGAGGTGGCCTCGAGGGTCGCCGAGATCATCAAGGAGAAGGGGGGTTTGTAGGATGGGAGCGGTAATGGTCCTTGCCGAACACCGGGGAGGAAGGCTGAGGGACATTACCTTTGAGATGCTCTCGGGAGCAGGGGCTTTGGCCGAGGAAATGGGCGAAGAGCTCTGGGCGGTATTGCTCGAAGGGGAGACTTCGGGAATGGCAGAGGAGCTTAAGGGGTGGGCCGACAGGGTGCTCGTCGTCAGGGACCCAAGGCTTTCGGAGTTCAACTCCGAGACCTATCAGGTGGCCCTCATCCCGCTTCTTCAAGAGAGGAAGTCCTCCCTCTTCCTCATCGGCCACACCTCCTTCGGGATGGAGCTTGCCCCGAGGCTTGCCGCAGAGCTTTCCTTCCCCCTCATCACCGATTGCCTCTCGCTTGAGTGGGACGGGGGGCTTAAGGCGATTCGCCAGTTCTACGGGGGGAAAATCTCTGCCGAGATAAGGGCCAAGGAGGCCCCCACCTATATGGCCACGGTCCGCTCAGGGGCCTTTGAAGTCGAGCAGAAGGGGAGGAGGGGTGAGGTGGAGGAGGTGCCCCCGCCTTCCTTCCCTGAGGAGGCCGCCAAGAGGTTCCTCCGCTACATAGAGGCCGCAGTAGGCGAGGTGGACATCTCCCAAGCCGAGGTGATCGTGGCCGTGGGGAGGGGAATAGGGGAGATGGAGAATATCTCGTTGGCCGAAGAGCTGGCCAAGGCCTTGGGAGGGGTCCTCGCCTGCTCCCGCCCCATCGTGGACAAAAGGTGGCTCCCCAAGGAGAGGCAGGTGGGTACCTCCGGTAAACAGGTGAAACCCAAGGTCTACATCGCCCTGGGAATAAGCGGGGCCTTTCAGCACGTGGCCGGGATCAAGGGGGGCACGATCATCGCCGTGAACAAGGACCCCCGGGCCCCCATATTCAATGTGGCCGATTACGGGATTGTGGAGGACCTTTTCAAGGTGGTTCCCATCCTGAAGGAGAAGATAGAGGCGCTGAAATCCTGAGGGGAGGATGGCGATGGAGTTTGAACTTACCGAGGAGCAGAGGGACATCAAAAAGGCGGCCAAGGAGTTCGCTGAGGGGGAGTTCGACAGGGAGCTGGCCAGGGAGCTGGAGCAGAAGCACGAGTTTCCCTGGGAGATATGGCGGAAGGCCTGTGAGCTGGGGTTTGTCGGCATTCACTTCCCCGAGGAGTTCGGGGGAGGGGGTTACGGGATCTTTGAGAACGTGCTGGTGGTGGAGGAGTTCTGCAGGGTGGACTCGGGTATAGGGATAGCCCTGAGCCTCTCTGACTTCGCCTCAGAGGTGATCCTCAGGTTCGGCACCAAGGAGCAGAAGGAGAAGTACCTCATCCCCCTTACCCAAGGAAAGGCTATTTCGGCAGGCGGTTTCACCGAACCTGATCACGGGAGCGACATTACCCTCATGTCCACCCAGGCGGTAAAAGAGGGGGATGAGTTCGTCATCAACGGGACCAAGACCTTCATCACCAACGGGGTGATCGCCGACTACGTGGTGGTGCTCTGTCAGACCGACTTTGATGCCTCCCCCACCTATCGGGGTCAGTCTACCATCGTCGTGGAGAAGGGGACCCCTGGCTTTGAGGCCACTGAGGTGGGGGAGAAGATGGGGATAAAGATGACCTCCACGGCCGAGCTCTCCTTCCGGGACGTACGGGTCCCGGCAGGGAACCTGGTGGGGGAGGAGAACCGGGGGTTCTACCAGGTCCTGGAGTTCTTCGACGAGAGCCGCATAGAGATCGCCGCCCAGGCGGTGGGGATCGCTCAGGGGGCCTACGAGCGGGCCCTTCAGTACGCCAAGGAGAGGACGCAGTTCGGGAGGAAGATAGCTGAATTCCAGGCGATCCAGCACAAGCTGGCCGAGATGGCCACCAAGATCGAGACCGCCAGGCTCCTCCTCTATAAGGCCGCCTGGAACTTCGATCAGGGCCGCATCGACCCGAAGCTCACCTCCATGGCCAAGTTCTACGCCGGCAGGGTGGCTGTGGAAGTGGCCGACGAGGCGATCCAGATCTTCGGCGGCTACGGGTACATCGCCGATTACGATGTGGAGCGCTTTTACCGCGATGCCCGAATCACCGAGATCTATGAGGGGACCAGGGAGATTCAGAAGAACACCATAGCGAGCGCCATCGTTGGGAAGTGGAAGAAGTAAGGAGGAAGGAGATGAAAGAGGGAATCGAGCGAGGAATGGTCCAGGTCTACACGGGAGGTGGGAAGGGAAAGACCACTGCGGCCCTGGGCCTTGCCCTCAGGGCCATAGGCCACGGCCTCAAGGTCTTTGTGATCCAGTTCATGAAGGGCAACATCGAGTACGGGGAGCTTGAGGCCTCCCGGTGGCTTGCCCCCTTCCTCACCATCCGCCAGATGGGGAGGGAGACCTTCGTGAACCGACAGAACCCCGATCCTGAGGACGTCCGCTTGGCCCAGGAGGCCCTGGAGCTTGCCAGGAAATTGGTCAATGAAGGGGAGCATGATATAATAATTTTCGATGAGATAAACGTGGCCATGGACTTTGGCCTCGTGGACAAAGGGGAGGTCCTGAGGCTGCTTGAGGAACGTCCCCCCCACGTGGAGCTCGTCCTCACCGGACGTTACGCCCCCCCGGAGATAATAGAGAAGGCCGACCTGGTTACCGAGATGGTGGAGGTGAAACATTATTATCGGCAGGGGGTCCTCTCCCGAGAGGGGATCGAGAAATGAGGCTTCATAAAAACATTGGAGAGGTGATGGCCATGTTCGATAAAGAGAAGATCGAGGCAATAAGGAGGGCCCGGGAGCGATGGGAGCAGGAGACCCTCCAGTGCTCCCTTGAGGTGTTGCCCGAGACCCAGGAGACCTTCACCACTATCTCGGGGCTGGAGGTGAAGCGACTTTACACCCCTGAGGACATCAAACATCTCGATTATGAGCGGGACCTGGGGTTCCCGGGTCAGTATCCCTTTACCCGAGGGATACACCCCACCATGTACAGGGCCAGGGTATGGACGATGAGGATGTTCTCGGGGATGGGCACGGCAGAGGACACCAACAGGCGGTTCAAATACCTGCTGGAGCACGGTGAGACGGGTCTGAGCATCGCCTTCCACTTCCCAACCCTGATGGGCTACTGCAGCGATCACCCGATGGCCAGGGGGGAGGTGGGAAAGTGTGGAGTGGCCATCGACACCTTGAAGGACATGGAGATCCTCTTTGACGGCATCCCGATGGACAAGATCACCACCTCCATGACCATCAACCCCCCGGCTGCGGTCCTTCTGGCGATGTACATCGTCACCGCCGAGAAACAGGGGGTGAGTAAGAAGGAGATCGGGGGGACCATCCAGAACGACATGCTCAAGGAGTTCATCGCCCAGAAGACCTTCATGCTGCCTCCCCGCCCATCGCTGAAGATAATCGTCGATACCGTCGAGTACTGCACCAAGGAGGTCCCCAAGTGGAACACCATCAGCATCAGCGGCTATCACATCCGGGAGGCGGGCTCCACCGCCGTTCAGGAGCTCGCCTTCACCCTGGCCGATGGGCTCACTTATGTGGAGGCCTGCATAGAGCGGGGGATGGACGTGGACGAGTTCGCCCCCAGACTTTCCTTCTTCTTTAATGCCCATATAGACTTCTTTGAGGAGATAGCCAAGTTCCGGGCCGCCAGGAGGATGTGGGCCAGATTTATGAGGGAGAGGTTCGGGGCCAAGAACCCGCGAAGCTGGATGCTCCGCTTCCACACCCAGACGGCTGGATGTTCCCTCACAGCGCAGCAGCCCTATAACAACATCATCCGTACCGCCTATGAGGCCCTGGCGGCCGTGCTCGGGGGTACCCAGTCCCTTCATACCAACTCCCTCGATGAGGTCCTGGCCCTGCCCACCGAGGAGGCGGTGACCATCGCCCTGAGGACCCAGCAGATCCTGGCCGAGGAGACGGGGGTGATCAACACCATAGACCCCCTGGCAGGCTCCTACTTCGTTGAGGCCTTGACCGACAAGCTGGAAGAGGAGGCGATGAAGTACATAGAGAAGATCGAGGAGATGGGCGGGATGATCGCCGCCATAGAGAAGGGCTATCCCCAGAGGGAGATCGCCGATGCCGCTTACCGCTTCCAGAAGGCGATAGACGAGGGGAAGAGAACCTTGGTGGGGGTGAATAAATACGTGACCGATCACCTCCCTGTGCCGATCCTGAAGATTGATCCCGAGGTGGAGAGGAAGCAGATAGAGAGGCTCAGCGAGGTGAGGCGAAAGAGGGACAACAAGAAGGTGAAGGAGCGCCTGGAAGAGCTTCGCCACGCCGCCGAGAAGGACTACAACCTCATGCCCTACATCATCGAGTGCGTGAGGGAGTACGCTACCATCCAGGAGATATGCGACGTCTTCAGAGAAGTGTACGGAGTCTACAGGGACCCGGGATGGATCTGAGGAGAAGAGAGATGGGGACGGAAAGGAAGGTGAGGATCCTGATAGCAAAGCCGGGGCTTGACGGTCACGACCGGGGAGCGAAGGTGGTGGCCCGGGCCCTGAGGGATGCGGGCTTCGAAGTGATATACACCGGCCTTCACCAGTCCCCGGAGCAGATTGTGGCCACGGCCATCCAGGAGGACGTGGACGCCATAGGGCTGAGTAACCTCTCCGGCGCCCATCTCTACCTCTTTCCCAGGGTGGTGGAGCTCCTGAGGGAGAGGGGGGCCGGGGATGTGGTGGTATTCGGTGGAGGGATCATCCCCGATGACGACATCCCTAAGCTTAAGGAGGCAGGGGTGAAGGAGATATTCACCCCGGGGACCCTGATGGAGGATATCATCAAGTGGGTGAAAGAGAACGTAAAGCCAAGAAGCTGAGGAAAGGGGGTGATAGGGAAAGGGGTTTTTCCAGGGCTTAAAGGACGAATCCTTTTTGGAAAGGAGGTTTCCCATGACGAAACGAGTAGCCATTATCGGTGTTGGGACGACGGGCTTCAGGGCCACTACACCTGACCTCTCCTACCGGGAGCTCACCTATGAGGCGGCCACCAAGGCCTATATGGAGGCGGGTATAGAGCCGAAGGACGTGGACGCCTTCGTGAGCACGGCGGAGGACTTCTTTGAGGGGTACAGCATCGCTGATGAGTACGCCCCTGATCAACTGGGAGCGGTCTTGAAACCGGTATACACCGTACCAGGAGACTTCATCCATTCCCTGGCCTCTGCCTACATGATGATCATGTCAGGTGTGGCCGAGATCTCGGTGGTGCAGGGGATGAGTAAGGCCTCCAACATGCTGACCCTCTCGGAGATGGTCGGGTTCGCCATGGACCCGATCTACAACCGCCCCTTGAAGGAGGATCCGGTCTTCATCGCGGGGATGGAGATGATGCGCTACTTGCACGAGACGGGAACGACCCGCCGTCAATGCGCCCAGGTGGTGGTGAAGAACAAGAGGAACGCCCTGAACAACCCTAACGCAGGCCACGGTGCCCTCATAGACGTGGATTATGTGCTCAACTCCCCGATGGTCTCCTACCCCCTCACCGAGATGGACATAAGCCCTCATTCGGACGGGGCGGTGGTGATGGTCTTGGCGGCGGAGGAGACGGCCAGGGCCCTCAGCGATAAACCGATCTGGATAAGGGGGATAGGGTGGTGTTCTGACACCCCGGTCTTGGAGAGCTGGGACTGGGCTGAGGCTACCTACACCAGGCTTGCCGCCCAGCAGGCCTACAAGATGGCCGGGATCCGCTATCCGAGGAAGGAGATAGACTTCGTGGAGCTCAATGACGAGTTCTCCTACAAGGAACTTCAGCACCTGGAGGCCCTAATGCTCTGCAAGAAAGGGGAGGCAGGGCCCATGACCGAGGCAGGGGCCACGGAGATAGAGGGAGAGCTGCCCGTGAACCCCTCAGGGGGATGCCTCGGTGTCGGCAACCTCTTTGAGCTCAACGGGGGGCAGAAGGTCCTGGACGTGGTCCTGCAGTTAAGAGGTGAGGCGGGGAAGAACCAGCTTAAAGACGTCACCACAGGATTGGCCCATAGCTGGCGAGGCATTCCCACCGCCACAGGGGCGGTGGTCATCCTGAGCAACTGAGAAAAGGAGGTGGACGATGGGACTGAGGAGGGTAGCCATAGTGGGAGCGGGCCTGACCAAGTTCTATCGCCGGGCCCAGGAGACGCCCAAGGAGCTGGCCTATGAGGCCGCCAAGATGGCCCTGGAATCATGTGAGATGAGGCTGGAGGACATAGACTGTGTGGTGCTGGGCACGGCCCCTGATGCCTTTGACGGCATCCACATGAACGGGGAATACCTGATAGACGGGGCCGGTGGGAAGAGGAAGCCCTACATGCGGCACTATGTGGGAGGGGGCACAGGGGTCCTTTCCCCCATTCACGGGTGGTTTCACGTCGCCTCCGGGATGTTCGATACCTGTCTGGTGGTGGCAGAGGAGAAGATGTCAAGCTGTTATCCCCATCCGGCCGGTGCCTTCCTCACTATCTTCGATCACACCACCGAGCAGCCCCTCTACCCCACCCTCATCTGGATCTTCGCCATCGAGATGAACCGGTACATGACCCGGTGGGGGCTCTCCAAGAGGGACATCGCTCTGGTATCGGTGAAGAACAAGAAGAACGCCCTTGACCATCCCTCTTCCCAGGTGGCGGCGGAGATCACCGTGGACGACGTGCTCAATTCCGAGGTGATGGCATGGCCGGTCAACCGCCTGGACGTGAGCCCCACGAGCGACGGGGCTGCGGCGATAGTGCTGGCGGCAGAGCACATTGCCCGCCGGGTTACGGAGAAACCGATCTGGATAGACGGGGTGGGCTGGGCCCTGGATACCTCCTACTGGTGCACCAGGGACCTCTATTACCCCGACTACGTGGAGGTGGCCGCCCGCATGGCCTACAAGATGGCCGGCATCAGAGAGCCGGACAAGGAGATTCACGTCGCCGAGCCCTACGACCCCTTCAGCTACAAGGAGCTCCATCACATGGAGGGCCTGCTGCTCTGCAAGCGGGGTGAAGCGATAAAGCTTCTCGTCGACGGGGTGACCCAGAGGGACGGCAATCTCCCCTGCTGCCCTTCTGGAGGGGCCCTCGGTGTGGGGAACCCCATAGCGGCCACCGGGCTGATGAAGATCATCGAGATCTTCCTCCAGCTCCGGGAGGAGGCGGGCAAGCGCCAGGTCCCCGGAAAACCCACATGTGGCGTGGCCCAGGCATGGGGAGACCTGATGCAGGTGGGGACCGTGGTCGTTCTGCGAAGATAGAAAGGAGGTGCCGAGATGCAGGAGCTCATCACCAAGGAGATGGTCGAGAGGACGGTGACCGGGCTGAGCGAGCGGGACATCAGGGAGGGGAAGGTGATCACCACCACCTGGAAGCCGAACCTCCGTTACGCGTGGGACAACGGTCCTGCCCTGGGAAGGTATCTGGCCGAGTTGAAGAACGGGAGGATCATCGGCAAAAGGTGCAGGAGGTGTAACCGCATCCTCCTCCCTCCACGGATGTTCTGCGAGCTTTGCTGGCGTCCCACCGATGAGTGGGTGTACGTGAAGGACACGGGGGTGGTAAACACCTTTGTGATCAGCTACATAGACTGGAAGGCAGGGCGCATCCCCAAGGGGCAGCGCCCCTTCACCCCTGCGGTGATTGAGATAGACGGAGCCTCCCCGGGGATGGGGATACTCCACCTCCTGGACGAGGTGGAGCCGGAGAAGATCTACATAGGGATGAGGGTCAAGGCGGTCTGGAAGCCGCCCGAGGAGAGGATAGGGGCCATAACGGACATCAAATACTTCAAGCCTTACTGAAAGGGGGATTAGAGATGGCGCTGATAGAGAGACACCATAAGACCACCGATATCACCTACTGGGAAGGAGAGATACCCTTAAACTACATATACACCGTGGGGCGGGCCGGTGAGCGCTTCTTCCGGGAGATCATGGAGAACGGACGGATTATCGGGGCTCGCTGCGAAAATTGTAAAAAGACCTATGTCCCCCCGAGAATATACTGTGAGGATTGCTTTGCCCGCCTGGAGTCCAGCTATTTGGAGGTGAGCACGCAGGGGACGGTTCACACCTACACGATCTGCTACCGGGCTATGGACGGCTCACCTCATGAGAAGCCCTCCATCATAGCGATGGTGAAGCTCGATGGAGCCGATGGTGGATTAGTCCACTTTCTGGGAGAGGTGGAGCCCGAGGAGGTCCAGATCGGAATGCGGGTTGAGGCGGTCTTCAAGGGGAAGGACGAAAGGGAGGGTTCTATCTTCGACATCAAGTATTTCCGTCCCATAAAGTAGGGCCCAGAAGGGGGCCTCTTCGAGGAGGCCCCTTAAATTTCCCCAAAAAGGTTGACAAAAGGGGAAAAAAGATTAAGGTTTAAGAGAAAAATCGAAAGGAGGTAAGGGAGATGTTAGTACGCGATGTGATGACTTCCAATGTAATAACCATACCCAGCGACACCCCGGTGCTTGAGGCCGAAAGGATCCTCGCCTTCCATAAATTCGAGCGCCTTCCCATCGTGGATAAGGGAAAGCTGGTAGGTCTTGTCACCAAAGACGACCTGCTCAAGGCCGAGCCCTCCTCTGCCACTTCCCTTAGCCGGGGAGAGCTTCTCTATTTGCTGTCAAAGCTCACGGTGAAGGAGATCATGAAGAAGAACGTGGTGACGGTTCCTCCGGATATCCCGGTGGAGCTGGCCACTGCCATCGCTCAGAAAAATCGGGTGGGATGTCTCCCTGTAGTGGAGGGAGATCGGGTAGTGGGGATACTCACCACCAACGACATATTCTACAAAGTCCTCAATCCCCTCTTCGGTATAGGTGAGACCGGAAAGAGGATCATCGTTTACGAAGGGGGAGAGGGGGATAAGATGCAAAGGGTCCTTGAGAGCATAAACAAATTGGGCCTCAAGATAAAGACCTTCTGGACCATCAAATCGCCCGATACCGATAAGAACGACCTGATTGTGCACCTGGACGCCGAGGACATCTCCCAGTTGATCTCCGAGCTGAAAAAACTGGGGTTCTCGGTCGAGGAGAGGGAGTTCATCCCTTAAAAAAGTGCATGGTTCCGTTTAAGGAAGCACATACTGCCGATCTGCTCAAGGAAATGGCCTCCCTTTTCCCCGAGAGGGAGGCCTTGATTCACGTAAAGCGAGGGAAGAGATACACACATAACCAACTCCTCGACGAAGTTGACCGCCTTGCCAAGGGCCTCCTTGCCCTGGGGGTGGAGAAGGGGGAGCATGTGGCCCTCTGGGCACCGAACCTGCCGGAGTGGGTTATAGCGGCCTTTGCCATAGCGCGAGTCGGTGCGGTTCTGGTGAGCGTAGACCCTTTTTATGAAGCGCCCCAACTTGAATACCTGCTTAAAAACTCTGAGTCTCGCACCCTTATTCTCGCTCGCGGTCTCGATGGTGGGGAAGGGTTCCTCCGGCTCCTCGAGGGTTTGGCTCCCGAGATAAAGGCACCTTCGATGCCCCCTCACCTGGAGCGGTTCCCTCACCTCAAAAGGCTCATCCTCTTATCCGATAGTCCCTACGGGGGAATTCTGTGCTTGAGAGAAGTGATCGAAAAGGGAGAGGAGATCAGTAACGATGAGCTGGAGGAGAGGGCCGCCCTCTGTTCCCCTCACGACATCTTCACGCTCATGTACACCTCCGGGACGACAGGTTCTCCCAAAGGGGTACTATCTACTCATTACGCCCTCATCAACAAATCCATGATCAGCGCTTCCCTCCAGAAGCTCGGCCCTCAGGATCGCCTCTGTCTCGCCGTGCCCCTTTTCCACATGTTCGGGTCGATCTGTGTACTCCTGACCGCCGTAACCTGTGGGGCGACCACAGTCATTCCCTCCGACACCTTCGATGCCGAGGAGACCCTGAAGGCGATCGAGAGGGAGCGATGCACCGCCCTTTACGGCACCCCGAGCCTCTTCGTCTCCCTTCTGGAACATCCCCGCTTTGGGGACTTTGACCTGAGCACCCTCCGGAAAGGGATCGTTGCCGGCGCCCCCTGTCCAATGGAACTTATGAAGAGGATAGTGGAGAGGATGGGGGCGAAGGATATGATCACCGGCTATGGCCTCACAGAGGCCTCGACCTGGATAACGATGACGTCTGCGGACGATCCCCTCGAGGTCCGGATATCGACCATCGGGCGGGCCCTTCCCCATATTGAGGTGAAGATCATCGACCCTTCCAGCGGCGAGGAACTTCCCGACGGGGCTGAAGGGGAAATATGTACGAGGGGCCTCCTCATGGAGGGTTACTATAAGATGCCGGCAGCCACGGCCCAGGCCATAGACAAGGAGGGATGGCTTCACACCGGAGATCTCGGGTGGAAGGGGTCGGACGGCCTCTTCAGGATCAGTGGAAGGGTGAAGGAACTGATAAGAAAAGGGGACAGGATGATCCATCCCGTGGAGGTCGAGGAGTACCTTTACACTCACCCCAAGATCGCCGAGGCTCAGGTCTTCGGGGTTCCCGATGAGGAGGTGGGAGAGGAGATAGCGGCGTGGATCAAGCTGAAGGAAGGAGAAGAGGCGACCCAGGAGGAGATTTTCACTTTCTGCAGGGAGGGACTCGATCCTTTTCTGATACCCAAGTACGTCAGGTTCGTCGATTCCTTCCCCATGACTCCCACCAAGAAGGTGCAGAAGTTCAAGCTGCGACAGGAAGCGATGAAGTTATACGGCCTTGAAAGGTAAAGGGAGTTACTCCCTGAATTCCTTTTTCCACCTCTCGACGTTTTCTCTACCGTAAGCCTTCTCCCACGCCTCCAGTATCAGGTCCAGGGGCAGGTCAGCGAAGGTGCCGTGGTATCGGACATATTCCACAAACTTGCGTCCCTTCCGGTCATAATGGGGGAAGAGGGCGTCATTTTCCCCATCAAATTCTATGATAGGATAATCGTTTTCCTCACAGAGGTCCCTTTCAAAGGAGGGGGTTACCCGAATCCATCGCTTATCCAAAGACCATTCTACATAGCCGTGGAAGACGAAGAGGTTGGTTCCCATCATCCTGACCAGTTGTTCCGAGGCCCTCCAGTTTCGGATATCGGCAAACCCCAGCCGGGCCGGGATCCCCACCGCCCGGGCCAAAGCGACCAGGAGGACCGCCTTCTGCACGCAGTAGCCCTTTCCCCTCCGCAAGGTGGTCGTTGCCTTGTAGTGCTCGGGGAGGAAAAAGGGAGAATAGGGGTTATATCTGATGGTGTCCCTGACGAAGTAAAAGAGCCTTTTTGCCGCCTCTCGAGCGTCTGTCCTCCCTCCGACTATCTCTCTGGCGAGCTCCTTTATCTCGGGTTTATCACAATCGATGACCTCCGTGGCCTCAAGATACTCCAACATCTCCCATCCTCTCCTTCAGCTTTTCAAAATCCATCACTACCCTGGCACAATCCCTTTCTCAATTTCAGCACAATTCACCACGAGATAACAAGACTCTTGGAAGAGAAGGCTTGAAGAAGAAATGAGAGAAGGGTCATCCCAGATCTCCGTAAAGGTGTTGAAGGATCGCTAAGGCGGCGAGGGCTGCCGTTTCCGCCCGAAGGATCCTCTTCCCGAGCCCCGCCACGAGGAACCCCTCCTGCTGAAAGAGGATCACCTCCTCTTCGGTGAAGCCCCCCTCGGGTCCGATCACTAAAGTCACCTCCGGGGAGGGAGAAATGTCCTTTAGCAGTTCCCGTAAACCTCTCCTTTCCTCTTCCCACAGCAGGATCTTGAGGCCTTGGGCTTCGGTGAGGAATTTCTCCAGGCTCATCGCCCCCGTCACCTCGGGAACGACTGTCCTGTTGGACTGTTTTGCCGCCTCCTGGGCGATGAGTTGCCACTTCGATATTTTCTCCTTCCCCCGCTCCTCCTCCCAGACGGGGACGGAGCGGGCGAGGAAGAGAGGAACGATCCTCCTTACCCCCAGTTCCGTCGCCTTCTGGATCACCCACTTCATCTTCTCGCCTTTAAGGACCCCTTGAGCGAGGGTGATGCTGAGGGGTGACTCCCTCTGGGGTTCCATCTCTTCTTCCACCTGGAGGTAGAAACCCCCCTCTTCAAGGAGCCTCGCGCGGTATTCCCTCCCCTCTCCGTCGAAGACCGTTACCTCATCTCCCTCCCCAAGCCTCAGCACTTTGATCAGGTAGCGGATCTCCCGGGGTTTGAGGGCGATTTCCTCTGGGGTTATCCTCTCTTTTGGGATGTAAATTCGCGCCATCCCTTTCCCTTTCTTTTGGCCAGTCCCTCCCTTAATCTCTCCCAGGAAAAAAGGGGGCCGGGGTCCTTCTTCCTGTGGGGGGCGATGTCACTGTGACCCACGATCCGTTCGGGTCTGATCGAGGGATAGCGCTCCATCAGGAGATGACAGAGCTCGATGAGGCTTTCGTACTGCTGGTCAGTGAAGGAGATGGATATGTCCCCCTCCAGTTCTATCCCGATGGAGAAGAGGTTGCAATTTGTCCTTCCCTCGAAGGAGCTCTCCCCGGCGTGCCAGGCGGCGTACTCCGGTGGCACGAACTCTATGATCTCCCCCTGGCGGTCTATGAAGTAGTGGGATGAGACCCGCATCCCCTGCAGTTCTTCAAAGGAGGGGTGGGCCTTGGGGTCGAGGCGGTTGAGGAACAGATCCACCACATAGCCCGTTCCGAACTCTCCTGGTGGTAGGCTTATAGAGTGGATCACGATGAGGTCCACCTCCACTCCTTGACGGGAGGAGAAATTGGGTGAAGGGATCCTCTTTATCTTCAGGCCCATCTCTTCACGTTCAGCCTGTCCCTCAGGCCGTCTCCCAGGAAGTTGAAGCCGAGCACCGTGACCATGATCGCCATCCCCGGGAAGGTGGCCACATGGGGGGCAAAGAGCAGAAACTGGGTCCCCTCCTGAAGGAGTCTTCCCCAGGTGGGCACGTCCTGGGGGCCCAGGCCCAGGAAGCTGAGGCTCGATTCGGCCAGGATCACCCCGGCCATCCCGAAGGTCGCCTCCACTATCACCGGGG
This sequence comes from uncultured bacterium, assembly GCA_965552155.1. Lineage (GTDB taxonomy): Bacteria > Desulfobacterota > B13-G15 > B13-G15 > B13-G15 > CAYRAR01. Next base: position 21,314 of record CBEVRB010000014.1, read on the forward strand.
CCATCACGTTGGGCAGGATGTGGCAGATGATCACCCTCAGGGGACCGGCCCCCAGGGCCCGGGCGGCGATCACATATTCCTTGTTCCTTTCGGCCATGACCTGTCCCCGGACGAGCCTCGTGTATCCGACCCAGCCGAGGAGCGAAAGGGCGAGGATGACGTTGAAGAGGCTCGGCCCCAGGATCCCGGTTATGGCTATGGCGAGGAGGATGCCCGGGAAGGCCAGAAGCACATCCACCACCCGCATGATCACCCCATCGACCGCACCACCCCAGTAACCCGCAATGGCCCCCAGGGCCGTTCCCACCAGGACGGAAAACCCCACTACCAGAACCGCCACCCCCAGAGACACCCTGGCTCCGTACAGGATCTGAGAGAGGATGTCCCTTCCCAACTTGTCCTGGCCCAAGGGATGGGAGGAGGAGGGGCCTTCCAGCTCCCCCTTGAGGTCTATGGTCATGGGATCATAGGGGGCGAGAAAGGGCGCTGCCACCGCTATCCCTATGAGCACGAGGATCATCACTCCTCCTATAAGCATTGAGCGGTTGGCCATCCGGGGACTCACCTTATCTTTAAAAACCAAATATATCAAAGAAGCTGATATCTTCGGAACCCCTCCCTGCGCTTCCTCAACTCTAAGACCTTCTCCTGGATCACCTCCCCAAGGCTCTCTTTGAGAAGCCCAGACCTTCAAATCAGGAAGGGTGCCGAAACGGTTCCGAAAAGCAAGATATGGCTTTCCTTTGTCAAAGCG
>CBEVRB010000015.1:0-21851 GCA_965552155.1 uncultured bacterium
CTTTATGTCGAGGAATATGACTCCCTTTCTCCTTGCCCGCTCATAAAGCAGCTCGTCATAGGAAGGGGTGAGGACGCCGCTACTGAGCACAAAGACCCTCTCTCCCCTCTCCCTCAACTCCAATGCCCTCTCGAGGAAGGCGAGGGAGAGGTACTCCCAGAGAAACCTTCGCTCAAGCTGCGAAACATCAAGGAGGAAGAGATAAGGACCTCCATGATCCTCCCAATGGAAGACCGGTCGCCTCGAAGAGAAGAGCCTTAAAGGGGCATCCCTTCTGACCTCAATCCCCAGGTCTTCAAGGACGGATCCATACCTCTCCTCGTCCAGATTCACCACTAATCCGGAAAACCTCCCTGACCCCTCCAAACACCTAAGGGCGGCCCCCAATCCCGTGGAGATGGAGTCCTTTATGTTCATGGGCTCAAGGGCACAACCCGCCACGAAGACCCCCTTCCGGTCCGTGGCGAGGGGGGAAGACTCCTTTACGAATCCGTGCTCGTTTAGCGAAAAGCCGAAGAGCCGGCTCAAGGCCTTAAGCTCTGGCGAAGGTCTCAATCCTACGGAAAGGATCACGTAATCGAACTCCTCCTCCTTGAGGGAGTCCATCCAGTACCTGACCCTCACCCTGTTCCCCCAGGGCTCGATGGCCCGGGTGCTTGAACGAAAAAAACGCACCCCCCTTTTCTCCAGAAGCTCCTTCAGGAAGAACTCCTGCCCGCTTAGCCGAAGGTCGTTATAGAGGACCGTTACGGAGACGTCCTCCCTCCGCTGAAGCAACCACTTGATCTGCCTGAGGGTATAAGGGCAACAGACCCCTGAGCAGAGGGGAAAGGCCTTCTCCCGCGATCCCACACAGAGCAAAAAACAGACCCTCCTCAGGTCGGGGGGGAGCTCCGGCGTCCTCTGATCGAGGATCTTGTCGAAGGCAAGACTACCAAGGACCCTTGGAGATGAGGGAAATAGAGGGGGAGAGGGCTCAAAGGGAACGGCCCCGGCGGCGATGATGACCCTGTCCGCTCGAAGCTCCTCCCCGCCCTTCAGGAGCACCCTGAACCCATCTCTCTCCTCCTTCACCTCCTCGATTCCGGAAGAGGTAAAGATGTGAAGATTCCTCTCCCCCTCTATCTCGGAGAAGAGGGTCTGGAAGCTGACGCGGCAGTTGGCTATCTGTGACATTAACCCTCCTAATTTTTCCTCCTTCTCAACGATGATCACCTCCTCGCCCCACCGGAGCAGTGCCCGGGCGGCAGAGATCCCTGCAATGCCTCCTCCCACGACGAGCACCCGCATCTTGACCCTCCCTGGGCGATCCTAAACCAACCGAAGAAGTCCGTCAATAGAATCGCTCCCCTTGAAGAAGACCCGAGGGGGTGATAGATTTAGGGTCATGGACCTCAAGCGGATGGTTGATCTCCTCTTCGAGGCGGGGATGCTCTCCAGGACCCCCCGCACTGGGTATCGTTTTCTTGGCACGGGGAAGCAATCGGTAGCAGAGCATCTCTTTCGCACGGCAGTGGTGGGCTATGTGCTCGCCCACCTCGATGGACGGGCCGACAAGATGAAGGTGGTGATGATGTGCCTCTTTCACGACCTCATGGAGGCGAGGACGGGAGACCAGAACTATGTGTACAAAAAATATGTAAAGGTGGACGAGGAGAAGGCCCTCGAGGAGATGACCTCTGGGCTTCCCTTCGGGGAGGAGATAAAGGCCCTCTTGAAGGAGTTCAACGCCCAGAAGAGTCGCGAGGCCCTCCTGAGCCATGATGCCGACCAGCTGGAACTCATTTTGCAGCTGAAGGAGGAGAAGGATCTGGGCAACAGGTATGCTGAGGAGTGGTTAAGGTACAATATCCGGCGCCTGCGGACCGAGGCGGGCAAGAGGCTGGCCGAGGCCATCCTGCAGCGGGACTTTTCTGCCTGGTGGTTTGACAAAGGGGACGAGCAGTGGTGGGTGAAGGGGAAATAAAGAGGTACTTCGCCATCGGCGATATCCACGGATGCCTTTCCCCCTTGGAGAGGTTGATGGAGGAGATAAGGCCTCTGGTCGTTCCCGAGGAGGACGCCCTCGTCTTCATCGGGGATTATATAGACCGAGGGCCTGAATCCCGCCAGGTGGTGGAGCTGATCCTCCGGATAAAGGAGGAGTTCCCCAATGTGATCTGCCTTAAGGGAAATCATGAGGACATGTTCCTCACCTGGGTGCTTACGGGCAGGGATTACGAGCTCTATCTTTATAACGGTGGAGGCACCACCATCAGAAGCTACCTCTCTCAAGGCAAGTTTTCGTTGCCCGAAGAGCATCTCCGCTTTTTCCAGTCCCTCCCCCTCTATTACGAGACCGAGGATTACATCTTCGTTCACGCCGGACTTCGCCCCGGGGTGCCGCTCGAGAAACAGGATCCCTTCGACCTCTTCTGGATCAGGGAGGAGTTCATCTATTCCAATTATGACTTCGGGAAGACGGTCATCTTCGGCCATACCCCCTTTCGGAAGCCCTTTGTTACCGACAGGAAGATCGGCATAGACACGGGGGCCGTTTACGGCGGGGCCCTCACCTGTGTGGAACTGCCCGCGAGAAAGTTCTACTCCGTGGCGGCCTCCTCCGACACTCCTCTCTTCGGGGTAATATAGAACTCTATCATAGCCAAGCAGACGGTGATGATAAGAGGACCCAGGACGAACCCCAGGAAACCGAAGGCCTTAAGTCCCCCCAGGACCCCGAAAAAGAGCAGGAGGGCATGGACCTTTGTCCTCCCACTTATGAGGACGGGGCGCAGGATGTTGTCCGAGGAGCTCACTATCACCGCTCCCCACCCGAAGAGGAGGATCCCTTTAAGGTAACTCCCCTGCAGGATCAGGATTATCGAGGCGGGTATCCAGATCAGGAAGGCCCCGATTATGGGGAGGAAGGAGAAGACGGCCATAACTGCCCCCCAGAAGATGGGGGAAGGGAGCCCTACTATCCAGAAACCCACACCTCCCAGGAAGCCCTGGACCAGCGCCACAACGATGCCTCCATAGATGGTGGCCTGGATCATCTCCACCATCTTCCCGAGGAGCTTCTCGCTATCGGCACGGGAAAAGGGCAAGAGAGCCTTTACCTTGTTGATGATCTCTTCCCCGTCCCTGAGGAGATAAAACAGGGCGACACTCATCAGGGCGAACTGGAACACCGCGCTGGAGACCCCTCGGATAAACTTGGAGGTCTGATTGGCGATATAGAGGCTCAGCTTATGGGCGTTTTCCATGAGGATGGCCTCGAGGTCCGCCCCGGTGAGGTTGAGCTGCTTCATGAGGTGTTCACTTAGACGTTTGAAGAGGGGAGAATTCTGGATCCACTCCCATATCTTCTCTACCCCGCCCTCAGAGATAAACCTCTCGAGCAGATCGAAGGCATCCAGCAACTCCTTCGCCAGGAGCTGGACGAAAAAGCCGAAGGGTATCACTATGATGAGGATCACGAGCGCCGTCACTATCAAGGCAGAGATCCCTTTCCTGTCCTTCGTTACCCTCCTTATGAGGCGGTTCAGGGGATAAAAGATGATGCTCAGGACCACCGCCCAGAGCAGGATGGAGAAGTAGGGGGATATGATCAGGTAGAAGAGATAGAAGAAGGCGATAAGGAGGGCGATGAGCAGGCCATTGAGCAGGGTCTCCCTCTTCATCCCAGCCTTCCTACCTTCTCTCCCCTCACCTGGCGTCTGAAGGCCTCGCTCCTTTCGATCCACTCCTGGAGGTTTTCCTCGTTAAGCCTTACCACCTCTGCACCTTCTGGGATGAGCTCCTCAGGGAGGCCCATCTCTAAGAGGTACCCCTTGTCCCACCTCCTCACCCCTTCGAGCACCCCTTCCTTTCCCCCCCGATAGAAGAGGTGGGCGAGGGCGGCCAAGGCCCTCGCATCAGGGGCCAGGGTCGCGATCTCCGCCTCCCTGAGGGCATAGGAATTGCCATTGAAGGAGACGGCAACCCCTCCCCCTTCCCTCACCAGCCTTAGGGCCTTCTCGTCGGTGATGCTATCACCCACGTAGATGACCTCGCCAAGGGAGGAGCCGACCCTGCGGGCGACGTCCTTTATCGCCTCTGCCTTTGCTTCCCCTCCCACCGGATCCACCCCCATGAGGACCTGAGCGCTCTCTGAGAAAAGGAGCTCCCTCCAAAATATCTCATCGAGCCTCTCCACCGCTTTCCTCGAATGGGGCCCCAGGTCCTCCTTTCCCTGTGCCCCCTCAGGCCAATCTATCATGGGCAAAGAGACCATCTCCTTTGAGAGTTCGCGCAGTCTCTTCCTTTCCGCCTCCGGGAGATAGAAGCCCTCGAGTCTCAAGCGGGTGCAGTATGTGTAATCGAAGGGAAAGGAGAGCACTTCTGAGAGGGCCCTGATGTAGGGCTCATAGCTCGTGCTAACGATGAAAGCGGGCATAAGGGAGAATATGTAATTTAAGGATTCCTTTGCCCTGGGCATGATGAGGATGTTCTCGGCGCTGAAACGCTCTATCGCCTCATCGGTCGCCCCAAAGGCGATGAGAAAGGGGACGATGAGCCGAAGGGTATCCCCTGCCTTGTAGCCCTCCCTCTTCTCCACATAAGCGAGATAATCGTCATATCGGCTGAGGAGGCTGAAGAACTTCTCCCCCTCAGGGATAAAGTGACAGCAAAGCTCAAAGGCGTTATCGTTTTTGGAGATGGGTCCCTCACAATCGGTCACAAAGACCCTCATAGCCCCTCCCTGAGAGCCCTTTCCACCTCCTCGGTGAGATCAATCCCTGAAACGGGTCTTCCTTCCCCATCGAGCACCCTTCCTTCCTTCAACTTCATCCTTCCCTCGGCCAGGGTCTTAAGGGTCAGGGCGATGAGGGGAAGTTCCCTCTTCACCCCTTCCTCCCGGATGACCCGAAAGAGGAGGAGGTCTTCTCCGACCTCTCTCCTTATCTCTTCAACCCCCTTTCCTTCCACTTCCCTCCAGAGGGCAGAGAGCTTCCCCCCTTTGATGGGGAAGGAACAGTAGGTAAGGACAGGCCCCCGGTCAAGCTCCTCTGTCACCAGGTGGATCATCACCCCGCTCCTTGATGCCCCTTCGGAGATCAACTTCCATATTACCTCTTGCCAGCTCCCTGTCGGCCCTCCAGGTAGGGCAGGGTGAAGGTTCACCATGGGGAAGGCCCTGCACATCTGGGGGCTCACGATCAGCATGTAGCCGGCGAGCATGATCACATCGGCCCCGAAGGGCTCCACAAGGCGCGCCACTTCCTTATGATAGGCAGCCCTCCAGGCCTCCTTGTCCCTCCGCCGGAGATCGGGCAGAAACTTGCGCTCCGAAAGGGTCAGGGTGAAGAGGCCGAGCCTCTTGCATAACTCCAGAAACCGGTCACTCTCCTCCTCCTCTCCCTTTTCCCTGTTACAGAAGACGAAGGAGAGCTGAGCGGGGATGAAGCCCTCCTTTATCTTTCGCCAGACGACCCGAAGCAGCTCCCTTGCTGCCTCATCCCTTCCCGTGGAGAACCAGCCCAAACGGAAGCCCACGCAAAACCTCCCCTTTCGGATAGGTCTCTCTTCCGAACCCCTTCAGGCTCCTCGAGGCCAAAAGATGGGCGAACTCGATTCCCTCCTTGAGGGGTGCCCCCTGCAGGAAGGCGAAGATGAAGCCCGCATCAAAGACGTCCCCTGCCCCGGTGTTATCCACTACTTCTGTCTCCGAGACGGAGAAGGCCCATTCCCCTTCTCTGGTGAAGGCCACTGCTCCCCTCTTCCCCCTTTTACAGATCACGAACTCTGGCCCCTCCCTGAGGAGGGCCCTCGCCCCCTCCTTCCGGTCATCATGGCCGGTCAGGAGGGCGAGCTCTGCTTCGGTTAAAAAGACGATCTTCGATCTCCTTACTATAGGCAGTATCTGGGAGAGCCCCCGCCGGGCGTAGAGCTCACCCGGGTCGATGCTCACCCTAACCTCAGGGGGAAGGACCTCCATCAACCGAAGCTGAGCCCGAAAGGGGCCATCTCCTCGAAAGGCGCTCATGTGAAGAAGACGGAAGCGGCGGAGGTAATCGAGATCGAGGTCCTCATAACGGAGGGTGTCGTTGGCATTGGGTTGAACCACCAATGCCCTGTCCCTCCTTCCATCGAGGATCACCAGGCAGAGGCCGGTCCTCCCCTCCCTTTTCACCCGAGATACGTCCACCCTCCCCATCTCCTTCAGGATGTAATCTCCCTCCTCATCCTCTCCTACCTTCCCTATGAAGCCAACATCAAGCCCGAGCAGCGAGAGTGCATATATCGTGTTTGCCGCCGATCCACCGGCGCTCCTCCCTATGAACTTGCCCCTCCTCTCGACCTCGTTCCTGAGCCTCTCGAACTCCTCCGTCTCCAGACAGGTCTCCCTCCCTTGGTGCAGTCCGAACTCCTGGAGGTCATCTACCTCATAGAAGAGATCCAAATTGAGGGCACCTATCCCCACTACGTCTTTCATCTTTACTAAAAATAGAACAAATCGCTTCAAATCTCAATCCTTTTCTTGGTTCCTGGGGAGACAAAATCCGGGGTATGGATTAAAATTAGACTGATGAAAGGACGCCTTAGATCAAAGAGGTACTTGAACCGTGTATCCCTCGAGTTCCTCTCCGGTATAGGGGAGGTGGAAGGGGAGGATTTTGAGCCCTCTCCCTTTCAGAGGGATGCCCTTCATGCCCTCGCCGAAGGGAGGGATGTGATAGTCTCTGCCCCTACGGGGAGCGGGAAGACATGGATCGCTGAGAGGGCCATCGAGGGGCTTCTCGGTAAGGGGGAGAGGTGCTGGTATACCACTCCTCTCAAGGCCCTCTCTAATCAAAAATACGACAACTTCCGGGATATCTTCGGTGAGAAACGCGTAGGGCTCCTCACGGGAGAACGCCGGGAGAACCCATCGGCTCCCCTCATAGTGGCCACTACGGAGGTGTTGAGAAACGCCCTTTATGAAGGGGGCGAAGTGCCCTCTTTCATCGTCCTCGACGAAGCCCACTACCTGGGGGATGAGGAGAGGGGGACCACCTGGGAGGAGGTGATAATCCTCGCTCCTCCCGAAAGCCAATTGCTCCTCCTCTCAGCCACCATCTCCAACACCCAAGAAATCGCCTCCTGGATGGGAAGGGTCCGCTCGAAGCGCCCTCATCTGATAACCTCCACCGAGCGACCTGTCCCCCTCCGGTACGGGTTCATCTCCCGCAAGAGAATTCTGCCCCTGTGGCCGAAGCTGATCCGTTCCCTTGCCTCCCAGGGCCTGCGACGATTTAACCCGGTAAAGATGGTCGAAGTCTTGGAGCAGGCGCAGCTCCTTCCCGCCATCGTCTTTCTCTCTCGCCGAAAGGACTGCGACCTTTCAGCCCAGAGGTTTTACGGCCTCAGATCACGGGGTGAGGAAGAGAGGCGGAGGGTCTTCGAGGAGGTCGTCCGCGACAATCCTCACCTGTGGGATCACACCCTGCTCAGGCCCCTCATCGAGGCCGGGGTGGGATCTCACCATGCGGGGCATATTACCGCGTGGAAGATAGCGGTGGAGAGGATGCTGGCCAAGGGATTGCTCCGGGCCGTTTTCGCCACCACCACCTTGGCCGCAGGGCTCGATGTGCCGGCGAGGACGGTCGTACTGCCAGGCCTCCTCGGGAGGGACGGCGCCAGAGGACAGCCTCTCTCCGCCCTGGAGTTCCAGCAGATGACCGGAAGGGCAGGCAGGAGGGGGAAGGACAGGGTTGGATTCGTCATCATCGTGCCTCGGAACCCCAAGGAGCTCTTTGAGGCGGTGGAGTTGGCCTCCAGGAAGCCAGAACCCCTCCGCTCCTCCTTTCGCCTCCAGTATTATCAGGTCCTCAACCTGCTCGCTCGGATGGACCTTCAGGAGGCCTTGGAGTTCTTGAAGAAGAGCTTTCTGCTTCACCAACTGGGTAGACGTCGCAGGGAGAGGGTACTGTCGCGCCTGAGCGAGGAGTTCCGCCAGAGGGCTGATCTGCTGCGAGAACTCGGCTACCTCGACGAGGGACTTAGGCCCACTGACATCGGCAAATGGGGATTAATGATAAGACATGAGCGTTCCCTCCTTTTGACCGAACTGATAAAGAGGCGCCTTTACCCCCCCATCCCATCCCTCCTTGCCGCCTGGGTGGGGTCAATGGGTGAAGAGCGCGCCCCCCAGAGGGCTCTGGGCAGGGTGGACCTGCGTCCCCTCTCTCAACTCGCGATGGAGATCTCCGCCAGGGAGAGGGAAAAGGGCCTCACCCCTTCGGGGATGAGCGATCCCTTCCTCCAGGTCTCAGATATCCCCTCTGAGGCCTGCAGGAGGGCCTCTGTCATAAAGACATGGGCGGAAGGGGCCGATTGGCGCCAACTGATCCTCTTCTCCGGCACAGAAGAGGGGGACCTTCAGAGGATGGTGCTTCAAACAGGAGAGATACTGCGTCAGATAGAGGACTTACCCCTTGAGATAAGCGAGATCGCCTCTTTGGCCCGCCGACTGATCCTCCGCCCCCCGGTGCAATAGGCACAAAAGTTAGAAGAGGCACAAACGGCCTGGGGATTCCCTACTTCAGATTGGCGATAAAGTCATCGAGGGTCATGGCGGCCATGGTCATGGTTTGAATGGTACCCCTCGCCCCAAGCTCGATGGCCACCTTGGCAATCGCCTCGTTGCTCGGTGCTTCAAGGATATTGACGAAGTCAAAAGGCCCCAGGAGGGCATACTGGGCCAGGATCTTCACCCCCATCGCCTCGACCTCTTTGTTGACCTCCTTTATCCTTCCGGGATTCTCCTTTACCGTCTTCCTCCCCTCATCGGTAAGGGTAGTTAACATTACATATGTTGGCATTCTAAACACCTCCTCCCTTTTGTAAATTTCCCCCCTCAGCCGTTTGTGCCCTGTCCCTTAAGTATACAGCCTTACAGGGTCATTGCAACTGTGAATATTTTTACAAAAAGGCGAGAGTGATCTTTTCCTCGTACCTCCTTTGGAGGGACGGATTGACCCTTACTTCCTCAAGGGCTTCTTTCAATTTTTCGATCATCTCCCCCTTCCTTTCCGGCAGCTTCCCCTCTAAGGGGAGGAAGTTGGAGATGTGATCGCTCACGAAGAGGGAGTTCACCTGAAGGCGGGAAAGAAGAAGAAGTTCTTCCTCCAGGATTTCCTCGAGGGAGGGGAGTTCAAATTTCCCTTTCCTCCAGTCCTCGAATAGGGGAGTCCCGGGCCTCGGCACTAAGGTCCGGATCCGGATAAAGTGAGGGTCTGTGGCGTTGAGAACCCGGGCCGTCTGAAGGGCATGTTCCCTCCAGCGCTTCCTTCCCCCAAGGCCGAGGATCACGTAGAGGGAGACCTCAAAGCCCGCCTCCTTTGCCTTCGTTGCCCCCTCGATCACCTCCCCTGGGGTGACCCCTTTGCGGACCGCCTTCAGCACCTCCTCATCCCCGGACTCGAGCCCCACATGAAGGCGGGTGAGTCCGCCTTCACGAAGGAACTTAAGATGATCGAGAGAGCGATGTTTCAAGGTCTTTGCCCGGGCATAGGAGGTGACCCGTTCGATTTTCGGGAGGGAGGCGTAAAGCCTTTCGAGGATCTCCAGGAACATCTCCGGCCTTATCGCCAAGCTGTCCGAGTCCCCGATGAAGACCGTCCTTACCTCATCGGCGCAGAGCTCTCTGGCAGCCTCTATGTCATGGAAGACCTCTTCCTTTGGCCTCCTTTCGAAGGGGATCGCCTTGTACATGTTGCAGAAGGTGCACCTGTTCCAGGGGCAGCCCCTGGTGACCCTGAGGAGGAGGCTTCGAGCTTCGCTGGGTGGCCGGTAGGGCGGGAAGTCGTATCCCCGGGGCTTGAGGCGCAGGAGCCCTATGGCCATCAGAGGAAGTTCTCCTTCAGGCGGAAGATCGCCTTCTCGACCCCATCAGGGTCCCTCTGCCTGATCTCCTCCATCAACGCCTTCACCTTGTTGTGGAGATAGGGGTCCTTCATGTCCTCCATCGTCTCGTATATCCCCGCCCTCCTTCCGAGGCAGTAATTGAGCTTCTCCTCCTTGGGGAGGGACAAGAAGCGGTCTATTATCGCCAACAGCTTCGCCTTCTCCTCGGGGAACTTCCCTTCCAGCTCCCCCAGCAGGTTGAGGATGTGATCGCTGAGGAAGGTGCTCGTTATCCCATCGAGCCCCTCTATCAGGAGCCTCTCCTCCACTATCATCTCCTCCTCGCTCTGAAGCACGAAGTCCCCTTCCTCTATTTTTCTGTAAAGGGGCATCTGAGGGAGGACCATAAGGGTACGGATCCGGATAAAGTGGGGATTTATCTCGTTGAGGACCTTCGCCGTCTCGGTGGCGTGTTCTTTCCACCAGCGCTTCCCTCCAAGCCCCAGGATCACGTACTCCGAGAGCTCGATGCCTGCTTCCACCACCTTCCTCCCCCCCTCGACGTGCTCCTTGGCGGTTACCCCCTTTTTCATGTATTCGAGCAGGAAGTCCCAACCTGACTCAAGCCCTATATGAAGGCGGGTAAGGCCCGCTTCCCTCAATTCCTTCAGCTCCTCGAGGCTCTTTCCCTTTGCCGCCGTGCGGGACCGGGCATAGGAGGTGACCCTTTCGACCTGCGGGAACTTCTCCTTCAGAAAGCGGAGGATCTCTACCAGATCCGAGGTCTTCATCACCAGGGAGTTGGCATCCTGGAAGAAGACACTCTTGCCACCGAAATAGAGCCAGAGGGCGACGCTTCGGAAGTGCTCATCGTAGCTGGGCGAGGAAAAGACGTACTGGAGGACCTCCCGGGCCATGTCTCCGCCATACCCCAACCGCCAGGAAAGGGACTTAATCTCGTCGGCGATCCTTCTCGCCGCCTCAATATCCTTCTTTACCTCTTCCACGGACCTCCTCTCGAACCTTTTCCCCTTGTAGATGTGGCAAAAAAGGCACCTGTTCCAGGGACAGTTCCTCGTGACCCGGAGCAGGAGGCTCGAAGCTTCACTGGGCGGCCTTATGGGACCAATTTCAAAGGTTAAATTCTCCATCGTTTCTTAACCTAATCATTCAATCTGTGCCTTTCAAAGGTAATGATAGCACATTCCCCCTCTGCAGGCTAAGCCGACGAAAAAAGGAGGGCCCTTAAGGGCCCTCCTCTAAAAGGACCTGAAGGATCTTATCGAGGGATTAAAACGTCCCCGCCTTTCCCCTACCCTTTGCCTTTCCTTTCCCCATTCCTTTACCTTTGCCTATCACCGTCCCTTTCCCGATGGCGATCCCTTTCCCATAAACGGTGCCGGTTCCCTTCTTGCAGTGGATCTTGCCTTCCTTCCCGCGCCATATGACAATTCCTGTCCCGGTCGCCGCCCCCTTGCCCATCGCTGCACCTTGTCCGTGGGCGATCCCTTTGCCCTTGACCCATCCCTTGCCCTGCACGGAACCGGCAAAGGCCATGGAGGAAAATAGGATGAGAACTGCGATTGCCATGAATAACATGCCCCACTTCCTCATGCTACGCCTCCTCATGATTTTTGACTAATGAGACACCCTGGCTTCCAAAAAGGTTTGAGGAGTTGCCTTCTGGTCCTTTCTGTGCGAGAATCGTGAACGATATCACGAGTTCCATGAAAAGGTCTTTACTTCTGATCCCATTGTTGGTCTTTCTCTTTGTTCCTCATCGCCTCCGCTCATCGCCCATTGGGATGGCGGTGGAGTTCATGGACCATGCTGCTTGTGTATATATCGCCAAGGAGAAGGGGTGGTTTGAGGAGGAGGGGGTCGAGCTCTCAGCCTGCGAGAGCTACGTTACGGGCATGGCCTTGGCCTCGGCCCTGGCCCGTGGAGATATCCAGGTGGCCTATATCTGTCTGGTGCCGGCCATAAATGCTTATGCTAATGCCGGGGTACCTATAAGGGTCGTTGCCGGAACACATAAATATGGTTATGGCTTAGTAGTTAATCCAAAGAAGATAAGGTCTGTTAAAGACTTGGAGAAGCCGGGAATTAGGATTGGCTGCGTTAGGGAGGGCGGCTCAGCAGACGTACTCTTACATAAGACCTTAGACAAATACAGTCTTAACCCGGGAAAGATATTAAACAAGGTTCAACGGATGAACCCGCCAAAGCAGGTGCTGGCCATCAAGATGGGACAACTTGATGCCGCTTTCCTCCCGGAACAGTGGGCTACCATGGCTGAGGACTTTGGCTTTAAAATGTTGCTCACCGCCAAAGACCTCTGGCCTCAAATGCAGGGGAGCGTCTTGGTGGTTAAAGAGGAGCTTATAGCAGAACATCCTGAGGTAGTAAAGAAGCTAGTTAAAGTGACGCAGGAGGCAACCAATTGGGTTAATAGGCACCCAAGCGAGGCGGCGGAGATTATGGCCCGGCAATTATCAATTTCTGGCAAGAAAATCCTTCCTGCTAAAACAGCCGGAATAGCTGCAAAGCTGAGGATCTCCCCTCAAGTACTTCTGAGGTCCATGAAGCGGCTGGAATATACCACCGCCATCAGCCCGGGCATGGTTCAGGAAGTGATAGATTATTTAGTGCAGTTAGGTTACATAAAGAAAGGTTTTAATGCCGAAGGTATCCTGGATTTGAGATTCCTCAGGTGATGGAAAGGCTTGGGCAGCTTAAACCGGGGTGGGGAATATTACCCGTGGCCATATTTCTGGCCATATGGGAGATGGTCGCCCGATTGGACCTGATCCCGGGCCACTTCTTCTTTCCCCCTTTCTCAACGGTAATGCAGGAATTTTACCGCTTGGTGGCCAACGGGGTATTACCAAGCAACTTCCTGAGCAGCCTGGTGCGGGTCTTAATAGGCTTTTGCGCCGGCTCCTTAGCCGGATTGCTTGTCGGCACTCTGATGGGCTGGAAGGATCTCCTGAATAGGGCTTTTAGTCCCTTAATTAGCCTCCTCTATCCCATCCCTGCCCTGGGCTGGTTGCCGCTTCTCATGCTCTGGATCGGGATAAATGAGTTATTGCCTATCGCCATAATCTTTATCTGCTCCTTTTTCCCAATATGCTATAACACTGCCACCGGCATCAGAAATGTGGACAAGAACTTTGTTCAAGCGGCCAGAACCTTAGGGGCTTCGGACCTCAGGGTTCTGCTCACCATCGTTTTTCCTCTGGCTTTGCCTACCATATTCACCGGGCTTAGGCTGGAGGCCGGCATGGCCTGGAGGGTGATAATAGCGGCGGAGATGGTGGCCATCCCTACAGGGATAGGAGCCCTGATGATGCGGGCAGAAAGCCTCATGAGGGTGGACATTATCATCGTCTGTCTGATGGTCTTGGCGACAATGTGCTTTCTGTTTGAGAGGATATTCACCTATTTGGAGAAGAGGCTGACGGAGGGATGGCGTTGAGATGCCCTCCTTGGAGCTCAAAGGGATAAGGAACTTCGTCCTTAAGGGCGTAAACTTGAAAGTATTCGACGGTGAGCTCCTCGTGCTGCTCGGGCCGACGGGGGCAGGAAAGACCACCCTTCTTAACGTGATAGCAGGCCTCCTCGAATATGAAGGATCGGTACTCCTTGACGGGACCCCATTAGAAGGGGTCCCGACGAACAGGAGAGGGATAGGTTATTTATTTCAGGACCTTGCCCTCTTCCCCCACCTCGATGTGGCCTCCAACATCGCCTATGGTCTGAAAGCCCAGGGGGTCCCTCCTGAACGAGTGAGGGAAAGGGTTAAGGAGCTACTGGAGCTGATGAAGGTAGGGCATCTGGCCCACCGCCATCCCAAGGACTTAAGCGGCGGTGAGAAACAGAGGGTGGCCCTGGCCAGGACCATTGCCCCCTGGCCCAAGGTGCTGCTGCTCGATGAACCCCTGGGAAGCCTCGATCTCCGTACGGCCAAATATCTGAGGATGGAGATCAGGCGACTGCAAAGGTCCCTCAGGATAACCACTATATATGTAACCCATAACCAGACGGAGGCCGAGGAGCTGGGCGACAGGATCGCTGTCATAGATGGGGGGAAGGTGGAGCAGGTGGGGAAGCCGCAGGAGATCTTCTTTTCCCCGAAGAACGAGCGGGTCTCAGAGTTCATCGGATCTCCCAACATCCTCGAGTGTGAGGAGTGTCACCTCTTGGGGAACGGCTTGGCGGAGGTGAGATGTGGGGGGATCAGGGTTCTCATCCCCCATCACGGGGAGGTTCGGAAGATCGCCATCTCGCCCCGGGAGGTCTACGTCTCCAAGGACCCTCCTCCGGGACCGGAAGTAAACCGCTTCCGAGGGAGGATCACCGAGGTGATCCCGGGCCGCTCCATTACCCGACTCCGAGTGGAGGTGGGGGGAAAGACCCTCCTCACCGAACTGCCCCATCAGATCTGGGAAGAGCTCGACCTGAGGGAGGGAGATGAGGCCTTCCTGATCCTCAAGTTCCGTGGTCTGAGGGTACTGGCCCGTTAACCTTCCAATGTCTGGCCCCGGACAGGGCCTTGACAGGGAGCAGGGCAACCGATATCATTTGCCCGATTTTTTGGACATCAAAGCTGGAGGGGAAATGCCTTCGAACCCATTGCGCATCACCGATACTACCTTTCGGGACGGGCATCAGTCCTCCATCGCCACCAGGCTCAGGACCGAGGACATGCTCCCTTTGGCCCCGGAGATGGACAAGGTGGGCTTTCACTCCATGGAGGTCTGGGGAGGGGCCACCTTCGATGTGTGCATTCGCTTCCTCAACGAGGATCCCTGGGAGAGGCTCCGCACACTGAAGAGGCTTATGCCTAACACCCCCCTGCAGATGCTCCTGAGGGGACAGAACCTGGTGGGCTACAGGAACTACCCGGACGATGTAGTGGAGGAGTTCATCAGGGAGGCGGCGTCCAGCGGGATAGACATCTTCCGTATCTTCGATGCCTTAAACGACGAGAGGAACCTGGAGACCTCCATCAGGGTGGTGAAGGAATGTGGGAAGCACGCTCAGGCCACCATTTGCTACTCCCTTACCGAGAGCCGTATGGGGGGAGAGGTCTTCAACCTCGATTACTACCTCGAGAAGGCCAGGAAGCTCCAGGATCTCGGGGCCGACTCCCTCTGCATAAAGGACATGGCAGGACTGATCTCCCCCTACGACGCCTATGAGCTGGTGAGGGGGATAAAGAGAGCGGTGGACATCCCTGTCCAGCTCCACACCCACTACACCAGCGGCATGGCCTCCATGAGCTATCTGAAGGCCGCCGAGGCGGGCGTGGACGTGGTGGACACGGCCCTTGCCCCCCTGGCCCTCCGTTCCTCCCAGCCCGCTGTGGAGCCCCTCCTGGCCAGCCTGAGGGGGACGGAGCGAGACCCAGGACTCGATCTCGACCTCATCTTCCGCTTGGGGGAGAGGCTCGAGGAAATCCTTAAAGGGTACCGCGATTACTTCGACACCACCCGGGTGGCGGTGATAGATACCAAGGTCCTTCAGCACCAGATACCCGGAGGGATGACCACCAACCTGGTGGCCCAGCTCAAGGAGGCGAAGGCCCTGGACCGGCTCTCCGAGGTATACGAGGAGATCCCGAGGACCCGGAAGGACATGGGATATCCCCCCTTAGTTACCCCCACCAGCCAGATCGTGGGGGTTCAGGCGGTCCTGAACGTCCTGTTCGGCCGCTACAAGATGATAACCCAGCAGGTGAAGGACTACTTCTACGGCCTTTACGGCAGGCCCCCTGCCCCAGTGAACCCGGAGGTGCAGAAGCTCGCCCTCAAGGGTTACCCCCGGGGAGAGACCCCCATAGATTGCAGGGCGGCCGATGTCCTGGAGCCGGAGATGGAGAAGGCGAGGGAGGTGACCAAGGAGATAGCCCGATCCCGAGGGGACGTCCTCATCTACGCCCTCTACCCCCAGCCAGGGCTTGAGTTCCTGAAGAGAAAATACGGTCTGGAGAAAGGGGATGGATAGGGAGGAGGCCTTCAGGGAGGCGGAAAGGTGCACGGAGTGCGAGTTATGTCTGGAGAAGTGCCCCACCTATAAGCTCACCGGCAGGATGGAGCTCTCTCCCCTCGGGCGCCTGAGGATGATGAGGGAGATGAAAGGGGGGGCCGAAGTCGAAGGGATGGTGGAGGCCCTTTACAGCTGCACCAAGTGCATGGCCTGCGAGGTGGTCTGCCCGGAGGAGATAGAGGTCTCCAAGGTGGTGGCGGTGGGCAGGGAGATCCTGGTGGAGAAGGGACTCGCCCCCCTTGAAAGAGGAGAGAGGATCATAAAGGGGATCATGGAGCGGGGGAACGCAGTGGCCGGGGACCCCTCCAAGAGGTGGGACTGGCTCCCGGAGGATTTCACCCCCCAGGAGTCGGACCGCCTCCTCTACATAGGCTGCCTCGCCTCTTACCTGGTGAAGGACGTGGCCCGCTCCTCCTTCCTGCTGATGAAGGAGCTCGGGATACCCTTCACCATGTGGGAGGATGAGGGTTGCTGCGGTACTTACATCTACGAGGCAGGGGAGAGGGGAAGAGCCGAGGAACTCTTCTCCAAAAACACCGAGAGATTCCTCTCGGCCGGGATAAAGGAGATCGTCGTCCCCTGCAACGGATGCCTCAAGTGCTTCAAGTACTTCTACCCTGAGGTGCTGGGGGATTTCCCCCCAAGGGTGAGGCACCTCCTTGAGGTGGTCCACGAACGGCTTAAAGAAGACCCCTCTCTCCTCAAGAAGCTGGGAAGAACGATAAGCTACCATGATCCCTGCAGGCTCTCCCGGGGGGAAGGCCTGATAGAGGAACCCCGAGAGCTCTTCCGCTTCTGTGGTCTGGAGGTGAAGGAGATGGAGAGGAGGGGGGAGGATACCATCTGCTGCGGCTCTGGTGCAGGGGTGAGGTCCCTCTACAAGGGACTATCCCAGCAGATGGCCCAGGAGGTGCTCGGGATGGCGAAGGGGGAAGTGCTCGTCAGCACCTGTCCTTTCTGCACCTTTAACCTCCGCTCCACCTCCAAGGAGATGGGTTTGGGGAAGGAGGTCGTCTACTTCTCCGAACTGATCCTGAGTTCGCTACGGGGGGAAGGCCGCTGAGAGGAACATCCGATGCTTCAAGAGATCCTCGGGTTTTCCCGCCACCATCTGGAGAACGGCCTCAAGGTGCTGATCCTTGAGGATCACACCCTGCCCATCCTCTCCTATCAGGTCCATTTCGCCGTCGGTTCCCGCCACGAGAGGCCGGGGATAACGGGGATCTCTCATCTCTTCGAGCACATGATGTTCCGGGGCTCCAAGCGGCTTGGTCCCGAGGAGTTCTCCCGGATCATCCAGGCCAACGGGGGGAACCTGAACGCCTTCACCACCTTAGACCACACCACCTACTTCGAGAACCTTCCCGCAGACAAACTGGAACTGGTCGTAAGCCTTGAAGTCGAAAGGCTTTCCAACCTCCTCCTCACCGAGGAAAACCTGGAGACGGAGAGGGAAGTGGTGAGGAGCGAGAGGAAGATGAGGGTGGTCAACTCCCCTTTCGGCCTCCTGATCGAGAAGCTCTATGCCCTCGCTTATGAACGCCACCCCTACCGCTGGCCCATCATCGGATGGGACCAGGACATAAGGCGACTCACCATCTCCGACTGCAAGGAGTATTACCGGCGGGGATATGCCCCCAACAACGCCGTGGTGGTCGTGGTGGGGGACGTGAGGGAAGAGGAGGTCCTCAAACTCATCTCCAGATATTACGGCCACCTTCCCCCTCAGCCTCCCCCTGAGGAGATCCCCCTCGAGGAGCTCCCCCAGAGGGGGGAGAAGAGGGCGGTCTTTAAGAAAGTGGCCCAGCTTGAGGCCTTCTTCGCGGGATTTCACGTGCCGGGGATCGCCCACCAGGACGTATATCCCCTCCTGGCCTTGGCCCACATCCTCTCCGAGGGAAAGTCCTCCCGCTTCTGGCGCCGTTTCGTCAAAGGGGGGGAGGCGGTGGAGGTGAAGGCGAAGGTGGACCCCCTACCCTTCTGGCCCAAGGACCCGGCCCTCCTCATCGTCTACGGGATCGCCTCCCCGGGCACCGACCTCGAGGGGCTTGAGGAGAGGGTCTGGGAGGAGATAGAGAGGGTGAAGGATCAGGGGGTCAGCGATGAGGAAACCTCTAAGGCGAAAAAGGGGCTCCGTTCCTCCTTCATCTCGGGGCTCGAGACGGCCTTCTTCCGGGGGCTTCTGGGCGGGATATACGAGATCAAAACCGGGGAGTTCGAAAGGGCCCACGGTATCCTCGAGGGCTTCGATGGGATCACCCCTGAGGAGATAAGGAGGGTGGCCCGCACCTACCTGAGGGAGGAGAACCGGACGGTGGTGGTCCTGAGGCCGGTAAGCCCCGAGGAGAACGAGGTGCTGGGACCGGTGGAATGAAGGGCTTTCCCCTGAGGGCAGAGGATGTAGGAAGGAGGGAGCTGGACAATGGGGCGGTGGTCCTCGCCATCGAGTATCCGAAGCTCCCCCTCCTTAAGGTCCACCTGATGGTGAAGAGAGGCGCCGAGAGGGACCCCCAGGGGCAGGAGGGGCTTGCGGACCTTACGGCAGAGGGTATCACCCTGGGCACCGAGGGCAGGGGGAGCGAGGAGATCGCCTCGGAAGTGGAGAGGCTCGGGGCCAAGCTCTCCGCCTCCTCCCGATGGGACGCCTCTTTCCTCACCCTCGCAGGGCTTGTAGAGGATGCACCCCGACTCCTCGAGATCCTCTCCGACCTTACCCTCCATCCCACCTTCCCCCGGGAGGAGATCAGGGAGGCCTTAAAAAGGAAGATATCGCGGCTCCTTCAGCTAAGGGACGAGCCCGAAGTGGTGGCCGACGAGATAATAAACGGGATCGTCATGGAAGGGACCCCATACGCTCACCCCACCTACGGTACCCTGAGGAGCCTCAAGGCCCTCCCCCTCGAGGCCCCCTCCCGCTTCTGGGGGGAGAACTACCTGCCCCAGGAGACGGTCCTCCTGCTCATAGGCTCAAGGCCCAAAGAGGAGCTCCTCTCCCTGGGGGAAGAGGCCTTAGGAGAGTGGGAAGGGCAATCTTCCTCTTCGGCTGATCTCCCCCATCCCCGCCTTCCCGGCTCCAGGAGGGTCCTCCTGGTGGACCGCCCCGACCTGACCCAGAGCCAGATAAGGGTGGGACTTGTGGGGATAGAGAGGAGGGACGAGCGGTACCTCCCCTTTCTAATCATGAACTATATCTTCGGGGGAGGGGGTTTTTCCTCCCGGCTGATGATGCGGGTGAGGGCATCGAAGGGATATACCTACGGGATAAGGAGCACCTTCCAGGCCCTCCGCACCCCTGGCCCCTTCCTCATAAGCACCTTTTCCCCCACCGCCACCACCCCCCAAGCCCTGGAGGAGATCCTCCGGGTGATGGAGGAGATGGCCCGTGAGGGGGTGACGGAAAAGGAGTTGGAGGAGGCGAAGAACTACTGGAGGGGAAGTTTTCCTCTGCAGATGGAGACCCCTGCCCAGGTCGCAAGGAGGGTCCTTGAGCTCGAGCTTTACGGCCTCCCCTTAGAGGACCTTCCCCTCTTCCCTGAGCGGGTGGCGGGTGTTAGGAAGGAGGAGGTGGATGAGCTCGCCGCGGAGTTCATACGGACGGACAGGGCCCAAATCGTGATCTTGGGGAAGGCAGAGGAGATGGAGCCCTCCCTGAGGGGACTGGGGGAGGTGGAGGTCAGGTCCTTCCGAGAGGTAATCGATGCCCCTCAGTAAGCGGACGAGGCGGCGCCTGGAGAAGGTGGGGGAGCTCTTCACCCCCGTCCTCTTCCCTCCCCTCCGTACTGCCATGGCCGCCCTGCCCTTCCCCCTTCTCAGGGCCCTATGTCGAGGCCTCTCCTTCCTCTGGTATCTGCTTCCGAGTCGCAGGAAGAGGATCGGGGCAGCAAATCTCAGCCTCGTCTTCGGGGAGGAGCGGGAGGGAATCCTCCGGAAGGCGATGGAACATACGGTGGCCAATCTGCTGGAGTTCCCCAGGTTCGCCAAACTGTCCCCGGAGGAGATAAAGGGGAGGGTGAAGATAGAGGGAGAGGGGCACCTGAGGGAGGCCCGAAGGCGCAGAAAGGGGGTGGTCCTGGTGAGCTGTCACCTGGGCAATTTCCCCCTCATGTGCTGGAGGCTCTCCTTAGAGGGCTACCCCGTGGCGGTGATCGCAAAGATGCCCCGGAGCCGCCCCTTAGCCCGGATCATCACCGGGTATATGGAAGAAAAGGGGATCCTCTTCATAGATGGGGGTCGTCGCCAAGAGGCGGCGAAGAAGGGGCTGAGGCACCTCGGGGCAGGAGGGGTCCTCTTCGTGCAGCTTGATCAGAACCCCCCTTACCGGGATACGATGGTGGAGTTCTTCGGCCATCCCGTGCCCACCTTCAGGGGACCGGTGCTGCTGGCTGAAAGGGCAGGGGCAGAGGTACTGCCGGCTTTTGTGGTGGAGGAGGCACCGGGAAGGCACGTGATATTCATCGAGCCTCCTTACGAGCTGAAGAGAGGAGAGATCGCCACAAACCTCAGGGGGCTTATGGCCATCTTAGAGGAGTACATCCGGCGCTACCCTGAGCAGTGGTGGTGGTGGCACAGGAGGTGGAAGGATCACATAGATTATAGAAGGCTCTGATCAGAGAAGCTCCGTATCCTCGTGGGAATAAGGGGGTGAGCAGAAACAGAGGACCCTTAAAGGGACCTCCCCCTCGCTCTTAAGCTTATGAGGGGTCCCAGGGGGTATGTAGATGGTATCGCCGGCCTTAATCAGAAACTTCTCCTCTCCGAGGGTCATCATGCCCCTGCCCTCTATCACATGGTAGATCTCCGCAGAACGGAGGTGACGGTGGAGAAAGGTCTCCTTCCCCAGAGGGACGGTCGCCTCGGCCAGGCTCATCCTTTCGTTCCCGTGCACCTGAGGGTGCATCAGCTCCCGGATCGTCGAGCCGTCCTTGGTGATGTAGGGCTTTGCCTCCTTCCAGGTGCTCTTTATCGCCATCAGAACCCGCTCAGCTCCATGAAGAGAAAGCTGTCCATGATCTCCTCTCGGAAGAGCTCCATCACCCGATTCCTCACCTCGAAGAACTCCTCGGTCTCGGTGATCTTGTAGGTGCGGGGCCGGGGCAGGTTGGTCTCGATCACCTCCACCACCCGGGCGGGCCTCTTGCTGAAGACCACCACCTTGTCGGCAAGGTAGACCGCCTCGTGGATGTTGTGAGAGACGAAGAGGATGGTCACCCCCGTCTTCTCCCAGACCTCCAGGATCTTATCGTGCATCCAGAGGGTGGTCTGGAAGTCGAGGGAGCTGAAGGGCTCATCCAGCAGTAGGAGGTCGGGCTCATAGATCAGGGCCCTTAGGATGGCGAGCATCTGCTGCTGCCCCCCACTCAGTTCATAAGGGTAGGCATCCTCCCGGATGGACATGTCGAGCTTCCAGAGGAACTCCTCCACCTTCTTTTTACGCTCTTTGCGGGGCACCCCGTCGAGCTCCAGGGGAACCATCAGGTTCCCGAGACAGGTGCGCCAGGGATAGAGGGATTCCCGGTAGTTCTGAAAGACATATCCTATCTTCGCCTCCTCGGGGGTCTTCCCCCCGATCAGTATCCTCCCGTAATCCATCTCCTCCAAGCCGGAAAGGATCCGGAAGAAAGTGCTCTTCCCACACCCATTGGGCCCTACGATGGTGACGAACTCCCCCTTTCGAGCGGTGAAGGAGATGTTATCCAGCACCCTGAGGCCCCCGCTCCCCAGACGGGGATCGGGGGCCGTCTCATAGTGCTTGCCCACGCCGCGCACGTATAGGTAGGGCCTTCCCTCCGCCATCTCACATCTCGTAGTAGAGCTTGGTCGTGTCTATCCTCTTCTTGTAGGCCCCCTCCTTGTAAAGGACCTCGAAGTACTCCTGCCCCCCCTCCTTGTTGATCTCCTCCACCTTAAGCCACATCTCGAAGGGGATCCTCATGGCCACCGGCTCGGGC
>CBEVRB010000016.1:2500-21685 GCA_965552155.1 uncultured bacterium
CTTGGGCACTGTGGCGATGAAGGTGGTCGTCTGGTTTGAAGCGCCCTCGTACACATCAGGGCACCAGAAGTGGAAGGGGAAGAGGGCCAGCTTGAAGAAGAAACCGGAAAGGGCGAGCACCAAGGCCATTGTGACCATCGGCCCCGAACCCGCGCCCAAGAGGCCGGGGACGATATCCTTCAGGTAGGTGGATCCGACCAGGCCGTAGAGGTATCCCATCCCATAGAGCATTACCCCTGAGGAGATGGCGCCGAAAAATATGTACTTTGCCGCCGCCTCAAGCTCCAGCCCGGTTTGTCCCCGGCGAAGGGGTATGACGATATAGAGACTAAAAGAAGAAAGTTCGAGGGCTACATACACAGTGATCAGCTCCTGGGCGCTCACCAGGAGCATGAGGCCCAAGGCGCTCAGGGTGAGGAACATGGCGAACTCCGGGGCCCATCTCCCCTCGACCTCCTTCTCCCCTTCGCCCATCCAAAGGACCAAGAAGAGTCCCATGGCCACTAATGCCTTGAATATCTGGGAGAAGAGATCCACCCGATAGGCCCCACCGAAGAGCTCGCCCGAACTCCCCAGGGTGAGGAGGGCTATCGCTACCCCCACGAAGGAGAGGACCCGGGAAAGGGGGACGATCGTTCCCTTCCTTGAGGAGAGGGAAAGGATGAAGTAGATTAGGAAAGAGAGGAAGGTGAAGAGTTCAAGGAGACACGCCGACATCACATCCCCCTGCCCAGTTGCTGAAGGAGCCCCGCCAGGGTCCCCTCTATCACCCGGATGAAGTTGGCCGGAAAGAGTCCCATCCAGATGACGAAGAGGACGAGGGGCGCCAGATAGATGATCTCCCTGAGGTTCAGGTCCCTCATCGGAGAGCGCTCCTTCTCGGCCCAGGTGATCCTCTTAAGCAGTCTCAGCATGTAGGCGGCAGCAAGGATCGCCCCCACCACCGTAAAGAAGCCCGCCACCTTCTGGGCGCTGAATGCCCCGAGCAGGACGAACAGTTCGCCCACGAAGTTGTTCGTCCCGGGAAAGGCGAAGGAGGAGAACGAGAAGAGACCGAAGAACCCCACGTAAAGGGGCATGATCTTCCCCAGCCCTGAGTTGTCCTCTATCAGCCGGCTGTGGGTCCGTTCGTAGATGATCCCCACACAGAGGAAGAGGGCCCCGGTCGTTATGCCGTGATTGAGCATCTGGAGCATCGCCCCTTTGAAGCCATTCAGCGTAAAGGTGAAGATCCCCAGGGTCACAAAGCCCATATGGGCCACACTCGAGAAGGCGATAAGCCTCTTCATATCCTCTTGCCCCAAGCAGACGAAGCCCCCGTAGATTATGGCGGCGACCGAAAGCACGATCATATAAGGGGCGAAGTAAAAGCTCGCCTTGGGCGTTATCGGCAGGCAGAACCTCAGGAAACCGTATGTCCCCATCTTCAGCAAGATGCTGGCGAGGAAGACGCTTCCCGCTGTAGGGGCCTCCACGTGGGCAGCGGGCAGCCACGTGTGGAAGGGGAACATGGGGACCTTTATGGCGAAGGCGATGGCAAAGGCCAGAAAGACCCAGTACTGGAACCTGAAGGAATATCCCCTGAACATCGCCTCGGGGATGCTGAAGGTACCGTTCTTCACGTAGAGGGCGATGATCGCCACAAGGAGGAAGACACTTCCCACCAGGGTGTATATGAAGAACTTTATGGAGGCATAGTCCTTTCTCGGCCCTCCCCATACGGCGATGAGCAGGTACATGGGAATGAGCATCGCCTCCCAGAAGATGTAAAAGAGGACGAAATCGAGGGAAGAGAAAACCCCGATCATCGCCGTTTCCATCAGCAGGATGCAGAACATGAACTCCTTTACCCTAACTTCTATCTGCCGCCACGAGCAGAGCACGCAAATGGGGGTCAGAAGGGCCGTAAGGAGGATGAGGAGCACCGAGATCCCATCCACCCCTAAGTGGTACTTTGCCCCAAGGAGCGGTATCCAGTCCTTTACCTCCACGAACTGAAAGCCCTTCTTCGTCGGGTCAAACTGGAAGTAGAGGGGGAGAGAGATGGCGAGGTTCATGAGGGAGACGATGAGGGCGATCACCTTCACCTTGAGCTCGTCCTCGAACAGCAGCAGAAGGAGCGCCCCTGCCAGGGGCAGGAAGATCACATAAGAGAGTATGGGATAACCCACCTCGCCCATCGCCTCAGGATCCCATGATCATGATTCCCAAGAGGACGAAGAGGAGGGCCACGGCAAGCCCTATGTAGAGCTGCACCCTCCCGGTCTGAAGTCCTCTCACCTTTCCTCCGATGCCCCTCACCCCATAAGCTATCCCGTCCACCGCCCCATCTATTCCCACCACGTCGAAGCGGGAGCAGGCCTCGGCCCCTCCGAAGAGCCCCCGAAGGCCCAGGATCCTGTAGAGCTCCCCCCAGATGGCATCAAGCACCCTTATCACCTTCTCGTCGAACCACATAAATCCCCCTGCTCCCTTCCGGTAGAAGAAGTCCATATCGAGATTGATCTTTTCCTCAGGCTCGAGCTTCTTGAGCAGCAGGAAGAAGACCACACCGGTGAAGGTGAGAAGCTGCATGGTCTCCGAGAGGTGGTGAAGGGAATAAGGATGGTAATGGACAGGATAGGGCAGAAGCACATAGAGCATCTTCGGATAGACCCCGATGGCAAAGCAGAGCAAGGAGTTGAGCCCCATGGCCCAAAGCATGTTGGCAGGGGGCTCCTTCGCCACCACCCCTGAGTCCTTGCCGAAGAAGGCAAAATAGGTGACCTTGAGTCCCACCGAGAGGAAGGTCCCTATAGCAGCAAGTTCCATGAGGAGCATCAGGATCCACCTGCCCGCCTCATGGGCCGAGGCGACGACCATCGACTTGCTGACAAATCCGCTGAAGAGGGGAAAGCCCGAGATGGATACCGCTCCCACCACGTAAAAGATCATCGTTAGGGGCATCCAGCGGTAAAGCCCTCCTAATTGGGTCAGACGCGAGCGTCCCGTCATATAGAGGACAGAGCCTGCCCCCATGAAGAGGAGCCCCTTGTAGAGGATGTGAGCGAAGGCGTGGGCGCAGGCCCCGTTCACCCCCATGGCGGTCCCTATCCCCACCCCGGCCACCATGTAGCCGACCTGGCTTATGATGTGATAGGCGAGCACCCGGCGCATATCGTTCTCGATCACCGCATAGCAGACTCCGTAGACCGTCATGGCCGTGCCCAGGATGGCCAGGACGTTGAAGCCGGGGAAGGCCCGGGCGAGAACGTAGACAGCCGTCTTTGTGGTGTAGGCGCAGAGAAAGACCGCTCCCTCGACCGTGGCCTCAGGGTAGGCATCAGGAAGCCATGCATGAAGGGGCAGGACCGCCGCATTCAATCCGAACCCGGCCATGATCAGGTACTCGGCAAGCCCCGCCCCCTCCTGTGGGATGAGGCCAAAAGCCATGGAACCCGTGGCGTAGTAGCGGAGCATCATCCCCGTGAAGAGGCAGAGTCCACCGAAGACATGGACCATCAGGTAGCGGAACCCGGCCCTTATCGCCCGGGGCTCTCCCCTGTACCAGATCAGGAAGACCGAGCTCACCGCCATGATTTCCCAGAAGATAAAAAGGGAGAGGTAGTCCCCGGCAAAGATCGCCCCCAGCGAGCTCCCCACGTAGAAGTAGGCGGCCATGTGATGGCCGTCCTCCTTCCGGTGCAGGCCGTAAAGGACGCTGAGGAGGGCCATGATGGTGAAGACCCAGGCGAAACAGAGGCTGAGCTTGTCGACCCTCCCCAAGGTTATGGTGAATCCGAGATACTCCGTGCTCCAGTAAGTGCCGGGGCGCATAAAGGCGACGTCCACGATCGAGAGGATCGGGATGAGGAGCAGGTAGAGCTTCTTCCCCCTTCCCTGGATGAGAGGGATGAGCAGGGCGCCGAAGAGATAGAGGAACCCAGGGTGTATCCACTCAGTCATAGTAATCCTCCTTTTTCGAGAGGAGGAGATGAGCGAAGCCCTTGCTCACTTTGATCAGGGCGAAACATCCTACCATCCCGAAGGCCGCCCAGAAGAGGTAGACCCTGTCGGTGAGCAGGTGCACATGGTGCCGCGGTACGAGGATGTCGAAGACCAGCAGGACGACGAGATAGCCCGCCAGCACCTTCTTCAATCCTCCCAGATGGTCCCTCAGATACTGGATCCACCTGCCGACCTTCATGGCAGAATCCGCCCTATCAGCTCCACGAAGAAATCAGGCCAAATACCGACCAGAAAGGATATGATCGAAGCCAAAACCAGGGGCACCACCATCGTAGCCGGTGCCTCATGAAACCTCTCCCTAATCCTGCCCATACCTCCTCGGCCGGGGAAGAAGGCCCTTATGGTGATCGGGGCGAAGTAACCGGCGTTAAGAAGGGAGCTTACCATGAGGACGATCACAAGCCCCAGCTCCTTTATGTCCAGGCACCCCTGGACCAGGTACCACTTGGTGACGAACCCGGCCACAGGGGGGACCCCGATCATGCTCAGAGACGCCAAGGCGAAGGCACCCATGGTGAAGGGCATGCTGTAACCGATTCCATCCAGCTCGCTGATCAGCTTCTTGTGGGTGGCCACATAGATCGCCCCTGCACAGAAGAAGAGGGTGATCTTACTGAACCCGTGATTGATAATATGGATGATCCCCCCTACTATCCCCGTCGGCACGAGCAGGGCCACCCCGAGCACGATATAGGAGAGCTGACTCACCGTAGAGTAGGCGAGCCGGGCCTTGAGGTCATCCTGGGTCAGGGCAATGACCGAAGCCATGATGATGGTGAAGGAGGCAAAATAGGCCGTATAGATCCCGAGGTTGAGACTGCTCAGGAGCTCAGTGCCGAAGACCGAGAGCATCACCCGGCTTATGCAGAAGACCCCGGCCTTCACCACGGCCACGGCGTGAAGCAGTGCGCTTACCGGCGTCGGAGCGACCATGGCCGAAGGGAGCCAGTTGTGAAGCGGCATCATCGCCGACTTGGCAAATCCAAGGATGAACAGCCCGTAAACCGCAATTATCCACCCGTGGGCGACCTCTGGAGGGAAGATCCCCCTATGGATCCCCGAGGAGAACTCCATCGTCCCCGTAAAGACGTAGGTGAGCACCATGGCAGGGAGCAACAGCCCCTTCGATGTACCCATCAGATAGACCAGGTACTTCCTCCCCCCTTCGTAGGCCTCCTCATCCTGATGGTGGGCCACCAAGGGATAGGTGACGATGGTAATGATCTCGTAAAAGAGGTAGAGGGTGAAGAGGCTCCCCGAATAGGAGACCCCCTGGGCTCCAAGGATAGCCGCCGTGAAACAGGCGTAATACCTGGTCTGGGCGTGCTCCTCGAGCGAACGCATATAGCCGATGTTGTAGAAGGAGGCGAAGATCCAGAGAAAGGAGGATGCGATCCCGAAAATAAGGCTCAGCCCATCGACCCGGAAGCTGATGCTGATCCCCGGGGCGATGACCGAAAGGGTGTAATGGATCGTCTTCCCCTGCCAGATCTCAGAGACCATGGGCAGCACGGAGAGGAAGGTGAGGGTAGAGCCCGCTATGGACCAGAACTCCCTCAGGTTGGGCCTCCTGCGGGAGAAGATGATGAGGAAGATGGTCACCAAGGTGATCAGAATGGGGACCAGAGGTTTTGCGCTTACCACTTCCATTCCTTATCCCCGAAGCTCCCTCAATGTGTCGCCTTCTATCCTCCTAAGCCTCCTGAAAAGCAGGATGATGATCCCCAGGGCCACCGCCGTCTCACTGGCTGCAACCCCCATCACGAAGAGGGTGAACACCTGACCACTTACACCTTCAGGGGAGACAAAGCGATTCAAGGTCATCAAGTTGAGGCCCGCCCCATTCAGGATCAGCTCCACCGAGATCAACATCCCTATCAGGGTCCTCCGGAAGACCAGCCCCGCCACCCCACAGGCAAGAAGCAGGACCGAAAGGAAGAGGTATACCCCTATGTTCTGGTAAAGGGCCATCCTACTCCTCCTTGGGGGGCTGTTGCCGAGAAAGCAGGGCCAGGAGGATCGCACCGATGATGCTCGAGACGATCAGCAGCGAGATCAACTCGAAGGGGAGGGGGAAGCGATCCATAATCGCCCTGCCCAAAAGCCTCGTCCTCCCGTAAAGCTCCGGGGCCTCTTCCCCACCCCCAAAGGCCCCCTTAAGGACCTTGAAGGTAATGATGAGGGCAAGGGCAGAGACCCCCACCCCTGTGGCCCCCCTGAAGAAAGGCCCCCTCTCGGTCGGCCTCTTATAGAAGGGGCCAGCGAGCATGATGGCAAAGGCCACCAGAACCGCTACCGCCCCTATGTAGATGAGGATCTGCATCATGGCCACGAAGGGAGAGCCGAGGTAGATGTAGAGGCCGCTTATCCCGAACATAACCAGGACCAGAAAAAGCAACGCATAGATCAGGGAGTTGGCAAATATCGTCCCCAACGCCCCCACGACCACGACCGCACAGACCACCAGAAATATCAGCTCACCGAGACTCAACTCCCCTCTCCTTCCGCCGATAGAATTCCTCCACCAGATCGAAGTAAAAGTCCTCCCTGGAGAAGCCGGCGAGGTTGTAATCGGCCGAAAAGGTGATCGCCCCTTGGGGACATGTCTCCACGCATATACCGCACTGGCTGCAGGTGGTGAAATCGAGGATAAATTTGGTGACTGTCTTTCTTTTCTCCCCCTCCCGTTTTTCCCCCTCCACCTCCTTTATCGACTCAGAGGGACAACTCCTGGCGCAGACCCCACAGGCGATGCACTTGGGCCTCCCCGTCTCCTCGTCCTCCACCAGCTTTATGTGTCCCCGGAACCGGGGGGATATCCTCAGGGTCTCCCTCGGGTATTGACAGGTCACCACTGGCGAGAAGAAGGCCTTTATCGTTACGGCCATACCCAGGATCAGGGACCAAGCCCCCTTTATCACCTCTTTAGGCTTCTCTATCATAGCTTCAGGCACCACCCCGTGACGATCAGATTGGCCAGGGCGAGGGGGATCAGGAACTTCCAGGAAAAATTGAGCAGCTGATCGAACCTCACCCTGGGGAAGGTCCACCGGAACCACATGATGATGAAGACCAGTAAATAGGCCTTGAGGAAGAACCAGATGATCCCCGGAAGCACCGGTCCCTTATAGCCACCGAGGAAAAAAGTGGTGGCTATGGCGCTCACGATGAAGACGTTGGTGAACTCCGCCAGGAAGAACATGGCAAAGCGCATCCCGCTATATTCGGTGTGAAACCCGGCCACAAGCTCGCTCTCCGCCTCTGGGAGGTCGAAGGGGGTTCGGTTGGTCTCAGCCACCGCGCAAATGAAGTAGATGATGAAGGCAATGGGCTGGTAGAAGACGAACCACACCTTGCTCTGGGCCTCGACGATCTCCTTCAGGGAGAGGGAACCGGCCAGAAGTATCACCGGGAGGAGGGACAGCAGCAGGGGTATCTCATAAGCGATGTTCTGGGAGACGCTCCTTATTCCCCCTATAAGGGAGTACTTGTTCATAGAACTCCATCCCGCAAGCAGGATGGCTATCACGTTCAGCGAGGAGAAGGCGAGGATCAGCACGATCCCCACGTTTATGTCCCGGACCTGAAGGCGGGCATCGAAAGGGATCACCACAAAGGCCACCAGGACGGGGATGAAGACTATGATCGGGGCGAGGTAATAAAGGGGACGGTCCACGAAACGGGGGGTGAGGATCTCCTTGCCCAGCAGCTTGAGGCTATCGGCGATGCTCTGCAGCAGCCCGTAAGGTCCCACCTCCTTGGGGCCGAGCCTCCTCTGCATGTGGCCCGCCACCTTCCTTTCCGCCCACACCAGGAGCAGGGCGTTAAAGAGCACGAATCCTAGGACGCCCACAAGGCCTACAATGGCCCTGATGGCCTCCCTACCGTAGGGGGCGAAGAGTTTCCACACCTTCATTCCCAAAAGGCCCAGCAGCAGGAGCACGAGCAGGGCCACAAAACCTGTCCCCACGAGGCCAAAGCCGATCCTCACCAGGTCGTCCCCGAACGCCTTCCTCAGGACCCTCATCGGTCCATCTCCGGTATAACCAGGTCGAGGCTTCCCAAGATGGAGACCGCATCGGCTATGAGCACCCCCCTGCTTATCTCGGGGAAGCAGGTCAGGTTGGAGAAGGAGGGGCTTCGCCACTTGAGCCTGTAAGGGGTGGTGGAACCATCGCTTACGATGTAAACCCCCACCTCCCCCCTGGGTCCCTCCACTGCAAAGTAAACGTCCCCTTCGGGGGGCTTGAGCTTCCTGACCTCGACCCTGTAGGATCCGTTGGGAAGCTCCTTTATCGCCCGCTCTATCACCCTGAGGCTGTTTTCCATCTCCTGGAGCCGAACCAGGTACCGATCAAGGGCATCCCCCTTCTCTCCTGTGGCCACCTCCACCCCAAGCTCCCTATACGCCCCATAGGGTTCGGCCTTTCTGAGGTCGTACCCCACCCCTGAGGCCCTCAGGTTGGGGCCCGTAACCCCATAGCGCCTCGCTATCTCTTTCGGAATGACCCCTATGTCCTTGGTCCGATGGATGAAGATCACGTTGCCCGTTACCAGATCGTTGTAGATCTTGAACCTCTTCCACATCCTCTTCAGGAAGGCCTTTACCCCCTCGATGAAGTCCTCGTCTACGTCGTTGTAGAGCCCCCCAAAACGGCAATAGCAGTAGGTGAGCCTCGAGCCGGTAATCCCCTCCAAGAGGTCGAGGATCTGTTCCCTATCGTCAAAGGCATAAAGGAAGGGGGTGAAGGCCCCGAGGTCGAGCAGATAGGTCCCGAGCCAGAGCAGGTGGCTCGCTATCCGGTTCAGCTCCACCGCTATCACCCTTACGTACTCGGCCCTGGGAGGGGCCTCTATTCCACAGAGTCTCTCCACCGCACGCACATAGCAGAGGTTGTAAGACATGGCCCCCACATAGTCGAGCCGGGAGGCGTTGGGGAGGTACTTGAGGTAGGTCCTGTTCTCGGCCATCTTCTCCTGCATCCGGTGCAGGTACCCGAGCACAGGCTCCG
Source organism: uncultured bacterium (assembly GCA_965552155.1). Classification (GTDB taxonomy): domain Bacteria; phylum Desulfobacterota; class B13-G15; order B13-G15; family B13-G15; genus CAYRAR01. Next base: position 11,521 of record CBEVRB010000016.1, read on the forward strand.
CTCTCTCGATATACTCCCCGTCCATCTTCAGGATCAGCCGCAGGACCCCATGGGTGCTGGGGTGTTGAGGGCCCATGTTGACGAAAAAGACGTCATCGGATTCGCTCACGGGCAAAGAAGAAAGGAGCCTTTTTCACTCCTCCGGGACAGGGACCTTCTCCTTGCGGAGGGGGTAGAAGTCTATCCCCTCGTGGAGAAAGAGATAAGAGAGGTTGGGGTGATTCTCGAAATGCACCCCGAAGAACTCGTGGATCTCCCTCTCATGCCACCCGGCCCCTTCGTAGACGCCGGATATGGAGGGGACCACGGGCTCCTCTGCCGGCAGATTCACCCTGACAGAGACCCTCCGGGGGTCATCCCAATGGTTGAAGTGATAGACGAGCTGCAGGTACTCCTTAAAATCGACACAACACACATCCTCGATGTAGTAACCGTGCCTGTCGAAGAGCCTTGCCACCTCCTCAATGTCCTCAGGCCCCGCGCTCAAGTCGAACCAGTATCCCCTCTGCTGGTAAGGGACCTCCTTTACCTCGACTCCGGGCCTGGAGGTCCGAATATCCTCGATCAGCTGCTCCGCTACCATCTCCTCTCCGCCACGGGGAATCTACGCCAACCCGTGATCTTCTCCTCCAATTTGATGATCCCCTCAATGAGGGCTTCAGGCCTGGGGGGGCATCCAGGCACGTACACGTCCACCGGAATCAGCTTATCTATCCCCTCGATGATGTTGTACTGCCCCTCAAAGGCAAAGGGTCCCCCGGAGATGGCACAGTTTCCGTAAGCGATCACCCACTTGGGGGAGGGCATCTGCTCGTAGAGGGTGACGATGGCCGGGGCCATCTTCTTGGTGATGGTCCCAGTGACGATCATCAGGTCGGCCTGACGGGGAGAGGGGCGAAAGACGTTGGCCCCGAAACGGTCCAGGTCAAACCGGGAGGCCGCAGCACACATCATCTCTATGGCACAACAGGCAAGTCCGAAGGTCATCGGCCAGAGGGAGTTGGCCCGCGCGAGATTCAGGATCTTCTCCAAAGCCCCAAACCGGATTATCGGTCCTCTCGTCTCCACTCAAAGACCCCCTTTCCCCATGCATAAGCGATGGCGAGGACAAGGAGAAGGAGAAAGACCAGAAGGGAGAGGAACTCGTCCGTCCTCCCCCCTTTCACATAGCTTGTCGCCACGGGGAAGAGATAAAGCACATCCACATCGAAGGCGATGAATATCAGGGCATAGAGGTAAAAGAGCACGCTGTAACGTATCCAGGCGCTCCCGAAGGGCTCCATCCCGCACTCATAAATATCGGTCGTCTTGAGCCCCCTCGATCGGGGGGCGATGAGGAGGGAAATCACCACCGGGACGATGGTAAAGAGGACGGCTACGACGAAAAAAAGAAGTACATAAAAGAAATCCCCTAACGTTTCTCCCATCGCTTCCCCCGCGCTCACTTATAGCAAAAGGGTCGTCCTTTGTCAATGAAACATTTCACAAAATCGGCAGATTGAACAAGAAAAGCATAAATAATGAGGTTAACAAGTTAAAAATTTCGCAAGACAGAGGCCTCTGATGACTCCCTGGCTGAAGAGTCCGGCGATCAGGTCATCGAGGACGACCCCCAAACCCCCTGAGACCTTCCCTTCTATCCACCTGATGGGAAAGGGCTTAAGGATGTCGAAAAGCCGAAAGAGGAGGAAGGAGAGGATCAGGATGGGGAGGCGAGGGGGCAGCAGGGCTGTGGCGAGGAGGAATCCGATGACCTCGTCTATGACGATGGCAGGATGGTCCTCTGCCCCGAGCTTCCCTTCGGCCACCCCTGCTGACCAGACCGAAAGGAAGAAAAAGGGGGGGAGGAAGAGGAAAGTGAAGGTCTTTCCCTGATAGCCGAGTAGCAGTGCCAAGGGAACCGCCCCCAGGGTCCCCCAGGTCCCCGGAGCGAGGGGGAGGTATCCCATTCCTCCCCAGGTGGCCAGGAGAAGGGCTCCCTTCTTCATACCTGGGCCACCCGGATCGCCTCCTTCAGGTCGAGGAGCCCTTCATAGAGGGCCCTTCCCACTATCACCCCCTTCACTCCGAGAGGGGAGAGTTCCCTGGCCCTTCTGATCTCCTCGAGGCTTGAGGCCCCACCGGAAAGGATGAGGGGGATGCTGAGCTCCCGGGCCATCCTCTCGGCTTCCTTCAGGTTCAACCCCGTTCCCATTCCGTCCCGCTTCACGTCGGTGTATATGATCAGCGATACCCCGTACCCCTCCATCTCCTTGGCGAGATCCAGGGCACTCCTTCCCGCCCCCTTCGTCCACCCCCTCACCATCACCTCTCCTTCCTTTGCGTCTATCCCCACGGCGATCCTCTCCCCGAACTCGAGCACCGCCTCCCTCACCACCTCGGGCCTCTCGCAGGCCACCGTCCCCAGGACCACCCTCTTGACCCCTACCGAGAGCCACCTCTCTATCGCCTCCAGGTCCCTTATTCCGCCGCCGAGCTGCACCTTACAACCCACCCCCTTCAGTATCTCCCTTACCGCCTCCTCATTCACCGACCTCCCCTCCAGGGCCCCGTCCAGGTCTACTGCGTGAATCCAGGAAGCCCCGGCCTCCTCCCATCGCTTAGCCACCGCAACGGGATCGGAGGAGTAGACCGTCTCTTCCTCCATCCGCCCCTGTCGGAGGCGGACGCACCTCCCTCCCTTCAGGTCTATGGCCGGGATGACCAGGAAGGTCATCTCAAAGGAAAGGCCTCCATCTCTTTCTCTATGAGGAGGGATGCCAGTTCCTCGGCCTTGAGCCACCTTATCCCCTTCCTGAAAAAGGTCCCTGCTTGAAGGAGGTTCTCGCTGAGGGAGCGCTGGGTCTCATCGGCCCGCACCCTCCAGATCACCCTTCCATCGGCGATCCGGATGAGGAGGGCCTCAAAGGCGACCGAAGCGGGTTTGATCACCCCCACCGAGCTGCCCTCCCGCTCCTGGAAGCGGTAGACCGCACCGACCACCACTCCCCAGGCTCCCATCTTCCTCCCCATGGCCAGGGCCGCACCCAGGGGATCTTTGCGGAGGGCTCCTCCTCTTACGACCTCCTCAGTAGCGCTGAGGGGAAGGAGATCAACGTCCGCCTCCCTCAACTTTCTCCAGAGGAGCCGGGTGAGGAGGGAAGGGGCGTAAGGGGGCAGTTCTCCCGAGCGGAAAAAGGACCTCCCTTCAAGGGAGGGGACAAGCCTCTCTCCCCCTTCAGAACCCCTGGAGAGGAAAGGAAGTACTGCCACCTTTCCAGCGGCATTCCCCAGGGAGGGAAGAAGGAGTAGGGTCAGGCAAAGGGCTCCTGCAGGCAGGATCTTCTTAAGTGTCATGATCCCTCCTCATATCACCCCTTTCGTGGAGGGGGCAATGTCCCGGCGCGGGTCCCTCTGGGTCGCCTCGTCGAGGGCCCGGGCCACAGCCTTGAATATCGCCTCGCATATGTGATGGAGATTCCTCCCCTGAAGGAGAGAGATGTGAAGGGTGAGGCCGGCATGGTCACATAGGGCCTTGAAGAACCCCTCCACTACCTCCAGGTCGAACTCCCGTATTTTCCCCTTAGCCTTCACCCGATAGCTGAGGAAAGGCCGCCCGGATATATCGAGGGCCACCTGGGCCAGGGCCTCATCCATCGGGACGAGGGCATTCCCGAACCTCCTTATCCCCCTTGCTTCTCCGATGGCCTTCCTCACTGCCTCCCCTAAGCAGATGCCTACGTCCTCCACGGTATGATGGAAATCCACTTCCAGGTCCCCTTTTGCTTTCAGTTCCAGGTCAAAGAGGCCGTGCATGGCGAAAAGCTCCAGCATATGGTCGAAGAAGGGGATCCCCGTGGAGATCTCCGATCTCCCCTTCCCGTCAAGCCCTATCCGGACCTCCACCTCCGTTTCCTCAGTCTTTCTCTTTACCCTCGCCTCCCTCATCCTCGCCTCCTTCCAGGCGTACCCTTACCGCCTCCGCATGGGCGAATAGCCCCTCTGCCTCAGCGATCCTTATCACCTGTGGGGCCACCTCCCGGAGGGCAGAGGCGGTGTAGGCGATGAAACTCGTCCTCTTGCAGAAGACCTCTACCCCCAAGGGGGAGAAGGAGCGGGCCGCCCCCCCTGTGGGGAGGATGTGGTTGGGTCCTGCGATATAGTCTCCCAGGGCCTCAGGGGAGTTCCCTCCGAGGAAGACGGCCCCTGCAGCCCTCACCTCTGCGAGCAGGGCGAAAGGGTCCTCGACCGCCAGCTCGAGGTGCTCGGGGGCGAAGCGGTTTGCCACTTCCATCCCCTCCCCGATGTCCCTCACCAGGATGATGAGGCCGTGCTGTTCGAGGGAGCGCTCGATGATCCCCTTCCGGGGTGAAGAGGTGAGGAGTTTGGCCATCTCCTCCTCTACCTCGTGGGCGAACTCCTCATCGGTGCTTACCAGCACCGCCCAGGCCTCCTCGTCGTGCTCAGCCTGACTCAACAGGTCCGCCGCCACGTGGCGAGGGGAAGTGCTCCCATCGCTGAGGATCATGATCTCGCTGGGACCGGCGATCCCCTCCACTCTCACCTCACCGAAAAGGAGCCTCTTCGCCGCCGCCACGTAAATGTTCCCCGGCCCCACGATCACCTCCACCTTGGGGATCGTATCCGTCCCGTAAGCTAAGGCAGCAATCCCCTGGGCTCCTCCTATCTGAAAGAGCCTGTCGGCGCCGCTGACCTTCGCCGCCGCGAGGACAAGGGGGTTTACCCCCTCGGGGGACGGAGGGGTCACCACCACTACCTCTTTCACCCCGGCCACCCGGGCGGGGATCACCCCCATGAGGAGGGAGGAGGGATAGGCGGCCTTTCCCCCGGGCACGTAAACCCCGGCCCTTTCGGCCGGCCTTATCAACTGACCCCTGATCCTTCCCCGGGAGGGGTCCACCCAGGAACGCTCCATCTCCCTCTGGTGGAAGGAAGAGATGTTGGATGCAGCGATCTCCAAGGCCTCCCTTATCCCCTCGTCCAAGGATTCCCAGGCCTCCTCCCAGAGATCCCTCCTTATTTCGAGTTCTGAGGGCTCAAGCCTTACCCCGTCCAGCTCCTCGCCGAGGCGGCAGAGGGCCCGATCCCCTTCCTCCCTCACTGCCTGAAGGATGGGCCTCACCACCTCCTCGGCGGCCTCGAGGGCCTGACGGCGCCGCTCCAGAATCTCCTGGAACCTCTGGGAGAAGTCCTCCTCCCTGCTATTAAGCACCTTCATCGATCTCCACCCTCTGCACCTTGGCCCCTACCGAGGCGAGCTTCTCCGCCAAGGCCTCGTAGCCCCTTTCCAAGTGGTATATGCGGGAGATGGTCGTCCTGCCCTCGGCGGCAAGCCCTGCCAGGACCAGGGAGGCGCTTGCACGGAGGTCCGTGGCCATCACCGGGGCACCGCTCAGGGAGGGGACCCCGGTGACGATGGCGCTGGAGCCCTCGATCCGGATATCGGCCCCCATGCGACGGAGCTCGCTCACGTGCATGAAGCGGTTCTCGAAGATCGTTTCCGTTATCACGCTCAGCCCATTAGCCAGGGTCATCAGGGCCATGAACTGGGCCTGCATGTCGGTGGGAAAGCCAGGGTAGGGAAGGGTCCTCACGTCCGCGCTCCTTATCTTCGTGGGACCCACCACCCGGATGCCGCTGTCCTGGGGGATGATCTCTATCCCCGACTGGCGCAGCTTCTCGACGACCGCCTCCATCTGATCGAGGCGACATCCCCGCAGGAGGAGGTTTCCCCGGGTTATCCCTGCCGCCACCATAAAGGTCCCTGCCTCTATCCGATCGGGGATGATCCGATGGGCTGCCGGGCGGAGCTGGGAGACCCCTTCTATCTTCAGGACACTGGTTCCAGCCCCCTCCACCCTGACCCCCATCTTCCCCAGGAGTTCTGCCAGGTCCTCCACTTCCGGTTCCCGGGCGGCGTTCTCGATCACGGTGACCCCCTCAGCTCGCGAGGCGGCCATCATCAGGTTCTCGGTCCCGGTGACCGTAGGGAGGTCAAGGTAGATGCGGGTCCCTTTCAGTTTCCTCGCAGAAGCGTAAATGTAGCCGTGGCGAAGGGTGATGGAGGCCCCCATTTGCTCGAGCCCCCTGAGATGCAGGTCTATGGGTCTTGCCCCGATGGCACAGCCCCCGGGGAGGGAGACCCGGGCCCTTCCCGCGCGGGCCAAAAGGGGGCCCAGCACCAGGATGGACGCCCGCATGGCTTTGACCAGATCGTAGGGGGCGGTGATATCGGTGAGGGCGCTCGCGTCTATCTCCAGTACCCCCTTGGAGACCCACCTCACCTTCGCCCCCAGACACTCCAGCAGCGTCTTGAAGGTCTCAATGTCCCTCACCTGCGGGACGTTCTCCAGGACCGTCTTCCCCTCAAGGAGGAGGGAGGCGGCCATGGCGGGAAGGGCGGCGTTCTTCGCCCCGCTGATCGTCACCTCTCCTATCAGCCTCTCCCCTCCCTCGATGAGTAGTCCCCTCACCCTTGCCATCTCGCCTTCACCACCCGCTTTATCCCCTCCAAATCCGGCACCAGCTCCAAGGAAGAGAACCCCTCCCTCTTGAGGATATCCAGGACCTGCTCATGCTGGCCCTCCCCCATCTCCAGAATCAGCCACCCCCCTTCTGAGAGGTGCTCCGGAGCCTCCTTGGCGATGGCACGAAAGTACTTGAGGCCGTCCTCACCCCCGTCCAGGGCCTCAGGAGGCTCGTAGTCCCTCACCTCGGGCTCGAGCTCGAAGATCTTCTCCGTGGGCACATAGGGAGGGTTGGATACCACTAAGGAATAGACCTCCCCCTCCGGGAAGAGATCTGCCTGTAGGAAGATGACCTCGACCCCGTGTTCCTTAGCGTTCTCTGCCGCCACTTCCAGGGCGTAAGGGGAGATGTCCGTGGCCACCACCTGGGCTTCCTTCAATTCCTTCGCCAGGGCGATGGCCACTGCACCGCAGCCTGTCCCGATCTCCAGGATCTTGGGAGAAGGGATGGTGCGGGCGATCTTCAGGGCCTCCTCCACCAGGAGCTCCGTGGAGGGCCTGGGGACGAGGCAGGCAGGGGTGACCCGGAACCTTAACCCCCAGAACTCCTTGTACCCGGTGATGTAGGCGATGGGCTCACCGCCTGAGCGCCTCTGGATCATTTCCCTGAAGGCCTTGAGCTCCTCCTCCTTCAGCGGCTTATCGTAATTGAGGTAAAGCCCCACCCTGTCGGTCCCCAGCAGGTGGGCGAGGAGGACCTCGGCGTCAAGCCTCGGGGTGGCGATCCCCTTCTGCTGAAAATACTGGGTCGTCCAGTTGAGCACCTTCAACACCGTCCACTTTTCTTTGCGTGCAGAGGGCTGATCGCTCATGAGAGGGCCGCCCTCTTTAAAGCCTCTGCCTGGTGGTGGGCGACGAGGGCATCAATTATCTCGTCCAGGTCCCCTTCGAGCACCTCTTGGAGGCAGTAAAGGGTGAGCCCTATCCTGTGGTCCGTCACCCTGCTCTGGGGGAAGTTGTAAGTGCGGATCCGCTCGCTCCTGTCCCCTGTTCCCACCTGGCTCCTCCTCTGGGCGGCGATCCGCTCCTCCTGCTCCCTCCTCTTCAGCTCCATGAGCCGGGCGAGCAGTATCTTCATCGCCTTGGCCCGGTTCTTGTGCTGAGATCGCTCGTCCTGGCAGCTCACCACGATCCCGGTGGGGATGTGGGTGATGCGCACCGCCGAGTCGGTGGTGTTCACGTGCTGGCCTCCAGGCCCTGAGGCCCGAAAGACATCTATCCGCAAGTCCTTGGGGTCTATCTCCACCTCCACCTCCTCGGCCTCGGGCAGGACCGCCACCGTGACCGCCGAGGTGTGGATCCTCCCCTGGGATTCGGTGATGGGGACCCTCTGGACCCGGTGCACCCCGCTTTCGTACTTGAGCCGGCTGTAGGCCCCCCTGCCATTTATCAGGGCGATGATCTCCTTAAAACCCCCCACACCCGTAGGGTGCTGGCTCAGGATCTCCACCTTCCAGCCCTTCCTCTCCGCGTACTTGGCGTACATCCGGAAGAGGTCAGCAGCAAAGAGGGCCGCCTCCTCCCCCCCAGTCCCGGCCCTGATCTCCAGGATCACGTTCCGCTCGTCGTTGGGATCCCGGGGTAGAAGGGCTACCTTCAGCTCCCTCTCCACCTCATCCCGTTCCCTGCTCAGGCGGGCGATCTCCTCCTTCGCCATCCTCCTCACTTCCTCGTCCTCGTCCTCAAGGAGGGCCTTGTCCTCGGCCAGCTCCTGCTCGATCCTCCTTAGGCGGCGGAAGAGTTCCACCACCTCCCTGAGCTCCGCATGCTCCTTTGCGTACCTCTGATAGAGGGTGATGTCCTTGATCACGTCAGGGGAGGCGAGGAGTCGCTCCAGCTCCTCGTACCGACCCTCCACCTCCTCCAGTTTCCTGTAGACGCCCTCCTGCACTTCACCTTCCCTCAGGAGGTCTCACCACCCTCCTTCTCCTTCTGGGCCTCGAAGAACTTCCGGTACTTGCGGGAGAACTTCTCGATCTTTCCCGCCGTATCCACCAGCTTCTCCTTTCCGGTGAAGAAGGGATGACAGCGGGAGCAGATCTCCACCTTGTAGTCCTTTCGGGTCGATTTGGTCCTGAAGGTGGCTCCGCAGGCACAGGTTATGGTGATGTCATAAAGCTCTGGATGGATTCCCTTTTTCATTTCCACAGACCTCCTTCTCCTTTCTTCTGTTCAGAATTTTACCCTGAAAAGGGCGAAGCGTAAAGGGAAGGGATCACAGGGCTATGAGATCCCCTTCTCCCTCAGGAACTGAAGGCCTTCCACGATCTCCTCGCCCGTAGCCGGGGGATGGATCTCCATCACCTTGAGGACTCCCTCTCTGAGGAATTCCCCTACCATCTCGAAATCCACCCCACCCTTTCCCGGGGGCAGGTGGTCGTCCACTCCCTGGGCGTCGTGCAGATGGATCCCTATCATCCTCGCACCGTACCTCTCGAGGAGCTCCTTTTGACGTATGGCCCCCAGAGCCTCTGCCACCGCGGCATGGCCCGTGTCGTGCCAGTAACCTATGGGGCCTCCCGCGAACTCCTCGAGGACCATCCCTATCTCCTCCCCCAGGGGTATCTCCGAGAGGTGATAGCGGTTCTCCACCCCTACCTTCACCCCTAAGGTTTCGGCCCTCCTCAGCACCCTCTCCAGGCTGAAGAAGACGGCGTCAAGATGAGGCGGGGCCTTGAGGGATCGTTCCTTGAGGTACTCCTGGAGCTCTTCCTTTCCCCAGCGTCCCTCCCTGTAGGCCCTCTGGGGGGCGTCTTTCCGTTCCTCTCCTTCGATATATCCTAAGTGAAGGACCACCGCCCCGACCTCCAGCTCATGGGCCACCTCGAGGGTCCGGCAGGTGTAGCGGACGGCCCTTTCCCTCTCCTCCCTGTCGAGGGAGGCGATGTTGAAGGCGTCACCTCCTGCCTTCTGTGGGGGGAGGATATCGGGAACAGGGCAGAAGTTGTGTACACTTATCACCCGAGGCGCGCCCGCCTTCAGGCTCGGTGCCATCCCTTCGAGGAGCTTCCCCGTTATCCGGAACTCCAGCTCTATCGCCTCGAATCCCAGGTCCAGGATTGGATCGAGGACCTCCTGAGGGGTGCTTGCTCCCCTCTTCATCGTCCATACCGTGGAGAGTCCGATCATCCCTCAAGCTCCTCCTTCCATCGTTTCAGATCCCTTAAGGCCCGCTCCACAATAAGCGCCCTCCTCTGCCGCTTCCCCACCCTCTTCTCGAGAGGGGGGAAGAGCCCGAAGTTTATCCCCATCGGCTGAAACTGCGGGGAGAAGGTGTTGGTGATGTGGCCGATGAGGGCCCCGAGGGCGGTACTCTTGGGAGGGGGGATGAGGGGCTTCCCCTGGATGATCCTGGCGGCATTTATCCCTGCCAGGAGCCCCATCGCGGCTGATTCCACGTAGCCCTCGACCCCGGTGAGCTGCCCTGCGAAAAGCACCCTCGGCTCCTTTCTCAGTCGGAGGTGCTCATCGAGGAGCCTGGGGGAGTCGATGAAGGTGTTCCGGTGGAGGCTCCCGTAGCGGACGAATTCAGCCCGCTCAAGTCCGGGGATCATCCTAAAAACCCTTTCTTGCTCCTTGTACTTCAGCTTTGTCTGAAAACCCACCATATTGTAGAGGGTCCCTTCCCTGTCCTCGGG
>CBEVRB010000017.1:0-21652 GCA_965552155.1 uncultured bacterium
TGGTAACTGCTTCAGTGCTCGGTTTTCTACCGCCTCAAGGGAGGATTTCTCGGGCTTGACAAAGGTTGGAGGCTAATTTATTGTAAAATTTTTGAAAGTAGGACAAAAAGGAGAGGCATTGTTTGAATCTTTAAGCGAAAAGTTCGAGAGGATATTCCGCAAGCTTCGCGGAAGGGGGATACTTACCGAGTCCGATCTTAAAGCGGCCTTGAGGGAGGTGAAACTCGCCCTCCTTGAGGCCGATGTCCACTACAAGGTGGCGAAAGAGTTCATTAAGGGGATCGAGGGGCGGGCCCTGGGGAAGGAGGTGTTGAGGAGCCTCACCCCTGCTCAACAGGTCATGAAGATCGTCCACGAGGAGATGACCAGGATCCTGGGAGGAGATACCCCTGCAAACCTTGACCTCTCCGGGCCTCGACCAGCGGCCCTTATGCTCGTCGGCCTCCATGGTTCGGGAAAGACCACGACCGCAGCCAAACTTGCCCTCCACCTTCGGAGGAGGGGCCAGCGACCCTATCTGGTCCCCGTGGACCCCTATCGGCCTGCTGCAGCAGAGCAGCTCCGCAGGCTTGCCGCCTCGATAGGGGTGGACTGTTACATTCCCCAGGATGGGGAGGCGTCTCGGGAGATCGTCGAGAACTCCAGGGACTTCGCCATCCGGGGAGGATTTGATGCGATAATCTTCGATACTGCTGGGCGCCTCCACATCGACGAGGGGCTGATGAGGGAGCTCTTGCAGATTAAGGAGGTCCTACGTCCCCGAGAGGTTCTGCTTGTGGCCGATGCCATGACAGGGCAGGATGCCGTGAATCTGGCCAGGGGCTTCAACGATTCCCTGGGGATCACAGGTGTAATTCTCACGAAGATGGAGGGGGATGCCCGGGCAGGAGCGGCCCTTTCCATCCTTCAGGTCACCGGACGTCCCATAAAGTTCATCGGGACGGGAGAGAGGCTTGAGGCCTTGGAGGTCTTCCATCCCTCACGGATCGCCTCCCGCATCCTGGGGATGGGCGATCTGATGACCCTGATCGAGAAGGCCGAAGCCGCATCCAGAGAAGAGGAGATAAAGGCCCCTCGGTATGAGGATTTCACGTTGGAGGATTTCCGCAAACACTTGAGACACCTCCGCAAGATGGGCTCCCTGGAGGAACTCCTGAAGATGATCCCCGGGTTCGGGCGTCTTAAGGGGAGGGTGCCCCTGTCGCTTTCGGAGAGGGAACTCATACATATGGAGGCAATCATAAACTCGATGACCAAGGCCGAGAGGAGGCGACCTTCGATCATAAACGGGAGTCGCCGGCGTCGTATCGCTCGAGGCAGCGGCACCTCGGTGCAGGACGTCAATCGCCTTCTACGGCAGTACGAGATGACGAAAAAGCTCTTGAGGCAGCTTCAGAGAGGGGGGAGAAGGGGTCTCATGGGACTTCTTCCCTCCGCATAAAATCTATGGAAGGGAGGTGAGAGGAGGAAGATGGCGGTGAAGATCAGACTGGCGCGTTTTGGGTCGAAGAAGAGGCCGTTTTATCGCATAGTGGTCAGCGATTCTCGCTCCCCAAGGGATGGAAGGTTCATCGAGAAGGTGGGGACCTATGACCCGCTTCAGGACCCCCCTGACGTGAGGGTGGACGAAGAGCGACTTAAGTTCTGGCTTGTGAGGGGAGCCCAGCTAACTGACACGGTAAAGAGCCTTTTAAGGAAGGCGAAGGTCGAAGCCCTTTAAGGAGATCGAACAACGTTTAAAGGAGGGGGAATGCCGATGCAGATGAGGGAGTTGATCGAATTCATCGCCAAGGCCCTGGTGGACAATCCCGATGCCGTGAAGGTCACGGAGATCGAAGGGGAAAAGACCTCTGTCATCGAGCTCTCTGTGGCGAAGGAGGATTTGGGAAAGATCATAGGGAAGCAAGGTAGGACAGCCCGCGCTATGAGGACGATACTGAGCGCTGCCTCCACCAAGAACAACAAACGCGCGGTGTTGGAGATCATCGAATAATAGCGAGGGGCTGTGAGTGAAGACCTTATCCTTATCGGCAAGGTCATCAAGCCCCATGGTGTAAAAGGTGAGCTCAGGATTGAGTATTTCAATCCTGAGGAGCCCTCTTTTTTCTCCAACTACAGACAGATCCTCTTAAGGGACGAAAGGGGAGTCCTCAAGCCCTTTCGCCTGCTGAAGGTGAGACCCCATAAGCGCTTCCTCCTGGTCAAACTGGAGGGATTGAGGAGCCGGGAGGAGGCCTCCAGGTGGAGGGGAGGGGAGGTGCTCGTCAGACGCGATGAGCTGCCACCCCTTGGGGAGGACGAGTACTACTGGCAGGACATCTTGGGAATGGAGGTCTTCACCAAGGAGGGGAAATACCTGGGAGAGGTGAAGGAGATTCTGAGGACGGGGAGCAACGATGTCTACGTGGTACGCAAAAACCGTAAAGAGTTGCTCCTTCCCGCCCTTAAGGAAGTGATCCTGGAGGTGGACTGCAAGGAGGGCAAGATGGTGGTAAACCTGATAGAGGGGCTCACCTGAGATGATATTTGAGGTGATCACCCTCTTTCCCGAATTCTTCCGTTCCCCCCTTGAGGTCAGTCTCCTCGCCAAGGCCAGGGAGAAGGGGATCATCACGATAAATCTGATCAGCCTTCGGGATTACGGGGAGGGGAGACATAAGGTCACCGACGATTATCCCTATGGTGGGGGCGGGGGGATGGTGATGAAGCCAGGACCCATCATAAGGGCCATAAGGGACTTGCGCTCCAGGGACCCGCGGACCTGGGTGATCCTGCTCACCCCTCAAGGGGTCCCTTTCACCCAGCAGGTGGCCAGAAGGCTGAGCTCCTTCGATCATATCGCCCTGATATGTGGGAGGTATGAGGGGGTCGATGAGAGGGTGAGGTGCTATGTGGACGAGGAGCTCTCCATCGGCGATTACGTCCTCAGCGGGGGGGAGGTCCCTGCCTTGGTGATCATCGAGGCCGTTGCCCGTCTGGTACCGGGGGTCCTGGGGAGGGAAGAGGCGCCCGAGAAGGACTCCTTTGCCGATCATCTCCTGGAGCATCCCCATTACACCCGTCCTCAGGAGTTTGAGGGAAAGGAGGTGCCAGAAGTCCTCCTCTCCGGAGATCACGCCAGGGTGAGGCGATGGCGGAGGGAAATGTCGCTCCTTCGGACTTGGATCCGCAGGCCTGAACTCCTTGACCGCCCCCTCCGGGAGGATGAGGAGCTCTTCCTAAAGAGGCTGCAGGGGCTTGATCCTGAGGTGGACTCGCGTTAACTGATGGAGTCTGATCACATAGCCATTGCCCTCGTCCATTATCCCGTATACGACCGGGAGGGAAGGGAAGTGGCCACGGCCCTTACCACTATCGACCTTCATGACCTGTCCCGTATTGCCAGGACCTACGGTCTCGGGGCCTTCTTCGTGATCACCCCGCTGAGGTCCCAGAGGGAACTGGGGGAGAGGATGATCAGGCACTGGATCGAGGGGAGGGGAAGGGAATATAATCCCACGAGGGGAGAGGCCCTGAAGCTCGTCCGTTTTGCCGATACCCTCGAAGGGGCCAGAGAAGAATGGGGGTCAGAACGGGGAGGAGTTCCGAAGACCATCGCCACAAGCGCTAAGCGCTGGCGGGGAAGCGTGGGATACGAGGTCATGGCAGAGAGGTTGCGGGATGAGAGGGCCCCCTTCCTGCTCCTCTTCGGTACGGGGTGGGGGCTTAGCGCCCGGGTGATCGAAGGGGCGGATTTTATACTGGATCCCATCGAGGGAAAGGGGTATAATCATCTCTCCGTCCGTGCAGCAGCGGCGATAATCATAGACAGACTGTTGGGAGGTATAACGAGATGAACCCGATTGAGATGGTCGAAAAAGAGTATATGCGTATGGATCTGCCGTCCTTCCGTCCCGGGGATACGGTCAAGGTCTACTACCGGATAACCGAAGGGGAGAAGGAACGGGTTCAGGTCTTCCAGGGGGTGGTGATCCGAAAGAGGAGGGGGGGTACCAACGCCACCTTCACGGTGCGCAAGGTCTCATATGGTATAGGAGTGGAGCGGATCTTTCCCCTCCATTCCCCAAACATAGAGAAGATAGAGGTGGTGAGCCGGGGAAAGGTTCGGCGGAGCAGACTCTATTACCTGAGGGAGCGGAGGGGGAAGACGGCGAGGATAAAGGAAAGGCTCTGATATGAACCCCTGCAGCAGTTGCCCGATGGGAGATGCCCTCTGCAGCATGGAAGGGTGGGTCGCAGGGGTTGATGAGGCAGGACGGGGTCCTCTGGCAGGGCCAGTGCTCGCAGCGGCCATCATCGTCGATCCCCATGAGATAGAAGGAGAGGTCTTCGATTCGAAGAGGGTTTCCCCCAAGAGGAGGGAGGAGCTCTACGAACTCCTCCTCTCCAAAGCGGTGAGCTGGGCCACGGGTGCGGCCGAGGTGGAGGAGATAGATCGCCTGAACATATTGAAGGCGTCCCTTCTGGCCATGCGAAGGGCCATCGAAGGGCTCTCTTATCGCCCCTCCCTCATCCTCGTGGACGGCCCCCATAAGATTCCCCTGATGGGGGTAGAGCAACGTTCGGTGATCCACGGGGATGGCCTTTGTCCCCTGATCGCTGCAGCCTCCATCGTCGCCAAGGTGACGCGGGACAGGATAATGGTGCAATACGACAGGCTTTACCCTCATTACGGGTTCGCCAAAAATAAAGGCTACGCCACCCCTTATCACCGCGAAGCGATAAGGCGTTACGGTCCCTCTCCTATCCACAGGCGCAGCTTTCGCTGGATCTGAGGGATGAGGGAAGGACGGAAGGAGCTCGGTTTCACCGGTGAGGAGCTGGCGGTGAAGTATCTGCGGAAGCGCGGGTACAAAATCCTGGAGCGAAACTATCGCTGTCCCCTGGGAGAGATCGACGCAGTGGCTCTGAAGGACGGCTTTCTGGTCTTTGTGGAGATAAAGACGAGGAGAACCTCCCTCTTCGGGCCGCCCCAGGAGGCAGTGGACGCGAGGAAGAGAAAAAAGCTCAAACACCTGGCCTTACATTACCTCTCCGAAAAGAGATTAGGGGAGAGGCTTCCTCTGCGCTTTGACGTGGTAGCGGTGGATTTAAGCAGGGGGGAACTCTCGGTAGAGCTGATCCCGGATGCCTTCGAGACGTGATTTAAAAAGAAAAATTTCACAAATGCTTTTTTCTCTTGTCACTTTTTTCCTTATGTGCTATAAAATCTCACCAGAATTAAACCATTATTCTTACCGAATTGTTACAAAATTTAATTAAAATTCTTTAAAGGAGGGTTCTCATGAAGAAGGTGGAGTTGATAAGCAAGGTGGCTGAGGAGGCCAAGGTTCCCAGGGCAGCGGCCGAGAGGGCCATTAACGCTTTTGCGAAGATCGTGACTGAGGCCCTTACGGCCAAGGAGAAGGTATCCCTGCCTGGATTTGGTACTTTCATGGTGGCCAAGAGGGCTCAGAGGAAAGGGCGTAATCCCCGCACGGGCAAGGAGATAATGATCCCTGAGGTATATGTACCGAAGTTCAAAGTGGGGAAGAACCTGAAGGAGGCGGTAAAGGCAATAAAATAGCCCCCTAAGGTAGCAGTTCGGAAGGGATCGTCTGGAAGAGGAGGAAGTCGCGCAGGCAAGTAATAAGGTTTTTTACCAAGTCCTTTTTGCTGTTAAGGATGTAGATGCGGTGGCGTAAGTGGAAGAGTTCCCCGCTCAGGCGTTGAAGGGAGGGGGTTGGGTGGGCGATTTCCTCCTCGAACATCTGTACGATCTTATCCTTCATCCGCAGGTGGGTGTCGTTCAGCAGCAGGGCGCAGGCAGGAAGTAAGGTCTTCAGCCTCTTGAAGAAGGTCCTTATCTCTCCCTGTTCGATCCCTCTGGGAGGGGAAGATTTGATCTCCACGTAGATCAGGTTCCCCTCCCAGAGGGCGATCACATCATAGTCGCCTCCAGGAGGTCTTCCTCTGAAGCGCACACCGTAGCAGGCAAAGGACCCCAGTTCTCGTTTGAAGACCTCGGCGATAAACCACTCGAGGGTCGGCCCGAAGCTGTGGATGGAGGGTTTGAGGAGGCGATAGGTTTCACCCTCCTTTTTTACCACCTTTATTTCCTCGAGAAAGCGGAGGTATCTCTTCACCACCTGGAGGGAGCAGTACCGGGTGAGGTCCTCGGGCACGAAGGCCTCGCCCTTGCTGATCATGTCCCGGAGGAAGAGCCGGAAGGAGTATCGTTTCATCTGCTCGTAGAAGGCCGAAGAGGCCTCCTCTGGGGCCTCGGCGGGCAAGAGGATCTCCTCCTTTGGGTCCCTTCGGTGGAGCTGAAGCCCACGAGCCCGAAGGGCCCTGAGGAGTTGCGCCTCATCGCCAGGGACCCTTCTGGAGAGCTCCTCCAGTCGGCGACGCAGCTCCTCTACCTCCCTTTCTCCCATCAAAATCCCCTGTGGAGCCCTTCTCTCTCAGCCGCCGCCACAGCGGCCCGATACTCTTCGGCCGTAATCCTCCTGCTGATCTCTGGAAATTGATAGGCCTTGTAGAGGGGGCGGTATTGGGCCATCACGTTCACGTAGGAGTGAGGGGAGAGCTCACGGGCAATGAAGGCCATCACCTCCTCGGTGTCGGCCACCCCGTTGGGCATGACCAGGTGCCGGATGAGAAGGCCACGATAGGCTATGCCCCGCTCGTCCAAAAGAAGATCGCCCACCTGCCGGTGCATCTCCTTGAGGACTTCCCTGACCACCTCGGGGTAATCGGGAGCCGAACAGTACCTTTCGCTATGTTCCGGTCGAAGGAACTTGATATCAGGCATATAGATATCGAAGATCCCGTCCAGCAGCTTGATCACCTCCAAGGACTCATACCCACCGCAGTTGTAGACCAAGGGCAACCGCAATCCCCTCTCTATGGCCAGGGGGAGGGCCTCCACGATTTGAGGGACATAGTGGGTGGGGGTGACGAAATTTATGTTGTGACATCCCCTCTTCTGCAGGCTCAGCATGATCGCAGCAAGTTGCTCCACAGATATGACCTCGCCATCCCCCAGGTGGCTTATGTCATAGTTCTGGCAGAAGACACAGCGCAGGTTACAGTGAGTGAGGAAGATGGTTCCTGATCCGTAATAGCCTACCAGTGGAGGCTCTTCCCCGAAATGGGCGAAGGCACTCGATATCATCAGCTCCGCTCCAGCGCGACAATAACCTCGCTCTCCTTTAAGCCTATTTACCCCGCATTTTCGAGGACATAAATGGCAATTTTTAAGGATTTCCTTGAGCTTTTCGATCCTCTCTTCCAGTTTCCCTTCTTCGTAAAGGGAGATGTAAAGAGGGATACGGTCTCTCATCGGTAAAAGAATATAGGAAAGAGGGCTCACATGCAAACTTTGAGCTTTTTTCGAGGCCCATCTGATGATATTATGAGGGAGATGATCAGCAAGAGGATATTCCACCTCGTTCATCTCTGGCAGAAGGAGATCAGGGAGGAGGGACGGAAGCTCGCGTACTTTGACGAGGGGGAGATCGCCTACCTGAAGGGGGAAGTACTCAGGGAGATCAGGGGTTTAAAGGAGGAGAAGGTGGTGGACCTCTTGCGTCTGCGGAGGCTTTACATCCGGCTGGTGGCCATTGAGTTCCTCAGGGGGAGGAGACGAGATGATGGCCCTTGAAGAGCTCACCCGGTGGCTGAAGAGGATACCTAAGGTAGACGAGCTCATCGCCTCCGAAGAACTGACCCCTCTCTTTGCGGCCTATCCCCGGAAGGTTGTCATCAAGGGGATAAGGAGGAGTCTTGAGCGATTGCGTTCCCTTGTAAAGGAAGGAGAAAGGGTGAAGGAAGACTTCTTCACCCCTTTTTTCCTCTGTAAGTGGGTCGAGGAGGAAGTTCAGGAGATCCTTTCCCCGAGCCTGCGGAAGGTGATAAATGCGACGGGAGTGGTGATACACACCAATCTGGGGCGAGCCCCTTTGCCTGAAGAAGCGATAGAGCGGATCGTCGAGGTGGCCCGGGGATATTCCAACTTGGAGTATGACCTGGAAGAAGGGAAGAGGGGGCTTCGATATGTCCACGTGGAGGAGTTGCTTTTGGAGCTCACCGGGGCAGAGGCGGCGATAGTGGTGAACAACAACGCAGGGGCTGTCCTTCTGGTCCTTAACACCCTGGCTGAGGGCCGGGAGGTGATCGTATCACGGGGTGAGCTGGTGGAGATCGGGGGGGCCTTCCGCATCCCGGATGTGATGGCAAGGAGCGGTGCCCGCCTCAGGGAGGTAGGCACCACTAACAGGACCCACCCCCGGGATTACGAGGAGGCGATAGGGGAGGAGACGGCCCTGTTGCTGAAGGTCCATACCAGCAATTACCGGATCGTCGGCTTTACCAGCGATGTGCCTCTGAGGGAGCTGGTCGAGATCGGGAAAAGACGAGGGGTCCCGGTGATGTATGACCTGGGAAGCGGCCTCCTCGTGGACCTCTCTCCCCATGGCCTCAGGGGAGAGCCTACAGCCGCTGAGTCGTTGGCCCAGGGGGCAGATGTGGTCACCTTTTCAGGGGACAAGCTCCTCGGGGGGCCACAGGCGGGTATCGTCCTGGGGAGAAAGGAGATAGTGGAGAGGGTCAGGAGGAACCCCCTTCTGAGGGCCTTAAGGATAGATAAGCTGACGCTTGCGGCCTTGGAGGCGACCCTCCGCCTTTACCTCGACGAGGGGAAGGCGATGGAGGAGATACCGGTCTTGAGGATGATCTCCCTCCCCCTGCCCCTTCTCAGGAGGAGGGCCCAGAGGCTCAAGCGGCTTATACTGCGTTCCACTCAGGATTTGGAGGTCGAAGTGGTTCGGGATAACTCCCGGGTTGGAGGAGGGGCCTTTCCCGTCCACGAGCTCCCCACCTGGGCCGTGGCGGTGCGTGTGAAAGGGGGAGACGTGGAAGAGCTCGAGGAGGGGCTGCGGAAAGGAGAGCCCCCAGTTGTGGCGAGGATCGCCGAGGATCGAGTCCTCCTGGACCTTCGCACCATCACCGAAGAAGAGCTGCCCATCGTGGCCCAGGTCCTGAGAAAAGCCGTCCAGAACCTTAAGGCATGAAGGAGCTGCGTCTCCTCGTTGACGCCTCAGGCGAGGGGGAGAGGATAGACCGCTATCTGGTCAAGGAGCTCGGCACCTCCCGTTCCCAGATCCAGAGGCTCCTTCAGGAAGGCCGTATCCTCCTCGATGGGGAGCGGGTGAAGGCGAGCACCAGGCTGAGGGGAGGGGAGCTCCTTGAGGTCTCATTACCCCCTCCCCCCCCATCGAAGGTGTTCCCCGAGGATATTCCTTTGAAGGTCATCTACAAGGATGAGGAGGTCCTGGTGATAGAAAAGCCGGCAGGGATGGTGGTCCATCCGGCAGGCCGCCGTTTAAGCGGCACATTGGTAAATGCCCTGCTGTTTCATTTCGGGGAGCTACCCCCTGGTGGGATGAGGCCGGGGATCGTCCATCGCCTGGACAAAGGGACCTCGGGCGTGATGGTGGTGGCCAAGAGTGAGGTCGCATACGCCTCCCTCACCCGGCAGTTCAAGGAGAGGGAGGTGGAGAAGGAATATCTGGCCCTGGTCTTTGGGGAGATGAGGGGGGATGAGGGGGAGATCTCCTTCCCCATCGGGATGCATCCCCATTCCAAGAAGATCTCCGTCAGGACCAGGAGGCCGAAGGAGGCGATAACCCGGTGGCGGGTCAGGGAGCGATTCCGCGGGTTCACCCTCCTTGAGGTAAGGCCCATTACGGGGAGGACCCATCAAATCCGGGTACACCTCAGCGCCTCAGGCCATCCCATAGTGGGGGACCCCCTCTACGGGAGGAGGAAGGTGAGGTCCATAGAGGATGGGCTCCTCAGGGAGAAGGTCCAGGGGCTTGGGCGCCAGGCCCTCCACGCCTCAAGGATCCGCTTCCGCCACCCTTCTACCGGCAAGCCCATGGAGTTCTCGTCGTCTCTTCCTCAGGACATGGAAGAGGTCCTGGAGGTGCTCCGTGCCCTTTATCCGGCTGCACCTCTTCGGTGATCTCCCCCATGGTTTCGGAACCAGGGAGACGGGGGTTTCAGAGCTCGGCCCCTTTGGACTATCTCCAGAGGAGCTGCTCTCCCTGCGTCAGGTCCACGGTGCCCGGGTCTTCGTGGCCAGGGGGTGGCCTGACGATCCTCCCGAGGCCGATGCCGCGGTGACGGACAGGGACATAGCCCTTGCCATCTGGACCGCCGATTGCTTTCCCGTCCTCTTCTACGATCCGAAAAGGGCGGTGATAGGGGCCGCCCATGGAGGATGGCGAGGGATCCTGATGGGGATCATCGGAGAGACCTTAAGGGTCATGGTGGAGGAATTTGGCTGCCGAAAAGAGGAGGTCCTCTGCGGCATTGGACCCGGGATCGGGCCTTGTTGTTATGAGGTAGGGCAGGAGGTAGCCGAGGGGTATCGCCGGCATTTTGGGGAAGGAGTCCTCCGGGAAAGGGGGGGAAGGACCTTCCTTGACCTGAGAGAGAGTATCCGATTAGAATTGAGGAAGGCTGGGATAAGCCCAGAGAGGATCGAGGAGGTCTCCCTATGTACCCGTTGCGAAAGGGAGTTGTTTTATTCCCATCGAAGGGGGGAGAGGGGGAAGCTCCTTAACTTCATCGCCCTGGGAGGCAGGAGATGTTCGTCGTGAGCAATTTCCTCTTTGCGTTGGCCAAGGTCATCGATATCGGCCTCACCGTCTACATGTGGATCGTCATCATCCGGGCCCTCATATCGTGGGTGAATCCCGATCCCTACAACCCCATCGTCCGCTTCCTCTACAGGAGCACTGAGCCGGTGCTCTGGCGGGTGAGGAGATACCTCCCTGTAGGGGGATGGGGGATAGACTTCTCACCCCTCGTGGTCATCCTCGCCATTTACTTCCTCAAGCTCTTCCTGGTGAGGAGCCTCCTGGAGCTCGCCTATAGGGTTGGAGCTGGCGCCTAAGTGAAGGGGGTCAAGCTCAAGGTCAAGCTCCTTCCCGGGAGTTCCCGGGATGAGATCGTCGGATGGGAAGGGGATAGGTTAAAGGTGAAGGTGAGCGCATCCCCTACCAAGGGGAAGGCAAACAGGGCGCTTTTGGAGCTTCTATCACGGGTGCTCTCCTTGCCCCCTTCGCGGATCCTCATCCTCCACGGAAAAACGTCTAAGGAGAAGTTACTCCTCGTAGAGGGAACAGATGAAGAGAGGGTAAAGGAGGCCCTTTCCTCTCACTTGAAGAGCCCAAGCTGACACTCGATTACCTTTATCCCCAGCTCGTTGAGGAGCCTCCCCAGCTCCCTCTTCTTCACCTGGTACTCTTCCGCGATGCGGAAGCAGACCGCACAGGGTATCTTCCCCTCCCTTGCCCTTTCCCTGATGGCCGCTATGACCTTCTCCCTCTGTTCCCTCTCCATCCCTATATCCCGATGCTCACTCCTCCGTCGATGAAAAAGACCTGACCGGTGATGTAGTCCGACTCAGGGCTTGCGAGGAAGAGGTGAAGGTTTGCCACTTCTTCCGGCCTCCCGAGCCGCCCCAGGGGTATCCTCTTTAAGGCCTCCTCTTTCACCTTCTCGGGGAGTCCTTCGGTCATGGGTGTCTCGATGAAGCCCGGGGCGATGCAATTGACGCAGATCCCTGCCCTGGCAAACTCCAGCGCCAGGGTCCTTGTAAGGCCAATGATCCCCGCCTTGGAGGCCGAGTAGTTGACCTGCCCGATGTTTCCCCTCACAGCCACAGAGGCGGTGTTCACTATCTTCCCGTACCGCTGTTTCCTCATGGGGCGGAAGGCCGCCTTTGAGCAGAGGAAGGTCCCCTTCAGGTTCACGTCCACTACGAAGTTCCAGTCCTCCTCGCTCATCCTGGCGCAGAGGCTGTCCCGGGTGACCCCGGCATTGTTGATAAGGATGTCGAGGCGCCCGTACTCCCTGAGGATATGGTCCACCATCGCCTCGACTTCATCTCTCTTGCGGACATCGGCCTTGCAGATGAGCGCCTCCCCTCCAGCATCCTTTATCTCTGAGGCCACCTTCTCCGCTCCCTCCACGTCCACATCGCCAATGGCGATCTTCGCCCCCTCCTGCGCGAAGCGCCTGGCTACCGCCGCCCCTATCCCGCTACCCCCTCCCGTGATCAGGGCCACCTTATCCTTGAGTCTCATCCTACCGCCTCCTCGTAAGGGTCTCGGTGGCTCTATATCGCACAAAAGCCCTGTAAAATCAACCCTCGCCCTTGAAATGGGGGCGAGGATGGTGTATTAAAGCGGGGAAATGAGGGATCTGCGGACACGGTTCCTGCTCATAATCACTGTAATAGGCGTGGCCTTTCTCTTTCTGATCCCCACCTTTTGGAGGCTTCCCTCCTGGTGGCCCGGTTTTTTGCCGAAGGAGGAGATCCGCCTCGGGCTGGACCTTCAGGGGGGGATGCATCTGGTGCTGGGGGTGCAGGCGCAAAAGGCCGTGGAGAGCGAGCTGGAAAAGATAAGAAAGGACCTGAAACAGGAGTTGAAGAAGGAAAAGATCTTCTTCACCTCCCTTGAGAGGGAAGGGTCAAGGATAGAGGTGATCCTGCTGAACGAGGAGGTAAAGGTCCGCTTTGACGATTACGTCTCCCGCCGTTATCCATCCCTGAAGACCTCCGAGGTGAAGAAGGAAGGAGAAAGGGTGAAGGTGGTCCTCGTCCTCGACGAAAGACAGGCCGAGGCGATAAGGAAGTGGGCGGTGGAGCAGGCCCTGGAAACGATTCGAAACCGGGTCGATCAGTTCGGGGTAGCAGAACCCGAGATCGTGAGGCAGGGGAGGGATCGGATCCTGGTACAGCTCCCGGGGATGAAGGACCCGGAAAGGGCAAAGCGCTTGATCGGAAAGACGGCCCTCCTGGAGTTCAAGCTTCTGGACGAGGAGCATGACCTCGGACGTGCCCTCCAGGGGGAGGTTCCCTTCGGGAGCATGATCGTTTACAAGCGGGTTTATGATCCTTCCACGGGGAGGACGAAGAAGGTTCCCTATCTGGTCAAGAGGAGGACCCTGCTTACCGGCGATGCCCTGAAAGATGCGCGGGTGGCCTTCGATCAGTTCAACCGCCCCTATATCTCCCTGAGCTTCACCCCGCGGGGGGCCAAGGACTTCGAGAGGATAACCGGAGAGAACGTGGGGAGGAGGTTGGCGATCATCCTTGACGGGAACCTCTACTCCGCTCCCCGGATAAAGGAGAGGATAGCAGGGGGAAGGGCGGTTATTGAGGGAAACTTCACCGTCCAGGAGGCCCATGATCTGGCCATCGTCCTCAGGGCCGGTGCCCTCCCTGCCCCGGTGAAGATCCTGGAGGAGAGGACCGTGGGCCCTTCCTTAGGGAGGGACTCGATAGAGCGGGGGGTGAGGTCGATTCTGATCGGTGGGGTCCTGGTGGTCCTTTTTATGGCGATTTATTACAGCTGGGCAGGACTTGTGGCCGACCTGGCCCTGATCCTCAACTTAGTGATCATCCTGGGGGTGCTCGCCGCCTTCAGGGCTACCCTGACGCTGCCAGGGATAGCCGGGATCGTGCTCACCGTGGGTATGGCGGTGGATGCCAACGTCCTCGTGTTCGAGAGGATAAGGGAGGAGTTGAGGCTGGGGAAGACCCCGAGGGCAGCCATAGACGCCGGATATTCCAAGGCCTTCCTCACCATCATGGACGCCAACATCACCACGCTCATAGCCGCGGTGGTGCTCTTTCAGTTCGGCACAGGTCCGATCAAGGGGTTCGCCGTCACCCTGAGCATCGGGATCTTGGCAAGCCTCTTCACGGCCCTCTTCGTCACCAAGACCATCTTCAATGCCGTCCTTTCGCGCTTCAGGCTGAGGGAGCTGAGGATCTGAGATGGAGTTCATAAGGCCGGGGATCGACATAGACTTCGTGGGGAAGAGGAGATATGCCTTCGCCCTCTCTGCCCTCCTGATCATCGCCGGGATCGTCTCCCTGATCCTTCACGGCGGTCCCAATTACGGGATAGATTTCGCCGGAGGGACGCTCCTTCAGGTGAAGTTCCAAAAGGGGGTGAAGATAGAGGAGCTGAGAGAGGTGGTAAGGAGACTGGGGCTGGGAGAGGTCCTGATTCAGACCTTTGGCTCCAAGGACGAGTTCCTGATCCGGCTGGAGAGGAGCTCAGGTGAGCTTAAGGGCCTCTCCTCGATGATAAAGGAGGGACTGAGGAAGGCCTTCGGGGAGGGGAGCTTCGAGATCAGGCGGGTGGAGATGGTAGGCCCCAAGGTGGGGAAGGACCTGAGGCAGAAGGGTATAAAGGCGATAATCTTCGCCCTCATAGGGATACTGATCTACGTGAGCTGGCGTTTTGAGTTCCGCTTCGCGGTGGGAGCGGTCGTCGCCTTAGCCCATGATGTGATGATTACCCTTGGGGTATTCTCGCTTCTCGATAAGGAGATAAGCCTTCCGGTCCTTGCCGCCTTCCTCACCATCGTCGGCTACTCCCTGAACGACACCATAGTGGTCTATGACCGGATCAGGGAGAACATGAGAAAAAGGGGGAACGAGCCCTTCAGCAGGGTCATCAATCGGAGTATCAACGAGACCCTGAGCCGGACCATCCTCACCTCCCTGACCACCCTGATCGTGGTGGTCGTCCTCTTCGTCCTCGGGGGAGGGGTCATCCATAACTTCGCCTTGGCCCTCCTCGTGGGGATCATCGTGGGCACCTACTCCTCCATCTACGTGGCAAGCCCGGTGGTCCTGCACTGGCAGAAGAAAGGTGACCGGGGAAAGAAGAAGGCCTAAGGTGCTCCTCCGGGGGGGGAGAGTCCTTGATCCCTGCCGCCGCCTGGACGCCGCTTTGGACATCCTGATATGGGACGGAATTATAAAGGAGCTCTCTCCAAGGATCAGCTCTCAGAAGGGGGCAGCGGTCCTCGACTGCAGGGGAAAGGTGGTGGTCCCTGGTCTGATCGATGTCCACGTTCACCTCAGGGACTTCGACGAGTCCCACAAGGAGACGATCGCCACGGGCACAAGGGCTGCTGCCCTTGGTGGGTTCACCACCCTGGTCTGTGAGCCGAACACTCAACCTCCCATGGACAGCAGGGGACAACTGCAAAGGTGGATTGCCAAGGCGCGGCGGGAGGCCCTGGTGAACCTTTATACCCAGGTCTGTATAACCAAGGGGAGGAGGGGGGAGAGGCTGGTGAGGTTCGGTGCCCTTGCCCGAAGCCCCCATGTCGTCGCGGCCACCGATGATGGAAACCCCGTGGTTGATGACCGGGTGATGGAGAAGGCCTTTCGGGCCTCTCGCAGGACAGGGCTCCTTCTGGCACCCCACTGTGAGGACGCCCCAGGGCTTCCTCCCCGGGGAGAGGAGCCCTTCTGGAGTGAACCCCTTTACGTGAAGAGGGAGGTGGAGCTGGCGGAGAGGTTCTCTACCCCGGTTCACATATCTCACCTGTCCACGGCTCAAGCGGTCGAGATCGTCCGCGGAGCGAAGGTCCGGGGGGTGACGGTAAGCTGCGAGGCGACCCCTCATCACCTCCTGCTTGATCGCTCTGCGGAGAAGGAGATCGGCCCCGACGCCAAGGTTAACCCCCCTCTACGCACAAGGGAGGATGTGCAGACCCTCAGGGAGGCCCTGAAGGAGGGGGTGATAGACATCATCGCCTCCGATCACGCC
This sequence comes from uncultured bacterium, assembly GCA_965552155.1. Lineage (GTDB taxonomy): Bacteria > Desulfobacterota > B13-G15 > B13-G15 > B13-G15 > CAYRAR01. Next base: position 15,633 of record CBEVRB010000017.1, read on the forward strand.
CCTCACGCCCCTGAAGAGAAGGCCAAAGGCTGGAATGAGGCACCCTTTGGGGTGATAGGGCTGGAGACCACCCTGGGGGTGATTCTCACCCATCTGGTGGGGGAAGGATGGCTATCGTTGGAGGAGGCGGTAGAGAGGATGAGCTGCCGGCCCGCTGAGGTCTTCGGACTCCCGGGAGGGGTGATCGAGGAGGGCAGGGAGGCAGACCTTACCGTAATAGACCTGGAGGAGGAGTGGATTGTGGAGCCGGAGCATTTCGCCTCTCGAGGGAGGAACACGCCCTTTAAGGGATGGGGGCTTCGGGGGAGGGCCTGGGGGACGATCGTCGGAGGGGAAGTGGTCATGTGGGCTCGGGTCCTTCGACCACCTCTTCCTTAACCCTCCTGAAGCTTATCCTGTAACGCCAGAGGTAAAAGAACCCCATGAGGGTGGTTAGTAGGAAGCAGGAGGCATGAAACACCAGCGATATCCCCACCGCTTTCTCCAGGGGAACCCGGTAAAGGAGCAGGGAATAGGTCACGGCAGCGTGGTAGGTCCCGATGTACCCCGGGGTGAAGGGAATGACGGTGCCCAGGCAGATGGCCACCATGGCCAGAAAGGAGGCGGAAAGGGGGAGGGTAACCCTGAAGGTGAGACAGGTGATGTGGATGGCCAGGGCATAGGTCCCCCAGGTGAGGAAAGAAAAGAGAAAGGCCGCGCTTAAGTAATCCCACCTCTCCGCGGAGAGCAATCCCTCCCGAAAGGAATGGAGGTGTTGTACTCCCCTTTCGCTCCATCCTAAGGCGAGCTTGGAGAAAGGAGCGAGGGCCCACGCAATGACCCTGCAGAACTGCTCAAAGTAGTTTTTTATGAAGAAGAGGACGCTCAGGGTCACCGCAAAGATCCCAAAGCTCACGTACCCTCCCACCTTCAAGGCCTTCTTGAAGCTCGGATAGGTCTGCATGTTCTTAACGGTGACGAAAAGCACCAACAAGAAACCGAGGACGGTGATGGCATCAAAGAGCTTCTCCACCACGATGGTGGCGAAGGAAGAGGTCTTGCTGATCCCCTCTACCTTTCCCATGATATACCCCCGCAACACGTCCCCCATCCGGGCAGGCAGGAGGTTATTGGCCATAAAGCCGATGAAAAGCGATCCTATCAGGGTGGAGAAGGAAACCCTCTTTACCGGCCTCAGGAGGAAATCCCATCTCGCCGCCCTCAGGGCCATGTTCCCGTAAAGGATCGCCAGGACGGGCACAAGGTAAACATAATGGGCCCTGCTCAAGGTCTGCCAGAGGAGGGAAAGCCTTACCTGGTGGAAGACGACCCAGAGCAGGAAAAGGCTTATGGAGGAGCCGACGAAGAACTTCCAGTGGGAACGGACGAACTTAAAGGGATTCATCTTTCGTGTCTGTACCGATTGAGGATCTGCTCAGCCCGCTCCTTGTCCAGGGCTATCTGCCGTGAAAGCTCTTCCGCAGAGGAGAAAGCCTTCTCACCCCTCAGGCGGTCCACCAGGCCCAACCTCAGCTCCTTCCCGTAGAGGTCTCCCCGGTAATTGAGGACATAAACCTCCACCGTGAGGTCCTCCTCGCCAAAGGTGGGCCTCATCCCGATGTTGACGACTCCGTAGCAGGTTCCCTCCCCCCAGGAGACGAGGGCCGCATAGACCCCCCGGGCGGGGAGGAGTTCCTGCTCAGGCTCGATGTTGGCCGTGGGAAAACCCATTCCCCTCCCCCTTCCCTTGCCCCTAACCACCTGGCCGATGATGAGAAACTCCCTCCCCAGGAGGGAGTTGGCCTCCTTTACCCTCCCTTCGGCGATCAGCTCCCTTATCCTGGTACTGCTCACCACCTCCGGGCCCTCCTTGAGGGGCGAGACGACCTCCACTTCGAACCCCAACCTCTTTCCCCATTCCCTCAGGGTCGAGGGCGTCCCCTCACGGTTGTGGCCGAAGGTGAAGTTGTACCCTACGATGATCAGCTCCGGGCCGATCTTACCGTGGATAATCTCCCTGATGAATTCCTCAGCAGACATCCTGGAGAGCCCCTCATCAAAGGGGAGGATGATGACCCCATCCATCCCCATCTCCTCCAGCAGGGCTACCTTCTTCCTGTAGGGGGTAATTAGGGGGAGGGGCTGCTCGGGACGCAGGACCTTTGCCGGATGGGGCTCGAAGGTGAGCATCAACGCCTCCCCATCCCTCTCCCTGGCCCTCTCGATGACTCTCCTTATTATCTCCTGGTGGCCCCGGTGCAGGCCGTCGTAGCTTCCGATGGTGAGCACCGGCCTTCGGAAGTCCTCCCGGGAAAAAGCGTAATCGCGATAGACCTTCATCTCTTCCTGCTTGACAAAAGGAGCAGATAAGTATAAGTTATTAACGAGCTTTTGACAATGTCCCTTGCCGAAGTGGCGGAATTGGGAGACGCGCTAGATTCAGGATCTAGTGGGCAGTAGCCCGTGCGGGTTCGAATCCCGCCTTCGGCACCATTCCTCACATCTTCCCCGGAAGCCAGAGAACCAGCTCAGGAAAAGCGATAAAGATCACGAGCGACAGTATCTCCACGAACACGAAAGGCAGGGCCCCTTTGATTATGTCCTCTAAGGAGACCTCCCGCGGCGCTATCCCCTTTATCACGTATAGGTTGAGGCCGACAGGAGGGGTGATCACCGCCATCTCGATGGTCACCATCATCACCACCCCGAACCACAGCCCGTTGAATCCGAGGGCCTTCACGATGGGCAGGAGGATCGGGGTACCGATGAGAATGACCGATGCCCCGTCCAGAAACATCCCCATCAGGATTAGCAGGGCCATAATAGCGCTCATGATGATCCATCCAGGGACCTGGAGCTCTCCCACGAAGGTGGCAAGCCTCTGGGGGACCTGAAGCAGGGTGAGGACAAAGCCGAAGAGCATGGCCGAGGCGAAGATCAGGAGGATCATTCCCGTGGTATACATGGTGGAGCGGAGGATCTGAAAGAAGGTCCTGAGGTCAAGCTGCCTCTTCACGAACAGGGCGATGAAAAAAGCCCCCGCAGATCCTATGGCTGCTGATTCCGTAGGGGTGGCTATCCCCAAGTAGATCGTCCCCAGGACGAGGAATATCAAGAAGATGGCGGTCCAAGCCCGAAAGAGGGCCTGTAGCTTTTCGCGAAAGGGGATCTTTCCCTCTATCTTGGGGGCAAGGTGGGGCCTGCTCTTTACCAGCAGGCCGATATAGGCCATCATCATCGAGGCGAGGATCAGACCAGGAATTATTCCCCCGGTGAAGAGCTTTCCGATGGACTCATCGGCTATGATCCCATAGAGGATGAAGCCGATGCTGGGAGGGATGAGGAGGGCGAGGGCCCCTGAGGCGGCCACACAGCCAGAGGCAAGCCTCTTGTCATATCCCCTCTTCAGCATCTCTGGTATGGCGAAGGACCCTATGGTGGCAGCCCCGGCCACGCTCACCCCACACATGGCCCCGAAGATGGTGCTCGCCACCACCGTACCCATGGCCAGACCACCGGGGACCCTGTGAAGCCACTTGCTCCCGAAGTTGTAAAGGTCTTCGCCTATCCCGGTATAAAAGAGGATCTCCCCCATCAGGATGAAAAGGGGCACGGCCACAAGGACGAAGTGGCTGAGCTTTCCATAGAAGATGTTGGGCACGGAGCTCAACCCTTCAGGGCCCCTTAACAGATAGAGGCCCAGAACGCTGGCCAAACAGAGAGAGGCGAAGACCGGGACCCCGGCAAAGAGCAGAAGGAGCAAGACGGCGATGATCAGGACGGTGATGAACTCGGTTCCCATCTATTTCCTTAGCTTCCCGATCGATTCGAGGATTATGGCAAGGGACTGGACTCCCAGCACAAGGGCCCCTGCGGGGACGAAGGCATAGGGTATCCAGAGGGGAAAACGCAGGAGGCTTGTGGAGCGATAATTGCTCACAAAGGCGATGTAGGTGGAGGAGGCCCCTTCCTTGATCAGGATGGCACAGACGAGGAGTACCCCTGCCTGGATCGCTACTTCTGCCATCGCTCGGCTCCTTTTCCCAAGCCGGCTAACCAGGACCTCCACCCTCACGTGCCTCCCCTCCCCCATGATGATCCCGGCCGAGGAGAAGGTGAGGAGTACCATCAGGTACTCACTCACCTCCGCGGAGAATATGCTCGGGTCCTTGAAGAAGTAGCGGGTGATCACCTCCCAGCAGACGATGAGGAAGAGGGCGAAAAGGCCCCCCTCTCCTATTGAACCACAGAAACGGCTCAGCCGACCTATTGCCGATACGAAGCGCTCCATCTCAATGACAGAGAGATCCCCTTCGCCATTTTCCCCTTTATCCGTTATCCGTGACGGGTCTCAATGAACTCGATGTACTTCTTCCCGTCGGGGTTTTTGCTCAACCACCAATCATAGACCTTCTTTATCGACTTCTTAAACTCCTGGAAGACCTGATCGCTTATGGTGTGGATCTTCATCCCGTGCTTTTTCAAGGTCTCTATGGCCTTGGCGTCGCTTTCGAGGGTCGCCTTATACCCATCCTCTGCCCATTCCCAGGCACATTCCCTGAACACCTTCTGGATGTCCTTCGGGATCCTCTGCCAGGTGTTCTTGTTTATCGTCATGAGGATGGTGTAATTTCCCGCATTGGTTATGGTCAGGTGATCGAGGACTTCGTAGAGCTTGCGGCCCGTATAGGTGAGGAAGGGCCTGAGGATGCCGTCTATAGTCCCCCTCTGTAAGGCGGTGTAGAGCTCCCCCGAGGACATGAAGGAGGGAGATCCTCCTAACTCCTCCACCATCTTGGCGTGAGCGGTGCTTGAAGTGGCGATGGTCATCCCCTTGAGGTCGGCGGGCTTCAAGATGGCCCTCTTCTTGGTCCCGAAGTGATAGAACCCTCCGGGGGACTGGGCCAGGATTACGATGTTTATCTTGAGCCACTTCTGATTGAGCCCCTGATCCCATAGCCCTGCCTTCAGGCAGTGCCAGGCATCGTGAACATCCTTCCAAAGGAAAGGCAGGGCCCCCACATCGGATCCCTTGATGGTTCCGGAATGATAGTTGGCGTTGGGGATGCACATGTCTATATCGCCCCTCTGTAAGGCCGGTACCTCCTCCTTTCCGCCGAAGAGTTGCTTCGAGTGGTAGAAGGCGAATTTCACCTCCCCGTTGGTCCTCTCCTCCACCTTCCTGATGAACTAATAGTATAGCGGAGAAACTTTCAGCAAAAATAGAACCAGAACTGGAAAAATTGAAAGACCCCATTGAACGATTTAGAAGAACATGCATAGTAGCAACACTTAGCAACACTATAGACCCTGGAGTTGCAGGACACGCATTTAAAGAAAAAGAACTAATAGAACGCCTTTTACATGAAGAACCATACATAGATGACACAGAAAAATTACTGCAACAAGTAAAAAACTCAAAAAACATTCTCTACCTTGCAGATAACTCCGGAGAAATATTCTTCGACAAAATATTGATAAAAGAACTAAAAGGATATGGAACAAAGGTAACATTCGTAGTTAAAAGCGGAACATTCCAAAACGACGTAATGCTAGAAGACGCTTTAAAAGCAGGCATAGATAAGGTTGCCGACGAAATAATTACTACGGGAAGCGACGCTGCAGGAATAATACTGGAAGAATGTTCAAAAGAATTTATGAAAAAATTGGAGGAGACAGATCTCATTATAGCAAAAGGATTAGCAAACTACGAATCATTAACAGAATACACAAACATCATAAAAAAGCCAATAGCCTATTTTCTCGTAGCAAAATGCGAACCTATAGCAAGATCGCTAGGAGCAAAAAGAGGAGCAAGCATAATAAAGTTTGCGGGTATAAATTGACAATAACCATCGGCAGATAGAAGATCAGCGTTATCTACAAGTAGCTAAGATAAGTTCGTAGATAAACTTTTATAGTAATGTAACATTGTAACATTGTAACAGGTGTGAGAAATTGAGTAATGTAATTAGAGTTGAACGTGAGACCCGTGAAAAACTAGAAGTATTAAAAAAGAAACTTGGAGTCAGAAGCATGTC
>CBEVRB010000018.1:0-21626 GCA_965552155.1 uncultured bacterium
AAAGGGAACTGCGATGCCTCCATAGACCAGCTCCTGATTGACTTCCCCATCCAATCCCCTTATGTGTACTGCCTGATCGACGGGATAGCCATCATGATGACCCACGGGGAGGACCAGGAACCAGAGGACCTTCTTGAGCTCGGATCCCGATACCAGATAAACCTGCTCATCACCGGACACACCCACCGCAGCCACCTGATCCAGAGGCCTCCCCTGCTCCTCCTCAACCCAGGATCCCCCTCCCTTCCCAAAGGAGATGAGCCCCCGAGCGTCGCCCTGGTGGACACTAAGTCCAGAAGGGTCTCCATCCTCTCCCTCGACGGCCAGACCCTTAAAGAGGGGGAACTGTCTCCTTGACACATACTACATATTGTGTTATAAACCACAAAAAACCCAAAATGTAGTAGAAAGGAGGAGGACTGATGGAAGTATATGAGCTTGATACCAGCAATTTGATCAATAGTTTTGTCCAGGTGGCGAAGAAGGTGGTCACCAGCCCCAATGATTTCTTCGAAAACATGCCTCGGGAGGGAGGATATACCAACCCCTTGACCTTCCTCGCCATAAGCGTGGGGATAGGAGGTATCATAAGCTCTCTCCTCTCCTTCAATCCCCTTCCCTTGCTCTTCGCCCTGATCGGCATCCTCTTTGCCTTTGTGGGGGCGGGGATCCTGCAGTTCGTCACACAACAGCTCTTCCAGGGAGTCGGGACATATGAGGGGACGTTCAGAGTAGTCGCCTATACTGGAGTGGTAAGCATCCTTTCCTGGATTCCAATAATAGGCCTATTATTGACCCTTTATGGTTTCTATCTTCAAGTAATAGGTATCGAAAAAGTCCACAACGTTCCAAAATTAAAGGCATTTATTGCAGTAATAATTACCCTGGTGATATACTTCCTTGTCATGGTGCCGCTGGGAGGGATGATCGCCATAGGTGTGGGAAGATAGCGATGGGTGAGGTCAGGACCAGGTTTGCTCCCAGCCCCACCGGTTATCTCCACATAGGAGGGGCGAGGACGGCGCTTTTCAACTGGCTCTTCGCCCGACACCATGGGGGGAGGTTCATCCTGAGGATCGAGGACACCGATCCCCTCCGCTCCCGGAGGGAGTATCTGGAGGATATCCTGGAGAGCCTCCGCTGGCTCGGTCTGGAGTGGGATGAAGGGCCGTATTTGCAGAGCCAGAGGATGGAGATCTACAGGGAGCACGCCTTCAGGCTCCTGAAGGAGGGGAAGGCCTATCGCTGTTACTGTACCCCTGAAGAGCTGGAGGAGATGAGGAAAAGGGCCCTGGCCGAGGGGAGGAAGCCGAAATATGATGGCAGGTGTCGCTTCAGGACCGATCAGCCCAAAGGGGTGCCCTATGCGGTGAGGTTCAAGGCCCCTCTGAGCGGGGTCACGGTGGTGGATGACCTGGTGAAGGGGAGGGTGGCCTTTCAGAACGAGGAGCTCGACGACCTGATAATCCTGAGGAGCGATGGAACCCCCACCTACAACTTCGTGGTGGTGGTGGACGATGCCTTAATGGGGATAAGCCATGTGATCCGCGGCGACGATCACCTGAACAATACCCCCCGGCAGATCCTCCTCTATGAGGCCCTGGGCTATCCTGTGCCAAAGTTCGCTCACCTCCCCCTGATCCTGGGCACGGACAGGACCCGCTTGAGCAAGCGCCATGGCGCCACCGCCGTTTCCTCCTATCGGGAGATGGGCTATCTCCCCCAGGCGATGGTCAATTATCTGGTAAGATTGGGGTGGTCCTACGGCGATCAGGAGATCTTCAGCCTGGATGAGCTGGTGGAGAAGTTCTCCCTTGAGGGGGTAGGGAAGTCCCCCGGGGTGTTCAATCCGGAGAAGCTCCTCTGGCTCAATGCCCATTACATAAGGGAGACCGACCCCGAGGAGATAGCGAGGATGGTCTTGCCCTTCCTGAGGGAACGGGGGATCGAGGCCGAGGTGGATGAGCGCTTGGTCATGGCCGTCAAGACCCTTCAGCCCCGTTCCCAGACCCTGGTGGAGATGGCCGAGGGAATGCTCTTTTACTTCAGGGAACCGGAAGGGTATGAGAGGAAGGGGGACGAGAAGTTTCTCGTCCCGCAGGCCCTTCCCTTCCTTGAGGCCTTCCTCGATCGACTTCCTGAGGTCCCCTTTGAGGAGGGGGAACTTGAGGGGTTCTTTCGGGGGATGATAGAGGAGTTCGGCCTTAAGGCCTCCCAGGCGGCCCAGGCCATAAGGGTGGCCCTTACGGGGAAGACGGTGAGCCCGGGGCTCTTCGAGGTGATGACAGTTCTGGGAAGGGAGGAGTGTTCCAGGAGGCTCAAGAGGGCCATAGAGCACATCAAGGCGAAGGGTAATGCGCCTTAAACGGATCGAGCTCGTAGGCTTTAAGTCCTTCCTGGATAAGACCGTCTTGACCTTTCCGGAGAACATCACTGCCATCGTCGGTCCCAACGGCTGTGGCAAAAGCAACCTTGTGGACGCTGTGCTCTGGGCCCTCGGGGAGATGCGCACCACCCATCTCCGGGGGCGCTCCATGGAGGACGTCATCTTCAACGGGACTGAGGAGCTGAAGCCCTCAGGGATGGCTGAGGTCTCTTTAGTCCTTTCCCCTGATGAGGGTTCAGGGGATGAGGTAATAGTTACCAGGAGGCTCTTCCGCTCAGGAGAAAGCCAGTACCTGATAAATCGAACTCCCTGCCGTCTCAAGGACATCAGGGACTTCTTCCTCGGCACGGGGTTGGGGACCACCAGCTACGCCATCGTGGAGCAGGGGCAGGTGGAGACCCTCATCAACTCCTCCCCCCTCTACCTGCGGCAGCTGGTGGAGGAGGCCGCAGGGGTGAGCAAATACAAGGAGAAGAAGAAGGAGACCCTTCAGAAGATGGAGAGGACCCGTCAGAACCTGCTCCGGCTCCAGGATGTCTTGGAGGAGATAAAAAGGCAGCTCAACCAGATGAGGCGTCAGGCATCGAGGGCAAAGAGGTACAGGAGGTATCAGGAGGAGCTCCGAGAGATAGAGCTCAGGTTGGCGACCCATCGGTATGCGGAGAAGGTCAAGGAGGCAAAGGAGAAGAGGGAGGAGCTGAGGGAGTTGAGGGAGAAGGTGGCTCGCCTCCAGAAGGAGGCGATCGAGAAGGAGAGGGGGGTTGAGGAGCTGAGGCTGAGGCTCATGGAGGAGGAAGAGTCCCTGGGCCTCCTGAGGGACGGTTTCAACAGGCTTCAGGCCTCCAGCCGAGGGAAGGAATCGGAACACCAGGGGATCGAGCGGGAGGAGGAGACCATAAGAGGGCTTATCGCCTCGGTCAAGGAGGAGCTGGAGAAACTCGGCGGCGAGGAGGAGGAGCTGAGGGCTCGTCAGAAAGGACTCCTCTCCGAAAGGGAGTCCTTAGAGCTCAAGCTCGAGAAGTCCAGAGAGCTCCTCAAGGAGAAGAAGGGGTTTCTCGAGAAAGAGGAGAGGGGAAGGGAAGAGGCACGACTGCAAAAAGAGAGGATCAAGGAGAAGCTGTTTGCCGTTGAAGGCGAGATCGTCCGGCTGGGCAATCTCCTGAAGGATAGGGAGAGGAGGCTTGAAGAACTGGAGGGGAAGAAAAGGGGCCTCGAGGAGGAGATCTCAGCAGTAGAGTTGGAGAGGAGGGGATTGAAGGCCTCCTTTGAGCGGATCGAAGGGGAGAAGGAGGAGGTGGAGAGAGAGGTCACCCGGTTGAGGGAACGGATCATGGAGGTGGAGGAAGAGCTCCTCGGACTGCAGGAAGAGATCCGTTTGAAGGAGGAGGCCTTACGGACGATCGCGGGAGAACTCGGCTCCCTGCGAATGAGGCAGAGGGTCCTTAAGGAGATGGAGTCATCCAAAGAGGGCTACGGCGAGGGAGTGAGGGCGATCCTCGAGGCAAAGGCGGATCTGGGCATAGAGGTCCTCGGGATCCTGGCCGATCAGATAGAAGTCAGGGAGGGATACGAGGGGGCGGTGGAAGCTGCTCTTGGTGAGAGGCTAACTGCGATGGTGGTGAGAGACAGGGAGGATGCCTTGAAGGCCATCTCCTACCTGAGAGATAAGGGGTTGGGCCGCGGATGCTTCCTCCCCTTGAAGGACCTTACCTCCTTTGCCGATCCTCCACCGTCATCCACCCATGGGAGGGACATAAGGGAGGTGATAGAGGGAAACGGTCCTTTCCGTTTTCCTATTTCCGCCCTGCTTAACGGCGTGAGAATCGTCGAGGATTTAAAGGATGTCCCCTTGGGCGAGTTCGTCACCCCTGAGGGCGATCGCCTCGATGCCAAAGGAGTCGTGATGGGAGGGGCCCACGAAGGGGTCCTGATGCGCAAGCGGGAACTCAGAAGGATCAATGAGGAGATAGAAGCTAAGGAAGGATTGAGGGGAAGGATTGAGGGAGAGATCCGATCCCTCGAGGAAGGCCTCCAGGACCTCGAGGAGAGGCTCCGGCAGCAGAAAGAGGGACTCAGGGCAAAAGAGGAGAGGGTGGGGGAGCTCCAGGAGGAGGCCTCAAGGGTCAGGGGACGGCTTGAGCTGGCAGAGAGGAAAAGGGAGCTTCTCTTCCTCGAATTGAAGGAGGTGGAGGCCGAAAGGGAGGCCCTTGAGCGGGAGCGCCGAGTCGAGCAGAGGGAGCTTTCTCAGTGGTCCTCCCGGAAGGAGGCCCTGAAGGAGGAGATGGAGAGGTGGGATAGGGAGTTCGAGCAGAGATCCAGAAGATGTGAAGCCCTCAGGGAGGAAGTAGCGACCTTAGGGGTACGGATCGCCGCTGAGAAAGAGCGCCTGAAGGGAATGGGACGGATGGCCGAGGAACTCGCCAAACAACATTCCCTCCTGGGAAGGCGCCGAGGGGAGAAGGAAGAACAGCTCGAGGAACTGAAGGAGAAGCTCTCCTCGCTCAGGAGAAGGAAAGAAGAGGTGAGGGAAGAGCTCTCCTCCCTCCTCAAGGAGGTAAAGAGGGCAGAGCGGGAGGTGGCAGAGCAGTCTGAGAGGGTTAACGAGCTTAAGGAGAAGCTGGTGAGGGAAGAGGGCCTGCTTAAGGGATTGAGGGGTGACCTCAGGGGGATGGAGGAACTTGAGGGAGAGCGGAGGCTTGAGCTCTCCAGATTGGATTTGGAACTGAGGCATGAGGAGGAGAGGGCCAAGGAGCGCTTTGGCCTCTCACTCTCCGAGAGATCCCAGACCACCCTCACCCCTCCAACCCCGCAGGACACTGAGAGGGCAGAGGAGTTGAGGAGGAAGCTGGAGAGGTTGGGTGAGGTTTACCCAGGGGCCATAGAGGAGTACGGAGAGCTCAAGGAACGGTGGGAGTTCCTTTCCTCTCAAAAGGAGGACCTCGAGCGTTCCCTTCACAACATGGAGAGGAGCATCGAGAGGATAAATCGAAGGAGCAGGGAGAAGTTCTCCACCACCTTCAAGCAGGTAGCGGAGAACTTCCAATGGCTGGTGGGAAGGCTATTTCCCGGGGGCAAGGGAGAGCTGGTGCTGGAGGGGGGAGACGCAGAGGGAGTCAAGCTCCTCATCCAGCCCCACGGCAAGAGGCTCAAGACGATGGAGCTCCTTTCCGGCGGAGAGAAGGCCTTAGCGGCCATCGCCTTCATCTTCTCCCTCACCCTGCTTAAGCCGGCTCCCTTCTACCTTTTGGACGAGGTGGACGCTTCCCTCGATGACGCGAACCTGGGGAATTTCCTCACCCTGCTCAAGGAGATGGGCACCCGTTCCCAGTTCATCCTCATCACCCATAACAAGGCCACCATGGAGGCGGCTGACATCCTCTACGGGATCACCATGGAAACCCCAGGAGTCTCTAAGGTGGTCTCGGTGAGGATGGGCTAAGTATCAGCGGGGCAGGCGCCTCAGGGATTCGGCCTCGACGAAGATCTTCCTGACCGAGGGCAGGGCCTTCTGGATCGCCCTTTCCACCTTATCAATCGCCTCCTCGACCTGATCGGTGGTCAGGTCATCGACGAAGTTGATGTTGAGGTTGACCAGGATGTCGTCAGGGGCCAGGTGCATGGTCAGGATCTCCATCACTTCCTTGACCTCGGGGACGGAGCTTATCGCCTCCTTTATCTTGTTGAGGTCCTCTCGCGAGACCGCTTCTCCGATCAGGAGGCTCCGGGTCTCCCGCGATACGAAGAGGGCCACCAAGGCGAGGAGGATGCCTATGGCTATCGAGGCGACCCCGTCGAAGAGGGGATTTTGCAGGACCTTGGCGAGGAGGATCCCCCCGAAGGCGAGCAGAAGCCCTATCATGGCCGCCGAGTCCTCGAGGAAGACGATGAAGGTGGCCGGGGACTTGGATTCCCTGATCGTCCTGAAGAAGCCCTTTTTGACTAAGGCACCCCTCAGCGACCGGTAGGCCAGCCACCAGGAATAGCTTTCAAAGACGAAGGAGAGGGCGATGATCAGGTAGCCCCATCCGTGGTGGCGCAGGGGTTCAAGGTGGAGGATCTTGTTTATCCCTTCGTATACAGAGAAGGTAGCCCCGATGGTCAGGATGGAGACGGAGACCACGAAGGCCCAGAAATAGGCCTCCTTACCATAGCCGAAGGGATGGGAGGAGTCAGCGGGCCTTGAGCTCAAGCTGAGGCCCAAAAGCAGGAGGACCTGGTTGGCGGTATCGGCCAGGGAATGGAATCCCTCTGCCAGCAGTGCGGTGCTGTTTATGTAAAAGGCGATGCCAAATTTCATCAGGGTGATGATGGCATCACCCACCAGGGCTGCCACCACCACCCTTTTGGGATTAACGGATGAGTCGGGATCCATCTTCAGGGATCAGAACCGCTTAACCCCTTCTATTTAGGAGGGTTTCTCCTTTTTCTCCTCTTTCTTCTCGGTCCCCTTTGCCCTGAGGGCGGCCTCCATCTTATCGAGGAGGTCGGCCGTCTTCTCCCTCAGGGACTCGGTGGCCTTCGAGAGGCTTTCCATTTGCCTTTTCAACTCGTCCCTTCCCCCTGTCCTCTGAAAGGCCATGATGGATAGGATGAGGGCTATTATCGAGATTATTAACGCCAAAGCAGCCATTCCTATCACCTCCGTTCTCTGTTTTTTCTTCTCCTCTGGTCAAGCTTAGCTATCACTATCCCCAGGATCACCCCCAGAAGGAGAGACCCCAGAGTGATGAGGGCCTTGGAGATCGGCGCATGCCATATGAGGAACCTCACCTCCACGGGCTCCGTGTTGCTCAACGTATAAATGAGGATAACCACGATGACCACGATGAAGACGATTACCTTACCCGTCAACTTTCCCCTCCATTAAAAAACGGACCCTTTGGGGATCCGTGTTGGGTTAACCTTCCCCAAAGACCCTTCTGAAGATAAAATTAACATGCTCGAGGTGATATTTCAAGGAAAATGCCTCTTTTATCTCCTCCTCGGAGAGGAACTTCCTTATGGTCTCATCGGAGCGCACAAGCTCAAAGAAGTCCTTCCCCTCCTCCCAGGCCTCCATCGCCCTCCTCTGCACAGTGCTGTAGGCCTCCTGTCGGGACAGACCCTTCTCTATGAGCCTTAACATGAGCCCTTGGGAATGATAGAGCCCCCGGGTCAACTCCATGTTCTCTCTCATCTTCTCCGGATAGACCCTTAACCCCTTTATGATCCTGGTGAGGCGGGCGAGCATATAGTCGATGAGGATGGTGCTGTCCGGAGCGATTATCCTTTCCACCGAGGAGTGGCTTATATCCCTCTCGTGCCAGAGGGGGATGTTCTCGAGGGCGGCCACACAGTTGCTCCTCACCACCCTGGCCAGACCGCAGAGGTTCTCCGCCCCTATAGGGTTCCTCTTGTGGGGCATGGCGGAGGAGCTCTTCTGTCCCTCTCCGAAGGGCTCCTCCGCCTCCAGGACCTCTGTCCTCTGCAGGTGGCGGATCTCCAGGGCGAACTTCTCTATGGAGGAGGCGAGGAGGGCTAAGGAGCAGAAGAACTCCCCATGCCGATCCCGCTGGATAATCTGGGAGGAGACGGGCTCAGGGCGAAGGCCAAGCCTCCTGCACACGTACTCCTCCACCTCCGGCGGCACGTGGGCGAAGGTCCCCACTGCCCCCGACACCTTCCCGAAGCTTATGTTCTCCTTGGCCCGTTCGATCCTTTCCCGGTGTCGCTTCAGTTCCTCGTACCAAATCGCCATCTTTAATCCGAAAGTAATCGGTTCGGCATGGACCCCGTGGGTCCTCCCCATCATAACCGTGTCCTTGTACTGGTAGGCCTTCTCCTTTACGGCCTCGAGCAGCTGGTCAAAGTCCTCGAGGATCAACTGGGCGGCCTCCCGCAGGAGGAGGCTCAGGGAGGTGTCCACGATGTCATAGGAGGTGAGGCCCATATGAATGTACCTACCCGACTCCCCCACCGCCTCTTCCATTTGCATGACGAAAGCGGCCACATCGTGGCGGGTCACCTGCTCCAGTTCCTCTATCCTCTTGGGGTCCACTCTGGCCTTGGCCTTTATCTGTTCCAGGGCCTCCTGAGGGATCTTCCCCAAGGAGGCCCATGCCTCACACACAAGCAGTTCCACCTGGAGCCACTTCTGATACTTGTTCTCATCGCTCCAGATCCTCCCCATCCTCTCGCGGGTATAACGCCTTATCATCCCTTACCCCTTCTTTTTTGGGGAGATCATATCATCCCTTCTCAGGCTCCACAACACGTTTTTTACTCCCAAGTTGACGGCCCGTCCATTTACGTATAGTTTTTAAGACTTGTGGCTGAAGGGAGAAAGAGAGGGATTTACCTCCTGCTGATGCACCTCCGAGGCCCAAGGGGCATAGAGGTGGGAAGGCTGGGGAGAAGGGAGTTTCGCGCCGGATGGTACCTCTACGTGGGTTCCGGGATGGGAGGGGTCCTCGGGCGCATAAGGCGTCACATCCGCAGGGGAAAGAGGCTGAGGTGGCACATAGACTATCTCACCGAGGTGGCGGAGGTGAGGGAAGTCCTGGTAAAGGAGGCCGAAAAGGGGGAGGAATGCGCTGTGGCCCGCTCCCTGGAAGGGGAGCTCCAGGTGATAGAGGGGTTTGGCTCCAGTGACTGCCGGTGCAGGGGGCACCTCTTCTACCACCCCGATGGAGAGCACCTGAGGCAGGTCTCCATCAGGGTACTGGGAGGGGGAGAATCCCTCAAACCTGAGGAAGTGGTATGAAGGGTAAGAGGGCGGCATACTTCTCCCTCTTTTTCGCCATCTTCAACGCCATGCTGGGGGTGGGGGTGGTGGCCCCCCTCCTGCCCCTTTACGCCCAGGGTCTCGGCGCCTCGGGGTTTCTCATCGGCCTTGCCTTCGGCATCTTCTCCCTCACCCGAACGGTCTTCCTCCCCTTCGTCGGCAGGGCCTCTGACAGGTTCGGGAAGAAGCCCTTTATCGCCTACGGCCTCCTCTTCTTCGCCCTCGCCTACGCTGGCTACCTCCTCTCTCGGGACATCAGGGCCCTGATCCTGGCCCGGGGCCTTCAGGGGATAGCCGCTGCCTTTGTCGTCCCCGCTGTCCTCTCCTATATCGGGGAACTCTCCCCTGCGGGTAAGGAAGGAACCTACATGGGGGCCTTCAACCTCTTCTTCTTCGGTGGCCTTGCCGCAGGCCCCTTCCTCGGCGGGGGGATAAAGGACCTCTGGGGAATAAGGGCGAGTTTCCTCACGGTGGGCCTCTTCAGCCTCCTCGGGTTCGTCCTCACCCTCCTCTTCCTGCCCAGAGGGAAGAAGGCCACCCTGCGGGGGGGAGGTCCCTTCCCCTGGAAGGAGACCCTGGGGGAGCCTTCCCTATGGGGGATATACCTCCTGAGGTTCTCCTTCTCCCTCGGGATAGGTCTCACCTGGACCTTCCTTCCCCTCTTTGCCGATGGAGCGTTGGGGCTTGATAGCTCCCAGATAGGCCTCATCATCTCCCTGAACATCCTGGTGGTCACGCTGCTTCAGACCCCCATAGGGATGCTGGCTGACAGAACCGGGAGGTCAGGGTGGGTGGTAGCAGGGGGGGTGATGACCGCCGTCTCCCTCTTTTTGCTCCCTCGCTCCAGGGACTTCACGGGGCTTTTCCTCGTGAACCTGCTTTTGGGCGCCTCTGGAGGCCTAGCCATCCCCTCCTTGATGGCGATCATGGTCGAGGAGGGGAGGAAGCTGGGAGGGATGGGGACCCTGATGAGCATCGTCATCACCTTCCACAGCATCGGGATGTTCATCGGCCCCGTGCTCGGGGGAATGGTGGCCGATGTGATGAGACTTCAGGCCGTCTTCCTGGTCGGGGCCTTAAGCGCCCTTTTCGGCGTCTCCTGTTTTCTGTATCTTTATTACATGAGGAGAAGGGGATGGAGGTCTGGCCCGTAAGGGTCTTCACCGTCAGCGAGCTCACCTCGAGGATAAGGGACCTCCTGGAAGGGGAGTTTTACGAGATATGGGTCGAGGGGGAGATCTCCAACCTCCGCTCCCCCCGGACGGGTCATCTTTACTTCACCCTGAAAGACGACCGGAGCCAGATCAGGGCCGTGCTCTTCAAGCTCCAGCGCCGTTACCTCAAGTTCGACCTGGAGGACGGCCAGCAGGTGATCTGTTGGGGGAGGGTGGGGGTGTACGAGAAGAGGGGAGAATATCAGCTCATCGTCGATTATGTGGAGCCCAAGGGGATCGGGGCCCTTCAGGTGGCCTTTGAGCAGTTGAAGGAGAGGCTCGCCTCCGAGGGCCTCTTCGATGAGGAGAGGAAGAGACCCCTGCCCCTTCTACCCCGCCGCATCGGGATCGTCACCTCTCCCACGGGGGCGGTGATAAGGGATATGCTCCAGATACTCAGGCGGAGGTTCGAGAACGTCCAGGTCCTCCTTTACCCCGTCAAGGTACAGGGGGAGGGAGCTGCGGAGGAGATAGCCGAGGGGGTGACCTATCTGAGCGAGAGAGGAGATGTGGACGTGATCATCGTCGCCCGGGGAGGGGGGTCCCTGGAGGACCTCTGGGCCTTCAACGAGGAGGTGGTGGCCCGAAGCATCTACCGTTCCCGGGTTCCGGTGATCTCTGCCGTGGGTCATGAGACCGATTACACCATCGCCGATTTCGTCGCCGACCTCAGGGCCCCCACCCCTTCGGCAGCGGCAGAGCTGGTGGTGAGGAGGAAGGAAGAGCTGAGGGAGAGGCTCTCCGCGAGCGTCCGCAGGATGGAGGTGGCGATAAAGGGGGCCTTCGAGGTGAAGGGGGAGAGGTTGAAGGGACTCGAGGGTAAGGTGATGGCCTACAACCCCGTGGTCAGGATCTCCTCCCTCTATGACGAGATGAAGAAGAAGCTGAAGAGGCTGGAGGCCTGCATCGAGAAGACCCTGGAGGCGAAGTCATCGAGGCTCCGGGAGCAGATGGGGAAGCTCGATGCCTTAAGCCCCATGGCCGTGCTCGCCCGGGGATATTCCATCACCTGGCGCCTCCCCGAGCGGAGGATCGTGAAGGAAGGGAAGGAGGTGGAGGTGGGCGATCTGGTGGAAGTGACCCTGGCGAAGGGAGGGATGAGGTGCGGGGTGAAGGAACGGTGGTGAGGAAACTCCTCCTCTTCTGGCTCCTCCTTCCCATCCCCTGCTGGGGAGGTGCGGTCAGGGTGACCCCTCAACCCTTAGATCAGGGGGGTGTGGGATGGGTCGAGGTGAGGGCAGAAAGGGAGGTAAGGGGGGAGTTTCTCAAGAGGTCCCTTCCCTTTTTCCGCACTGCAGAGGAGACGTGGAGGGCCTTAATAGGGGTGGATTTGGCCCTCCCCCCGGGCAGTTACCCTCTGAAGGTGGAGACGGAGGGAAAGAGGGTCACCCTCTTCGTCCGGGTCAAGAAGACTCCTTTCGGCCTCCAGAAGATTACCCTCCCCCGCCACATGGTCGAGCTGAGGGGGAAGGTTCTCGAGCGGGTGAGGAGGGAGAAGGGGATGCTGAGGGAGATCTTCTCCCGCATAAGATCAGAACCCCTCTGGAGGGGGAGCTTCCTCCTCCCCCTCAAAGGGACCGTCACCACCCCCTTCGGGGTGAGGAGGATCATCAACGGACGCTACCGATCCTTCCACAGCGGTGTGGACATCGCAGCCAGGGAGGGCTCCCCTATCCTGGCTACCAACGATGGAATGGTGATTTTGGCCCAAAAGTTGTATTTAGAGGGAAATACCGTTATAATAGACCATGGTTTGGGATTATATTCGATCTATCTCCATCTTGCTGAGGTTTTTGTCAGGAAGGGGGATAAGGTAAAGAGGGGTGAGAGGATAGGGCTTGTGGGAGCGACGGGACGGGTGACAGGCCCCCATCTTCATTGGGGGATCAAGCTCCTGGGACAGAGGGTTGACCCGATGGCCCTCATCGAGTTGAGCAAGGGGCTGGGCAGATGAGGTTCGAGGAGGCCCTGGAGGAGCTGGAGCAGATCGTGGCGAAGCTCGAGGCCGGGGACCTCAGCTTGGAGGAGTCCCTGGCCCTCTTCGAGAAGGGGGTGGGCCTGGTTCGGATGTGCCACAGGCAGCTGGAGGAGGCCCGGCGGAAGGTGGAGATCCTCACCAAGGAGGGGAAGGAGCTCATTCCCCGCCCCTTTGAGCCGGAGGAGTAAGTGGACCTGAAGCTCTATCTGGAGGAGAAGAGGAGGGCCGTGGAGGAGGCCTTGCAGCGATATCTCCCCGCTGAGGATCAGTTCCCCCCTTTCCTTCACAGGGCGATTAGGTACAGCGTCTTCGCGGGGGGAAAGCGGCTCCGCCCCATCCTGGCCATCGCCTCCTGTGAGGCGGTCCGGGGGGACTGGAGGCGGGTGCTCCCCCATGCCTGTGCCCTTGAACTGATCCACACCTATTCCCTGATCCATGACGATCTCCCTGCCATGGACGACGACGATTACCGCCGCGGGTTGCCCACAAGCCATCGAGTCTTCGGGGAGGCGATAGCGATCCTGGCTGGGGATGCGCTTCTGAGCGAGGCCTTCCGGCTTCTGAGCAGCCCTGAGGCGAGGGAGGGGCTGGACGACTCCCTCGTCCTCGACCTGATCCACGAGATAGCCGCCGCCTCGGGATCCGAGGGGATGGTAGGAGGACAGGCTCTGGACGTCCATGAGGAGGGGAAGGAGGTGGACGTGGGTCTCCTTCAGTGGATCCACGCCCATAAGACTGGGGCGATGATAACGGTCTCGGTGAGGACAGGGGCCAGGGTAGGGGGGGCGAGGGAGGAGGAGCTTGAGGCCCTCACCCGATACGGGAAGGCCATAGGGCTGGCCTTCCAAATCGTGGACGACATTCTGGACGTGGAGGGGGAGGAGGGGAAGCTCGGAAAGAGGGTGAAGAAGGACGCTTCGAAGAAGAAGGCCACCTATCCCGGTCTCCTCGGTCTGGAGAGGGCGAAAGAGGAGGCGGGGAGGCTCCTGGGAGAGGCCCTCTCCGCCATCGAGGGGTTCGGGGAGGAGGCCGATCCCCTGAGGGAGATAGCCCGTTACGTGATCGAGAGGCGCCGATGAGGATCTTGGAATCGATAAACTCACCCCGGGACCTCAAGCGACTCCGCAGGGAGGAGCTGCGCAAGCTCGCCGAGGAGATAAGGGAGGAGATCATCTCAGTGGTCTCGAAGAACGGAGGGCATCTCGCCCCAAGCCTCGGAGTGGTGGAGCTCACCTTGGCCCTCCATTACGTCTTCGATACCCCCAAGGACAAGATCATCTGGGACGTGGGACATCAGGCCTACGCCCACAAGATCATAACCGGGAGGCGGTCCAGCTTCAGGACCCTCCGGCAGTGGGGCGGGATAAGCGGATTTCCCAGGAGGAGCGAGAGCCCCTATGACATCTTCGACAGCGGCCATAGCGGTTCAGCCCTGCCCGTGGCCCTGGGGATGGCGGAGGCGGGACATTTGAGAGGTGATGGGGGTCGGGTGGTGGCAGTGATCGGCGATGGTACCCTGAGCACAGGGGTTGCCTTCGAGGCCCTGAACTGCGCCGGGGCCTGGGGTAGCGACCTTATCGTCATCCTCAACGACAACGAGATGTCCATTTCCAGGAGTGTGGGGGCCCTCTCCTCCTACTTGAACAGGATCATGACCGGCCAGTGGGTCACCCGGCTGAGGGAGGACATAAAGAGGCTCCTTCAGGAGATCCCGGGAGGCAAGCCCCTCTTCCGCTTCATAAAGTATACGGAGGAGACCCTCAAGGGGATTTTCACCCCCGGGATCCTCTTTGAGGAACTGGGGTTCAAGTACATAGGCCCCCTGGACGGCCACAACATCGATCACCTCATAGACAACCTCAAGAACGTGAAGCACCTGAAGGGACCGGTGCTCCTGCACGTGGTCACCAGAAAGGGGAAGGGATACCGCCCCGCCGAGGAGGACCCCACCACCTTCCACGGGGTGAGCGGGTTTGACAGGGAGAAGGGGACCATCCCCTCCAACCCTCTTGCTCCTCCCACTTACACCGAGGTCTTCGGCAGGGCCCTCGTCGAGCTCGCTTCCGAGGACGAGAGGATCGTTGCCATCACGGCGGCCATGCCCCAGGGGACGGGGCTGGTGGAGTTCTCCAAACGCTTCCCCGACCGCTTCTACGATGTGGGGATCGCGGAGCAGAGTGCGGTGAGCCTCGCCGCGGGGCTCGCTCTGGGAGGGCTGCGCCCGGTGGTGGCCATCTACTCCACCTTCCTGCAGCGGGCCTACGACCAGATCATCGAGGACGTCTGTCTCCAGAAGGCCCCGGTCATCTTCGCCATAGACCGCGGGGGAGTGGTCGGTGAGGACGGGGCCACCCATCATGGGGTCTTCGATCTCTCCTACTTGAGGCCCATCCCCAACCTCGTGGTGATGGCCCCGAAGGACGAGGGAGAGCTGAGGGACATGCTTTACACCGCCCTGAGGACCGAGGGGCCATCTGCCATCCGCTACCCCCGGGGAAGGGGGGCAGGGGCTAACTGTGAGGGGTTCAAGGCTCTGGAGATAGGGAGGGGGGAGGTACTCAGGGAGGGGAGAGAGCTTCTGATCGTCGCCCTCGGTTCGATGGTCCACCCCTCCTTAGAGGCGGCAGAGCTCCTTGAGAGGGAGGGGATAGGGACGACGGTAATTAACGCCCGCTTCATCAAGCCCCTGGATGAGGAGCTGATCTGTTCCCTCGCCGAGGATCACCGGGCAATCCTCACCGTGGAGGAGAACGTGAAAGCAGGGGGCTTTGGGAGTCAGGTCACAGAGGCCTTGAGGAGGAAGGGGATCAAGAGGAGGGTGAAGGTGCTCGGGCTGCCCGATGAGTTCATTGAGCACGGACCCCGGGGAAAGCTCCTTGAGCTTTACGGCCTGAGCTCCCGGGCGATAGCCGAAGAGGGGAGGAGGTTGCTCGAGGATGCGCGGGGAGAGGCTCGATAAGCTCTTGGTGCAGCGGGGGCTTGTCTCCAGCAGGGAGAAGGCCAGGGCCCTGATCATGGCGGGGAAGGTCCTGGTGGATGGCAGAGTGGGCCGTAAGGCCTCAGAGCTCATCCACCCCGAAGCGGACCTGAGGATAAAGGAGGGTCTCCCTTATGTGAGTCGGGGAGGGTTGAAGCTCGAGCGAGCCCTCGATCACTTCGGTATCCGGGTGGAGGGGAAGGTAGCGATGGACGTGGGGGCCTCCACGGGGGGGTTCACCGATTGTCTCCTGAAGAGGGGAGCGAAGAGGGTATATGCGGTGGACGTGGGTTACGGGCAGCTCGCCTGGGAGCTTCAGAAGGACCCGCGGGTGGTGAACCTTCAGAGGAGAAATATCCGATACCTCTCGGAGAAAGAGGTGGGAGAAGAAGTGGACCTGGCCACCATCGACACCTCCTTCATATCCCTTAAGATCGTCATCCCGGCCACGGTCCGTTTTCTGCGTCCCGGGGGAGAGATAATCGCCCTCATCAAGCCCCAGTTCGAGGTGGGAAGGGGAAAGGTGGGGAAGGGAGGGGTGGTGAGGGACCCGGAGCTTCACAGGGAGGTGATCGAGGAGATATGGGGATTCTGCCTCCAGAGAGGCCTTTCCCCTCAGGGGGTGGTGGAATCCCCCCTGCCCGGCCCCAAGGGGAACAGGGAGTTTTTTATCTACGTACTCGTTCCGCAAGATGGGTGAACCGAGGACTCCCAGGCCGGCGAAGCTCTTAATGAGCCTCATCGCCTCCCAGGACGACCTGCTCCATGAAACCTTGGAGGTCCTGGAGGGGAGGTACGGGGAGGTGGACTTCAAGAGCGATCCTATCCCCTTCGATGTCACCGACTACTACGAGGAGGAGATGGGGAAGGGGCTTTTCAGGCGGTTCGTTACCTTCGCCCCTCTGATAAGGAGGGAAGAGCTTGTGCGGATTAAGCTGGAGACAAATGAGGTGGAGAAACAATTCGCCGACCCTCAGGGCAGAAGGAGGGTAAACATAGACCCTGGATACATCTGCGCAGAGCACCTCATCCTGGCCACCACCAAGGGTTACACCCATCGTCCCTACCTGGGAGAGGGGATCTATGCCGACCTCACCCTGATCTTTCAGGACGGTGAGTTTCGCCCTCTCCCCTGGACCTATCCCGATTATGCCTCGGAGCCGATCCGCCGCCTCCTTGGGGAGATACGCCGGAGGTACCTTAAACAGCTCAGGGAGACGCGCTCATGATAAGGAGCATGACCGGATACGGCGAGGCATCCCGAGGTACCCCCTTCGGGAAGATCAGGGTCCAGATCCGCTCCCTGAACCATCGCTTCCTCGACCTCGTGCTGAGACTCCCTCCGGGGTTCATGGCCCTTGAGCCCCGGTTCCGAGAGGTGATCAAGGGGTGTATCAGGAGGGGGAGGGTGGACCTTTATCTGAAGATCGAGCGGAATGAGGGAGCAAGTCCCCTCAGGGCCAGGGTGGACTGGGGGCTTGCCCGTTCTTACTTAGAAGGGATGAGGGAGCTCAAGGAGAGGTTTGATCTCAAGGGGGAGGTGGACCTCCCATTGCTCCTCTCCTTCAGGGAGGTCCTCTCCCCTGAAGAGGAAGAGCTTGGAGAGGATGAGCTCTGGAGGGAGATCCTCCCGGTGCTCGAGGAGGCCTTAAGGAGGCTCGATGAAAGCAGGAGGAGGGAGGGGGAGGCCCTGAGGGAAGACCTTCTGGAGAGGCTCAAGGCGATAGGGGGGCACCTTCAGGGTATCGAGGAGAGGGCCCCCTTAGTGGTGGAAGAGTACCGGAGGAGGCTCTCCTCCAAGGCTAAGGAGCTCCTCGACGGGGAACTCGACGAGGGGAGGCTGGCCCAGGAGGTGGCCCTTTTCGCCTCCCGGGCCGATATCACCGAGGAGGTGGTGAGGATCAGGAGCCACTTGGAGCAGTTCCGGGAGCGCCTCGGAGAGGGGGGTCCTGTGGGGAAGGCCCTCGATTTCCTCATCCAGGAGATGGTGAGGGAGGCCAATACCATCGCTTCCAAGTCGAGCGACCTCCCCATTACCCGACACGTGCTGGCCATAAAGGAGGAGGTGGAAAAGCTGAGGGAACAAGTTCAAAACATCGAATAGGAGGTGGAGATGAAGCTGGTGAACGTGGGCTTTGGAAACGTGGTGGTCGCCTCAAGGATAGTAGCAGTGGTAAGCCCCAACTCAGCCCCGATGAGGAGGTTGAAGGAGATGGCAAAGGAGAATGGGAAGCTGATAGATGCCTCCCAGGGCCGAAAGACCAGAGCGATCATCATCACCGACAGCGATCACGTGATCCTCTCTGCCATCCAGCCCGAGACCCTGGCCCAGAGGCTGGAAGCCCATGAGGAGATGGAGTGACGGGGGCCCCAAGGGGATCACCTTCGTGGTCTCCGCCCCCTCTGGAACGGGTAAGACTACTCTCCTTCAGCGTTTAAAGGAACGGGTTGGGGGGCTTCGCTTTTCCGTCTCTTACACCACCCGTCCCCCCAGACCGGGGGAGGAAGAGGGGCGAGATTATCATTTTGTCTCCCGGGAAAAGTTCTTCCAGATGGTCCAGGAGGGGCGATTCATCGAGTGGGCCGAGGTCCACGGGGACCTCTACGGGACCCCCAAGGTGAACTTCGATGGCCTCGGGGAGGAGGACCTTCTGCTCGACATAGACCCGCAGGGGGCAAAAAGGATAAAGGAGATGGTGCGAGACTCGGTCCTGATCTTTATCCTGCCCCCTTCCCTGGAGGAGCTGGAGCGCCGCCTGCGCAGGAGGGGTAAGGACAGCGAGGAGACCATCCGGGAAAGGCTGAAAAATGCTAAGAAAGAGCTTGATCAGATCGCCCTTTACGATTATATTGTAGTAAATGACGATCTGGAGGAGGCTACCCTCCTTCTCTGTTCGGTGATAAGGGCCGAGCGTTGCAGGAGAAAAAGGGTGATGGAGGTGAAGGTAAGAGATGGCCAGGATAACCGTTGAGGACTGTCTGAAGAAGGTCCAGAGCTCCTTTGCCCTCGTTCTGATAGCGGCCAAGAGGGCCAAGATGCTGATAAAGGGGGCAAGGCCTTTAGTGGTGAGCGACAACAAGCCGATCGTGGTCGCCTTGAGGGAGATAGCCGCCGGGAAGGTCCTGCCCGTTTTCGCGGGGGAGCGGGAGAGGCTTGAAGGGACCCAGGTGAAGCTTCTTGGGGGCGAGGTGAAAGAGGAAGAGGCCGGGGAAGGACCCCAGAACGAAAAGGAGGTTTAAGGATGGCTCCAAAGGTGGGAATAAATGGTTTCGGCAGGATAGGTCGTCTGGTCTTAAGGGCTGCCCTGAGGATGGGGACAGATATCGAGTTCGTGGCGGTGAATGACCTCACCGATGCCCGGACCCTTGCCCATCTCTTCAAGTATGACTCGGTTCACGGGCCTTTTAAGGGAGAGGTGGAGGCGAAGGACGGTGCCATTCTGGTCGACGGAAGGGAGATAAAGGTCCTCGCCGTAAGGGATCCGGGGGAGCTTCCCTGGCGGGATCTGGGGGTAGAGATCGTGGTGGAGTCCACGGGACTTTTCACCGCCCGTGAGAAGGCCTCCAAGCACCTGGAGGCAGGGGCCAAGAAGGTGATAATCTCGGCCCCGGCCAAGCAGCCCGATATCACCATCGTCATGGGGGTGAACCACAAGGATTACGATCCCTCTCAGCACCACATCATCTCCAACGCCTCCTGTACCACCAATTGCCTTGCCCCGGTGGCTAAGGTACTCCTTGAGCGTTTCGGCATAAAGCGAGGGCTGATGACCACCGTGCACGCCTATACCAATGACCAGAGAATCCTCGATCTCCCCCACCGCGACCTGCGCCGGGCCAGAGCAGCGGCTCTCTCCATGATCCCCACCACCACCGGGGCTGCGGTGGCCGTCTCCTTGGTCCTCCCAC
The DNA here is from genome assembly GCA_965552155.1 of uncultured bacterium. Classification (GTDB taxonomy): domain Bacteria; phylum Desulfobacterota; class B13-G15; order B13-G15; family B13-G15; genus CAYRAR01. The sequence continues at coordinate 19,228 of CBEVRB010000018.1, forward strand.
AGCTGAAAGGGAAGATGGACGGGATGGCCATCCGGGTGCCCACCCCCAACGTATCCCTGGTCGACCTGGTGGTGGAGGCCGAGAGGGAGACCACGGTGGATGAGGTGAACGCCGCCATGAAGGAGGCGGCCGAGGGGGAGCTCAAGGGGATCCTGGGGTATACGGAGGAACCGCTGGTCTCGGTGGACTTCAACGGGAGCGACCTCTCCTCCATCGTCGATGGCTTGAGCACCAGGGTGATCGAGGGGAAGATGATCAAGGTCCTCGCCTGGTACGACAACGAGATGGGTTACTCCAGCCGGGTGGTGGACTTGATCAACTATATCGCCCAGAAGGGATAGCGGGTGGCCATCAAGGCGATCGATCAGCTGGTCCTTGAGGGCAAGAGGGTATTCCTCAGGGTGGACTTCAACGTCCCCCTGGAAGGGGAGAAGGTCAAGGACGATACCCGGATCCGGGCCGCCCTTCCCACCATTCAATATGCCCTTGGGCAGGGGGCCAGGGTGATCCTCGCCTCCCACCTGGGACGCCCCAAAGGGAAGGTACTTCCCGAGCTGAGCCTCAGGCCCGTGGCCCAGAGGCTCAAGGAGCTTCTCGGGCGAGAGGTGAAGATGGCCCCTGATTGCGTGGGGGAGGAGGTGAAGGCACTGATAGAGGGGATGGGACCAGGGGATCTGATCCTCCTGGAGAATCTCCGCTTCCACCCTGAGGAGGAGAAGAACGACCCGGAGTTCGCTCGAGCCCTGGCTGCCCTGGCCGATGTGTACGTGAACGACGCCTTCGGGACCGCTCATCGGGCCCACGCCTCCACTGAGGGGATCGCCCACCATATGAAGGAGGTGGCCTGTGGTTTCCTGATGAAGAGGGAGATCGAGTATCTGATCGGGACCCTCTCCTCCCCGAAGAGGCCCTATGTGGCCATCCTGGGGGGGGCGAAGATCTCCGACAAGATCGGGGTGATCGAGAACCTGATGAAGAAGGCCGATGCGATCCTGATCGGAGGGGGAATGGCCTATACCTTCCTTCTGGCGAAGAGGTTTGAAGTGGGCAGATCCTTGGTGGAGGAGGATAAGGTGGGCCTTGCCAGGGATATCCTCAGGGAGGCGTCGTCTAAGGGGGTAAAGATCCTGCTGCCCGAGGATCACATCGCTGCCCAGGAATTCAGCCCGGAAGCACCGATAAAGATGGTGAAAAACGAGGAATTCCCTCCTGGCTGGGTGGGGATGGACATCGGCCCTGAGACCGTGGGGGCCTTCTCCGAGGAGATACTTCGGGCCCGCACCGTCCTCTGGAACGGCCCTATGGGGGTCTTCGAGATGGAGCCCTTCTCCAAGGGTACCAAGGAGATCGCCCAGGCCGTGGCCTCTTCAGAGGCGACCTCCATCGTCGGTGGGGGGGATACGGTGGCCGCGGTCCATCAGTTCGGTGTGGCCGATAAGATCTCCCACATCTCCACCGGGGGAGGAGCCACCTTGGAGCTCCTGGAAGGGAAGACCCTGCCGGGGATCGCTGCTCTGGAGAGGGAAAGATGAGGAAGCCCCTTATAGCCGGCAACTGGAAGATGCACAAGACGCCCGAGGAAGCCCGGACCTTCGCTTCCCAGCTCCTTGAAGAACTGAAGGATGAGAGGGAGGTGGAGGTGGTGGTGGCTCCACCCTTCGTCTCCCTCCTGCCGGTGAAGGAAGTGCTCGGGGAGGGTCCCATAAAGCTCGCTGCCCAGAACGTCCACTGGGAGAAGGAGGGGGCCTTCACCGGTGAGGTCTCCCCCCTGATGCTCAATGAGATAGGCTGCGATTACGTGATCGTGGGCCACTCGGAAAGGAGGGGTTATTTCGGCGAGACCGATGAGATGGTGAATCGGAAGGTAAAGGCCCTTCTGGATGTGGGGCTTAGGCCTATTCTCTGCGTCGGGGAGACCCTCAAGGAGCGGGAGGAGGGGAAGACCTTTCAGGTGGTGGAGGCTCAGGTGAGAGGAGGGCTTAAGGACCTTAAGGCCGGGGAGGGAAAGGAGCTTGTCGTGGCCTATGAGCCGGTCTGGGCCATCGGCACCGGCCGGACCGCCACCCCCCATCAAGCCCAGGAGGTCCAGGCCTTCATCCGGGGGATCCTTAAGGAACTCTTCGGGGAGGAGGTGGCGCGCGGGATCCGCATCCTTTACGGCGGAAGCGTTAAGCCGGAGAACATCGCCGAGCTGATGGCCGAGGAGGACATAGACGGTGCCCTCGTGGGAGGGGCCAGCCTGAAGGTGGACTCCTTCGTCAGGATCGTGAGATACAGGGAGGTTGAGGGATGACCGGGATACTCATAGCCATCCATGTCTTTGTCTGTGTGATCCTCATCGTAATCGTCCTCCTTCAGGGTGGAAGGGGGGCAGAGATCGGGGCGGTCTTCGGAGGGGG
>CBEVRB010000019.1:0-20668 GCA_965552155.1 uncultured bacterium
CCGAATACCTTTACGGGGAGGACGAAAGGGTCCTGACGCTGCTTGATCTCCTTCAACTTCAGGGCGTTCTTCACCGCCTGGCTGCAGCAAACGCGGCTACAGTAGCTCCGTTCCTCGTTTCTGCAGCCGACACACTGGATCATGACCACGGTCTGGGCCTGGGTCACGCCCTCATCGCCCTTGGCTATCCGCTCCTCAAGCTCAAGCAGCGTCAGGACCCTTTCGTCCTCCCCATAAAGGTATTCGGTGGGTTTGTACTCTTCGGCCCCTATGGCGATGATGACTGCTCCGTGCTTGATCTCAGAAGGGCCCCTTTCCGACTCGATCTTGGTGACGAAGTTGCCCACATAGCCTGTGGCTTCGAGGATCTGTGCCCCGGTGTACACATGAATCAAGGGATGCTCATGGACCTTCTTTATCAGGTCACCAAGATATGCCTGTACATCCAGGCCCTCTATGGTGTAGTGGAGCCTTCGGGCCATCCCCCCCAATTCCTTTTCCTTCTCCAGGAGGTAGACCTCGTGGCCCTGTTCGGCGATGGACAGGGCACAGGTCATCCCCGCTACCCCCCCACCGACCACCAAGGCCGCCTTGTTCACCGGTAGCTCGAACTGCCTCAGGGGCTCAAGGGAGGAGGCCCGGGCCACGGCCATCCTCACGATGTCCTTGGCCTTCTGGGTAGCCTCTTCCTTTTCCTTGGAGTGGACCCAGGAGCAGTGCTCGCGGATGTTACACATCTCCATGAGGTACTGGTTGAGCCCTGCCTCCCTGACGGTGTCCTGAAAAAGTACCTCGAGGTTTCTGGGTGAACAGGCAGCGATGACCACCCGGTTCAGCCCCTTTTCCTTCACCCTCTCCACTATCTTCTGACATGCCCCAGTGGTGCACCAGAAGAGTTCCATCTCGGCGTGAACCACATGGGGCAGGGTCTTGGCGTACTCGACCACCTGGGGGACGTCCACCACACTGGCGATGTTGGCCCCGCAATAACAGACGAAGACGCCCACCCGGGGTTCCTCCCCCGAGACGTCCCGCTCCGGCGGATACTCCTTCTCTACGGTGAGCTTTCCGCGTCTCCTTCTGAGGAGCTCTCCGCAGAGGGAGCTTGCCCCACTGGCGCTCCAGACCGACTCGGGAATGTCCGTAGGTCCCTGAAAGGCCCCGGTTACGAAGATACCCGGACGGGTGGTCTCGATGGGGTTGAAGGGATTAGTCTTGCAAAAGCCGTGATCGTTCAGCTCTATGCCGAATTTTTCGGCCAGCTCCTCTGCGTCAGCCGGGGGGACGAGCCCTACGGACAGCACCACCAGCTCGAACTCCTCCTCTTTCACCCCCTCCGGAGTCGCGTAGCGGATAATGACGTTCTTCGTCTCCGGGTCCTCTCGCCCCACCGATACATAGCTCCTGATGAACCTCACCCCTTCAAGGGCAGAGGCCCTCTCGAAGAAGCGCTCGAAGTCCTTGCCATAGGAGCGGATGTCGTTGTGAAAGACCGTGACCTCGATCTCCTCGTCGTGTTCCTTGGCAACGATGACCTGCTTCTGGGTGTAAGTGCAGCAGACGGCTGAGCAGTAACTGTGTCCGCCCGGGGTCACCTGCCTCGATCCCACGCACTGGATCCAGGCGATCTTCTTGGGGTGCCTGCCGTCCGAGGGCCTCCTTATCTCCCCCCCATAGGGGCCGGTGGCACAGAGGATTCGCTCGAAATCGAGGCTGGTCACAACGTTCTTGAACCGCCCGTATCCGTAATCGTTTCTCAGTTTCGGATCGAACACTTCGATCCCAGGGGAGAGGACGATCGCTCCCACCTCCACCTCTACCCTCTCGGGCTTCTGGGTGAAGTCTATGGCCTTCTGCTCACAGACCGCTTCGCAGATCCTGCACTTCTTCTCCTTGAGGTAGAGGCACTCCTCGTCGATATAGGAGATCAGCGGTACGGCCATGGTGAAGTAGATGTGGATGGCCTTGCTCGGGGAAAGTTCTTGGTTGAAGGGGTCGGGGACCAGCACAGGGCAGTACTCCATGCAGGTGGTACAGCCCGTGCATTTTTCCTCGATGATGTAGCGGGGCTTCTTCCTGAGGGTAACCTTGAAGGCCCCGACTTCCCCTTCCACCTTTTCGACTTCCGTGTAGGTCAGGATCTCCACATTGGGGTGACGGTCGACCTCGACCATCTTGGGTGCGAGGATTCAGACGGAGCAATCATTGGTGGGGAAGGTCTTGTCCAGTTGTGCCATCTTCCCCCCGATGGAAGGGAGCTTCTCCACCATCCAGACCCTGAATCCCGCACCGGCGAGGTCAAGGGCGGCCTGAATGCCGCTCACACCACCCCCCACGACCATTACATCGGCAAACTTCAATCTTTCTTGCAGTCTGAGGACCCTTTCTCTCAATAGCTTTTCCATCTCCCCATCCTTAAAGGGCCTCCTGGATGACCTCAGTTAAATCCTTGATCTCTATCTTCTCCTCCGCCTCCAGTGTCAACCTGCTGTCCTCCAGCATACTGATGCAGTAAGGGCAGCAGGTGACTATGACTTCTGCTCCCACCTCCAGCGCCTGTTGGATCCTCAGGTCTGAAAATCTCTCGCCCTTGGGGGTCTCCATCCAGATCCTTCCTCCCCCTGCACCACAGCAGAGGCTCCTCTCCCGCGAGTCAGGCATCTCCACCAGCTCCAGCCCCGGTATGCTCTTCAGCACTTCCCGGGGTTCGTCGTACACGCCGTTGTGCCGCCCCAGATAACACGGATCGTGGTAGGTGACCCTCTTGTTGTAGCCCTTGGTAAGCTGAAGCCTTCCCTCCTTTACGAGCTCCAAAAGCAATTGGCTTGTGTGGACGACCTCAAAGTTGACCATAAAATCGGGATATTCGTTTTTGAAGGTGTGGTAACAGTGGGGGGAGTTGACGATGATCTTTCTCACCCCGTTGTCTATGAAGGTCTTGATGTTCTCCTTGGCCAGTTGCCTGAAAAGCTCCTCGTCGCCCGTCTTCCGGATGCTCTCCCCGCAGCAGTTTTCCTTGGGGCCCAGGATGCCGAAGTCAACGCCGGCCTCCTTCAGGACCTTGGCCGTAGCTACGGCCACCTTCCTCATCCTGGGATCGTAACAGAGATAGCAACCCGGAAAGTAGAGGAACTCCTTTTCCTCGCTGAAGGTCTCCACCCCGAGGCCCTCGGCCCACCGGGCCCTCTCCTCCCTCTTCTCCTTCAAGGGGTTTCCTTCGGCCACCAAGCTTCCCCTTACCGTGCGGACCCCCTGCACCGGGGTGGGGAAGACGCCATACTCCGTGGCGATCCTCCTGATGGCTATCCCTATCTCTATCTGCTTCACGCCACGGGGGCACTCTGCCGTGCAAAGCCCGCAGGTGGTGCAGCGCCAGATCTCCTCGCTCTCTATTTCTGTGAGGCCGAAGGTCGCCTGCCTGATTATCCCGCGGATGCTGAAGGTGGCTACCCTGTTCCAGGGACACAGGGTGTCACATTTCCCGCATTGGAAACAGAGCCTGAAGGGATCGCCGCCCTTCTCCTTTATGAGATCGGTGATCTCCTTGAAATCGGCCAGGATCAGAGCTTCCACGACCGCCCGCCCCCTTCAACCTCCCGCTTGTTTCGATAGGGATATCCGCGCCAAGGTATCCGCCACCCTCTCGAAGCCGTACTTCTCGATCAGCGTCTCAAGCCCCATCTCCAGCTCATCGAGCCGCTCTTCTTCTTCCACATCCTCCTCTCTCTCTTCATACGTGAGGGCGTCGGTCAGGCAGACTCGCACGCACATCGGCTCCTCTAAGGAGGGTTCATCCTCACACATATCGCACCTTAGGGGGAGGCCAGAGTCGGGGTCCTTGAAGAGGTCCCTCGAGGGACACGCCACGGCCCTACAGAAGAGGCACTCGTCGTACTCCCTCTCACCGATCACGTACTTATTCCTTCCGAGGCATTCTGCCTCCACATGTGGGCCACCATATACCGGCACGAAGAGGTTCCTCAGGGGGTCCCAGTTCACGTGGATTCGGGCCTTTGCCGGGTTGATGGTGCTGTACCTGGGGTTGGCGTGGAAGGCGGAACAGATCGCCTCACATGCCCGGCAACCGTTGCACTCATCAGCTTTGATCTTTATCACCTTCACCTTCTTCTTCGCCATCGTGCTATACCCCTTACGCTATTTCCCCCCCGAGGCTACTGTTCCTTCAGAGGACGAGCCCTCTTCATCCTTCAGGATGCCCCGCTTTATAAACTCCTCGGCCACGTAATCCAGCCCCAACCTCTCGAGGAGTTCCTTGCTGGGGATTCCCTCCTCGTTCCACCCGCGGTATTTGTAATATTCGTCAAGCAGCTTTTCTTCGTACTCGGGGAAGCGCTTCTTCCAGTGGTCCTGAGGTGGCTTCTCATCCTTGCGCCTCATCCCCCTGAGGATGTTTATGGCCCGCACCAGGTTCCGGTTCCTCCACGCAAGGGTCCAGAGGCTCTCCTGGTCCAGGTCGATGCCCGTCGCCGCCGAGATCAGGGCCGGCAGGTTGTTGATGTGATAAGGGGGCTTGATGGGGAAGGAGGAGAGCCCGGCGCAGATCCCCGTGGCGTCGTCGATATAGTGCATGGTCTCCTGCCAGTCCACCAGCTCGCAGACCAGATCCGGAGGTGGATAGAAGGGAAAAACCTTTCCTTCGTCACCCCACTCGAGGATGAACTGCTTGAACCGCTCCTCCTTGCCCGGGGGTAGCTGAGGCCAGTCCCTGACGAACTCCTCCCTGTAGTCCTTGGGCAACGGTGCCTGGGGGATCTGGCCCTCGATCTGGGTAATGTTGCCCTTCTCCCCCGTGGCGTACATGATGAAGTAGATAGGATTGAGCATCCCCAGTTTGATGGTCATCTGCTCGTGTTTCTTGGTGGTGTTGTGGTCGAACTTCTCCGCACCCTTTCCGATCTGGCGGGCCGCCCAGTACACACCATTGGCCAGGATGTCCCCAATTCCCTCCCGCCTGACGATCTTCTCCAGCAGATAGTAGAAGCGCTCGGCGTTCTCCTTGGGGAAGTTCGGCAGGTCTTTATCCGTCAATATCCCGTTTTCATAGAGCTCTATGGCAAAGGCCATGACCTGAGGCGCCGTGAAGCCGTCCACGCCGTAGTTGTGAGCAAGCCCTGCGATCTTGAATCCGAAGTCCAGGTCGTCCACCATGGCGGCCATGAGGTAAGTGAGCTTGGTGTAGCACTTCATCAGATAGCGGTGGGTCGGAAGGAAGGGATGGCGAATTATCGCCCCGCAGCGCACAGGACAGTTATAACAGCTCACGAGGCGCTCGATGGCGTTTCTCTGGACCTCGTGCCAGCGTCTCTCGATCTCCTCGTTCCAGAAGTCCTTCCTCCTGTATCGGGCATGCCCCCAGGCGAAGCTCGTGGTGTGCCACTTCTCGTCATAAAGGATCATCTCCTGGGGAGAGCCGATCATGGATAGAATGGCGGGTACCCCCTTGATGGGGTTATCCAGCCGGTACTGGATATAGTCGAGCACCTGCTGACAGAGCTCCCAGAGTTTCTCGGGCTTGACGACGTTGATCTCCTTGGTGCCGCGGACCGCGATGGCCTTCAGGTTCTTGGAGCCCATCACCGCCCCGAGTCCCAAGCGGCTGGCGCTGGAGCGGCCATGCTCCACCGAGGCGAAATACACACGGTTTTCCCCCGCGAGGCCTATGGCCAGGACCTGCAGGTTGGAGTCGCCCACCTCCGACCTTATGGCGTCGGCAGTTTCCAGGGCGCCCTTGCCACGGAGGTGGCGCGCGTCCCTGATCTCCACTTTGTCATCCCTGATGAGCAGGTAGACCAGGTCATCCGCCTTGCCACGGACGATGATCTTGTCGTAGCCGGCGTACTTGAGCTCCGGGCCCAGGAACCCACCCATCATGGAAAAGCCGAGGAGCCTGGTCTGGGGGGATATGCTGGTCAGGACGGTGCGATTGGCCCCTGTGGCGAGGGTGCCGTCCAAGATCCCCGGACCCACGATGAAAAGGTTTTCGGGATCGAAGGGGTCCAACTCAGGGGGAACCCTGTCCCAGATGATCTTGGCGTTGGTTCCCAATCCCCCAAGATACATCTCGGTATCCCGGGGGTCGGTCTCCACCCTCTCAATGCCCCCCGTGGAAAGATCTATCTCCAGGTTGTATCCCGTTTCAGCATACCTCATTATTTCCTCCCTTTACACAACCCTTAAAAACCTCAGCTTGTGCCTTTTGTTACAAATAACAGAGCTTCCCTTCTTTGTCAAGACACGATCCGCTAATTTATGAAAATATTCACAAGCTGAGGAATAAACTCCCCTCCCTTTGGAAGAGGGTTTAGCTGACCATCTTGCTCATAAGGGTGGCCAGGTTCTCCACTGCCTCGCGCTTTTTGCGCAGGTTTACAGTACTGGCCTCTACGTAATCCACCGCCTTCATGTCGCAGAACCTGACGCACTGGGGGTCTCCGTCGCAGAGATCGCATTTGATCACCGTTCCGTCCTTGTTTATCCCCATTCCGCCGAAGGGGCAAGCTGCCACACACATCTTGCAGCCAATGCAGAGGTCGTAGTTGATCATCACCCGCCCCAGCTCCTCGTCCCGGTAGATGGCGTCCTTGGGGCATATGGCCATGCAGGCGGCGTCCTGGCATTGCTGGCAGACCATGGGGAAGAAGAACCCCTGGTTGTGGAACTTGATGATATGGATGCGAGAGCGGGTGGGGTTGCTCACCCCATCGTGGTAGACGGAGCAGACCAGTTCACAGAGCCTGCAGCCCGTGCACTTCTCGTGATCTACGATGAGCATTTTCTGCATTTTGGGCCTCCTAAAGCTGATGGGAGGGTTCCTTATCTATCCCGAGCTTCTTGAGGAGCTCGGGCGTCGGGACCCCGTTCTCGTCCCATTCGTGCAGCTGGTAGTACTCGTCGAGCATCTCCTTGAACTTCTTCCGGTCTATGGCCTTTCCTCGGGCCACGGGCAGCCCTAAGGGAGTGGGTTCATCGAAATAGCGGTCTACAAGCCAGTCGTCCTTCCTGCTGAACCCCTCCCTGATATTGAACATCCTCTCCAGGGTATAGGCCCGGTTGGCCACCTCCCAGATCTCCTCGGGGGTGAACTCCAGGCCGGTGTTCAGGTAGATGAAGCGAGCGAACTCCTTGAAGGCCGGATGGTTCACCCCGAGGAAGATCGTGTGGTACTTGCAGAGGCCTGTGCAATCAACGGCCATATAGAGCATCTCCTGCCAGAGCACCATCCATGCCTTCCCCTCATAGGAGTTGTAGTTGTTTACCAGTGGACCCTCATAGGGGACGGGGTTGTTCCTGTAGACCTTGTCGAGGACCTCAATGGGGAGGTTGTAGAGGTCTATCGCGGGACGGGAGCGGAGGTGATCCGCCCCTCGGGTCGCCGTGGCGATGTTGAGGGCGAGGGAGGGAGTTGGTCTTTCATCGGAGTGGAGGTTGCTCATTCCCTTCACGTGGATCAGGTACTTCTCGCTTCCCTTCCCTATTTTTTTCGCCGCCCTGAGGGGGCCTTCAGCCAGTACATCTCCCAGCCCCTCCCGTCGGGCGATCTTGTGGATCATCTCCCAGAGGGCCTCCTTATTGCCGAAGTTGAGCTTGATCCCCCCGGTATCCTTGTCCGTGAGGATGCCCTTCTCATAGAGCTCCATGGCCCAGGCGATCATACTCCCCGTCTCTAAGGTATCGAGCCCGTAATCATTCACCAGGTGGTTGCCCACCAGGACCGATTCCATGTCGTTGATGTCGGGCTCCGTACCGAAGGCCCCCTGGCTGGTGTACTCCGGTCCCTCGGTGTAGACCCCGTCGTAGGGACCTCCCTTGATGATGTAGCGATGGCGACAGTGGACCTGGCAGCCGAAACACCCCGCCATCCCTATGGAGACCTTGTCCATGTTCTCGCATTCTATGTCCTCGCCGCCGAAGAGTTGGTTTTGCTGGAAGTTGCGGTTGCGGATGAGCCCCGTGGTATTGGTCACCCCGTAGATGAACATGGTCCCCCAGCGCTGCATCGTCTGGGAGACCTTGGAGCTTATCACCATATCTATCAGTTCCTTGTTGTATTCGAGGGCCTCCCTGGGGTAGGCGATCTCCAGGTCCATCGTCCCACGGACGACGATCGCCTTCAGGTTCTTGGAGCCCATCACCGCCCCCATCCCGGTGCGCCCCCCGGCGTTTTTGTGCCCGTTCATCACGTTGGCGAACCGGACCAGATTTTCCCCCGCAGGTCCGATCACCATGCACTGGACCTCCGGGTCCCCCAGCTCCTGCCGCAGGATCTCCTGGGAGTCATAGACCCCCGCACCCCACACCTTTGTGGCATCCCTGATCTCTATCCTGCCATCATTGATGAAGATGTAGGCAGGTTGTGAGGCCTTTCCCTTTATGACCAGGTGATGGAACCCGGCCCAGGCCAGCTCCGGGGCGAAGAACCCGCCCATATTGGCCGAACCCAGGGCCCCAGTGAGAGGGGATTTGGCCATCACGTGAGAACGGGCAGAGGCCGAGGCCAGACACCCCGCCACGATCCCCGCGCTCACGATCAAGGGGTTGTCAGGCCCCAAGGGATCGCATTTGGGCGGACAGTGGTTGTAAAGGAGATAGGCATCCAGGCCCCTTCCTCCTATGTATTTCCTCCTCATCTCAATGGGGATGGGCCTCACCTCTACCTCTCCCTTGCTGAGGTCTATGTAGGCTATCTTCCTCTTAAGCGGCATCCTCTCCCCTCCCTCCCTTTACTTGGGGAACTTCTCCCACACCGGTCCCCTTATCTTTGCGGTGCGTGGATAGGGCCACGATATCCTCCACTCCATCCCGCAGCGGGGGCAGGTCGCCCGCTCGGTCCCTATGGGCAGGGGTCTGAATCGGGTAAAGCAGGCAAGACACCTCACCTCCCCATCCCTGGGACCCGCCATCACCTTATGGGGCTTCTTCATCTCTACCTCCGTTCTTTATGGTGAACAAAAATATCTTTTTTTATATTAGCATGCCCGGCTTATTTGTCAAGCAAAAAGCAATTGACAAAAAGGGGAAAAGGGCGTTAAGATAATGTTCATTATCATGAACAAACCTGCCGGATATACCGCCCCGGCGGTAAAGAAGGCCTTCAGGATCCTGAGGCTCATCGCCGAGAGGGGCGAGCGGCTGACGGTCAGCGAGATAGCCCAGGCCCTGGGGATGAGCAAGGGGACGGCCTATGGGATCCTGGCGGCGCTGGAGGAAGTGGGGGCGGTCATCAAGGATGGAGAGAAGAGGTATGGGTTGGGGGAGGCCCTCGGGGAGTTGAGCAGGGGCAGGGGGAGGAATCTTGAGGAACTGGTGAGGGAGGAAATGAGGAGGCTGGAGGAGGTCTCGGGAGAGACGGTCTTCTTCGGGGTGATGGGGGAAGGGAGGATCGTCATCACCGAGGTCCAGGAGAGCAGGAAGGAGCTGAAGATAACCGCCCCCCGGGGGACGAGGATACCCATCACGGCGGGGGCGACGGGGAAGGTGTTTTTGGCCTCCATGGGCGAAAGGGAGGTGAGGCGGCTCCTCCGGGAGAAGGGGCTCCCCCGGTACACGGAGAAGAGCATAACCGATATCGAGCGTTACCTCTCTGAACTCAGGAGGGTCCGGGAGGAGGGGGTGGCCTATGACGATGAGGAGTACATCAACGGGGTGAGGGCCGTGGCGTCCCTCATCGACCTTCCCACCCCGGCGGCCATATGGATCGTGGGCTTCTCCTCCTCCATGACCTATGAAAAACTCCGGAGGCTGGGGGATGAGATCAGGGAAACCTCCCGGCGGATATCCGCCGCAAGGGTCAGGGGGCGAGTTTGACCATGTCCCCGGCCGAGATCGTCCCTGTCCCCTCCGTCACCAGCAGCTCAGCGCTATCGAGCCCCAGGAAGGCCACCACCTTGGCCTTCGCCTTCTTCTTCCCCGGCACCCTTCCCAGGACCTCTCCCGTGTAGGGGTTGGTCACCTTCCTTCCCGGGCCGAACACCTCCACCTCGTCCCCCAGCCGAAGGCCCGAGCGCCTTCCCGCGTTGATGTATATGTGATCTCCCTTGACCGAGGCCACGCTGGTCGCCCACTCCAGCTGGGTGAGGCCGAGCAATATCCCTTCCCTCAGGTCCTTCAGGCAGTAGTCTATCGCCTTAAGCAGGGCCTTGTTGCGGCTGAACTCCCCCTTGACCTGACTCACGAAGAGGGGGTTCTGGCCATGGAGGCATCGCACCAGAGTTCCGGTCTCGGTGGAGTAGAGCCTCACCTCCATCTTCACCTGGGCTACCACTCCCCTCTTCTCCTCCCCTCCCACCAGGGCCCTCCTCAACGACCCGGTCACCACCGCCTGGACCCCGAAGGCCTTCCAGCACTCCCAGAGGGCATGGGGGTCCTCGGGCAGGGAGGAGACCTTCTCCTTCAAGGCCTTCTGGACCCTCTTCATCTCTATCACCACCACCCCTCCGCTCTCTTCCAGCAGCTTAGCGAACCTCTGGGCCACCACCTCCCCCAGGCCCTTGAGACTCCTGTCCTCCTCTTCGAACCCCATCACCGCCACCCGGTACTTCAACCGGCCGAAGAAGATGGGAAGGGTGGGTTTGGGTACAGGGACCTTGGCCACCTCCTTCTTCTCCTTGGGGAGGGTGTATGGGCGCCTCGTGTAGGTGATCGCTCCCCTTCCCCTCGGGGCCCGGCGCTCTCGGCTCCAGACCCACCCCTCAGTGGCCTTTTTTTCCTTCTCGGTCGACTTCTTCTTACTGAAAGGCCAACAGGAGGGCAGAAGGAGCAAAGAGACCAGAAGGATCGCCAAGACCTTACAGTTCCTCATCGTCTTCCTCCCCCTCTTTCAGTCGAAATAGGACCGTCTCCATCTCTTGGGTGTACTCGCCCGGCGAGCGGAAGAGGAAAAGGGGGGGTTCCACCTCCAGTCCTTCCCCTGACCCCTTCACCCCCTGGACCATCACCATCTTCGCCGGCTTCCCCTCGAAGGAGTGGACCCACCTCATCCTCTTCGGCTCTAAGCGGGCCTCCCGCATCTCGAGGATGAGGGTAGCTGCCCTGCGGGAGGGGTAGATAAAGTATCCCCTTCCCCCTTCCCGAAGCAGGTAGCTGGAAGCCGCCATCACCTCCCTGATCCCCCCGGCCACCTCGTGGCGGGCCATCGTCCGCTGAGAGAGAAGGTTCTTCCTCTGAAGGGGATAGTAAGGGGGATTGCTGACCACCACGTCGAAGCTCCCGGCGCCGAAGATTTTTTTGATCCCCCTTATATCACCATGGACTATCCTTATCAACCCCTCCATCTCGTTGAGGATCACGTTCCTCCTGGCCAGCTCCACCAGCTCCTGCTGGATCTCCACCCCGACGAGTTCTCCCGCCTCAGGATATCTCTTCCTCAGGATAAGCAGGATCACCCCGCTCCCCGTCCCCAGATCCACCACCCGCTCCCCCCTCTTCAACTTCACGAAGGAGGCAAGCAGGGGGGCATCCACGGAGAAACGGTAACCTTCCCTTTTTTGGATTATCTTCAAGGCCCCCTGGAAGAGGCCGTCAAGGGTTTCGGTAGGCTTCAGGCCCTCAGCCCGGTACATATATCTCTTCCTGGGGGCTCATGGGATAGATGGCCACCCCTGTGGCCACCTTGGGATAGAAGAAGGTGGACTTCCTTGGCATGACCAGTCCTGCCCTCGCCACCCTCCTTATATCCTCTACTGTCGGGGGACGGAGCAGGAAGGCCATCTGATACCTCCCCTCCGAGACCGCCCTTATCACCTCCTTCCTATCCCTCCCCAGGGAGACCCTCCCCTCCCCTATGGGGAAGAGCTCCTTAAGGATGAACTCGTCCACGACGGTGGCATCGAGATACCGGATTTCAGGGGGGACGGAGGGCAGCAACTCTCGCCCCTGACGCAGCTTGAGGAGGAAGTGGCTCCTGTTGCCGTAAATCACGAGACCCATCCCCTCTCCCTTCTTCAAGGCGTCCATGAACCGATCCTCCTCCCCCCTGATGAAGATCTTCAGCTCGAAGAACCTCCCCAGGCGGTGGATGATCTCCTGGGAGCTGAGGTCGTCCAGGCGGGAGATGAGGCGGTGGGTGGGGAGGATCACCAGGCCCTCGGAGTCCATGGAGGTCAGGTACATGGTGGCGAACTCAAAGGATGCGTTGGGAGGGGCGGTGGGATGGAGGGAGCGCATCAGTTCCCGATAGCGGAGGGCCGCCTTGAAGCGATGATGGCCATCGGCTATAAGGAGTCTCTTCTCCCTCATGAGGCGGCATACCCTTGAGATCAGCTCCCCGTCCTCCATCCTCCATATGCGGTGCAGGGTCCCCTCGTCGTCGACGAACTCCTGGACTGGGGGCAGGAGGAAGAACTCCCTCAGGATCCCCTCTATCCTCCTGTCAGGATCAGAGAAGAGGGCGAAGATCTGGCTCAATTGGGCCCTCGTGGCCTTAAGGAGGCGGAAGCGGTCCTGGACCGGGTCCCCCATGGTCCTCTCATGGGAGAGGATGACCTCTGGTTCAAGCCTTACCACGGCGATGATCCCCCACCTTACCCTCATCCTCCTCTCCTCGGGAGAGGTAAAGACCTGCTGATAGGGATAGAGGGACGGTTCCTCGTCCCTCACCAGGATCCTCTCCCTCTGCCACTGGAAAAAGAGCTCCCCTGCCTCTCTGTATCCCTCAGGACTCTGCTCGGGCAGAGTGAGGCGGGTGATGTTGTAAAGGTGGCGGCTCTGGTAGGCCTCTTTCTCCTCAGGAGAGATGACGTCATAGGGAGGAGAGACCACCCTTCCGATATCCCTTATCCTTGAAGGATTATAACGGAGGGCCCTGAAAGGGGCTATGGTCGCCATCTCTCACCAGACCTTTCTCACCTTGACCCCTTTTCTGTCAAGGTATTCCTTTATCTCCTTTATGGTGCAAAGGTTGTAATGGACCATGGAGGCGATGAGGGCAGCCGAGGCCTTCCCCTCGGTCAGGACCTCGAGGAGGTGTTCCGGAGTGCCCGCACCGCCTGAGGCCACTACCGGGATGGATACGGCCTCAGAGACCATCCTGGTTATCCTCAGTTCGTAGCCCTCCCGGGTCCCGTCGGCGTCTATGGAGTTGAGGCAGATCTCCCCTGCCCCCAGGCGCTCGGCCTCCCGGGCCCACCAGACGGCATCTATTCCCGTGGGGGTGCGACCGCCGTGGATCCAGACCTCGTACCCCGAAGGAATCCTCTCGGATACCCCGACCCACTTGGCATCCATCCCCAGGATCACCGACTGGCTGCCGAAAGCCCGGGCCCCCTCGGAGATGATCCGGGGATTGAGGACCGCCGCGGTGTTAACGCTCACCTTCTCGGCCCCGGCAAGGAGTACCCGCCGCATGTCCTCCACCGTCCTGATTCCCCCACCCACGGTGAAGGGGATAAATATCTGCCGGGCCACCTCCTCCACCAGCTCGATGATGATCTCCCGGCTTTCGGCCGAGGCCGTGATGTCATAAAAGACGATCTCATCCGCCCCCTCCTCGTAGTAGAGGCGGGCCATCTGGACGGGATCCCCCACGTCCACGTTGTCCTTGAACTTGATCCCCTTGGTGGTCCTGCCGTCCTTTATGTCGAGGCAGACGACGATCCTCTTACTGAGCATCGGGCCTCCAGCGACAGAAGTTATCGAGCATCCTGAGTCCCGGCCTTCCGCTCTTCTCCGGGTGAAACTGCACCGCTACCAGGCTCCTGTAGGCTATGACCGAGGCAAAGCTTATCCCGTAATCGGTCCATCCGATCACCCAGTCCCTTTTTGCCGGGTCGGGGTAATAGCTGTGCACGAAGTAGAACTCCGCTTCCGGTTCTATACCCTCGTTGAGGGGGTGTTCCTTCACCCATTTTACCCGGTTCCAGCCCATATGGGGAACCTTGAGCACCTCCTCTCCTTCCTTCATCCCGTCGGGAAACCTCCTCACCTCCCCCTCGAGCAACCCGAGGCAGGACGTCTCGTCCTCCTCGCTCTTGGAGAAGACGATCTGTACCCCGAGGCATATCCCCATCATCGGCCTGCCCGAGAGGAAGATCTCTTTCAGGGCCTCATCCAGCCCCAGCTCCTTCAGGCTCTCCATCGCCTTCCCCGCCGCCCCCACCCCCGGGAAGATCACCCTGGAGGCCCCTATCACCTCTTTGGGGTCAGATGTTATCCTGCTCGGGTACCCCAGGTAATCTAAGGCCCTTTTCACACTCGTCAGGTTCCCGGCCCTGTAATCCAGGATAGCGATCATCTTTAGGATCTTAAAGTCAGAAAAGGGTGCTCAATAGCCTTAAGGAATTTTCTATTTTCACCATAACACATATTAATGTGATCTCTCAACCGAAGCGCTCAAGCAGGAGTCCGTGTCTCAGCCCATGGGTACTGACGGTGATGGAGTCCCTCCTCAACCTTTCCATCACCGTGTGGAGGATGGCGGCCCCTGCCAGGATGGTGTCGGCCCGCATGGGATCAAGTCCCGGGATCTTTTTCCTCTCCTCTATGGTCCTGGAGAGATAGAGGTCGATCTGCTTTTTCACGTCGGAAAGCTCGAGGGAGGCTCCATGGACCCTGGAGGGGTCGAAATCGGTCAGCAATAGCTTTACCGCCGCCATCGTGGCGATGTTTCCCCCGAGACCCACCAGATCCCCTCCCCCTGCGGGAAGACCTGCCCGATCGAAGGCCTCCTTAAGGTATCCGGAGAGGTCCGAGAACTCCTCTGCTTGTACCGGATCGGACCTGAGGAAGGTCTCTGTGAGGGTGAGGGCCCCCACCTTCAAGCTCGACCTCTCAAGGATCCTCGATCCCTCACCGAGGACGAACTCCGTACTCCCTCCCCCGATATCGACAACGAAGACCCTCTTTCGGAACAGGGGAAGACCGCTTATCGCCCCCAGATAAGAGAGCCTCGCCTCTTCCTCGGCCGGTATCACCTCTATCGTCAGGCCCGCCTCCTTCTTCGCCCGCTCGAGGAACTCCTCGGCGTTTTCCGCCTCCCTCAGGGCCATGGTCCCCACCGCAGCCATCCCCTTCACTCTACACCCCTCTATAATTCCCCTGAACCTCTTAAGGGCTCCCACGGTCCGCTCCATCGCCTCGGGCTTTATCTTCCTATTCCTGTACAGACCCTCTCCCAATCTGGTGACCACCGCTTTATCGACAAGATACCTGAACCCCCCTTCCTTCCTCTCAGCCACAAGGAGCAGGACGGAATTGGATCCCACATCTACGGTGGCAAATCTCTCCATTTTTCAGCCCCTTTATAGCCCCTCTGGAGATCTTTTGCAATCTTATTTATTCTAATGTATTCTAATTGTATCAAGTGGCTGTAGGAGGTAAACTTATGCCCAAGACGGTAACCCTGAGATTGAAGGATGATATCTATGAGCTCGCTCGTCGTCTTGCAGCGAGCGAGAACAGATCTCTTTCCAATTTCATAGAGACGGCCCTCCTTCGCTTTATAGAGACCAGCCAGTATGTGGATGAGTTCGAGATGGAGGAGATAGAAAAAAACCGTGAACTTCAGGAGAGCCTGAGGCGAGCCCTCCAGGACGCCAGAAAGAGGAGAGGCCGTTTCGTTGAATAACTACCGGATCTTTGAAACTCAGGAATTTCAAAGAAAGATAAGTGCCTTAGATCCCCCTCTTAAGGTCTTCGTCGAAAAGAAACTCCGTTCTTATATCTATCCCCAGATAAAGACCAATCCTTTCTTTGGAAAAAATATAAAGAAGCTCAAAGGTCACATTCCAGAGGTATGGAGGTATCGCTTTGGTCGTTTCAGAATATTTTACACAGTGGACGAAAAGGAGAAAATAGTTTATATGCTGACCATCGATCAGCGGAAGTATGCTTATAGATGACGGTAGGAGCTTCTTTAAGGAGAGGCTATCTCCATATCGTCTCCACGGCCATGGCCTTGAAGGAGAGGAAAACCCTTTCTCCCTTTTTAAGATCGAGCTCCCTCAATGCATATCGGGTGATATAGACACAAAATTCAACAGAGCCCACCCTGGCCTTAACCTCCACGTATGAACCCAGATCCCTCAACGAGGTCACCTCCACGCGAAACTGATTTCGAGCACTCGAGGAGACGGGGATTTTGGAGATCACTATATCATCAGGCCTTATCACCACAAATCCCTCTCGGGCTTTCGGCGGGGCCTTTAAAGTAATGGTTACATCCCCCACCAGCGCCTTATCCCCCTCGAATCTTGCTTTAAAGACGTTATTCACGCCGAAGAATTCCGCCACATAAGGGGTGGCGGGGGAGCTGAAAAACTGATCGGGCTCCCCCACTTGCTCTATCTTCCCATCCCTCAGCAGGGCGATCCTGTCACCGAGCACTAAGGCCTCCTTTATCTCATGGGTGACCATGATGAAGGTCACCCCTGTCTCTCTGTTTATTCTCTTGAGCTCCCCGGCGAGCCTCTCCCTGATCTTGGGATCGAGGGCGGAAAGAGGTTCATCGAGGAGCAGGAGCTTCGGCCGGGGGGCCAGGGCTCTGGCCAGGGCAACCCTTTGCCCTTCGCCCCCGCTCAGTGTAGGAGGGTAACGGTCAAGGAGGTGCCCTATCCCCAGAAGCCCGACCAGCTCCTGGACCCTTCTCTCCCTTTCCCCCTTGGGTATCCCCTTCAGCCTCAATCCGAACTCTATGTTCCTTCTTACTGTCTGATGGGGAAAAAGGGAGTAATCCTGATAGACGATTCCTATCCCCCTCCGCTCCGGGGGAAGGAAAGTCAGGTCTTGCCCCTCAATGAGGATCCGTCCACTTGAGGGTCGGTACACCCCGGCGATGGTCTCAAGGAGCGCCGTCTTTCCCGCCCCGGTGGGGCCCAGGATGATGAAAAACTCTCCCTCCCCTATCTCCAGAGAGAGGGGACCCAGGGTAAAATCGTCAAGTTCTACAATGAGGTTCCTTACCTCTATCATCTTCTCGAAGAGGTGATAACCCTTAAGGCGATAAATATGGAAAGAGAGATCATTATAAGGAGCACCGCCACGGGTTGAGAGTAACGAAGCCCGAAGGACTCAAACCGCTCATAGATCAGCACAGGAGCGGTCATGGGATGATAGGCCACTACCACCACTGCTCCGAACTCGCTTATCGCCCTGGCCGAACACATCAGAAGCCCTGAGAGTACACTTCTTGTGGAAAGAGGGAAGGTGATCAGAAGGAAGGCCTTAAGTTCCGAGGCCCCAAGGGTCCTTGCCACCCTTTCCAGCCTCACGGGGACCATCTCGAAGGCGTTTTTGACGGCGTTGATGTAAAAGGGCGCCCCCACGAAGGTGAGGACGGTGACGATGCCCGTTGCAGTTCCGACGATCTTTACTCCAAGAGAGCGGAGCACCTCACCCATCACCGTGCCCTGCCCCACCGCTGAGAGGATGGCAATCCCTATGACGGGGTGGGGGATGACTATGGGGACGTCCACCAGGCTTTCAATGAACCTCTTCCCCCTGAACCCCCTTCTGGCGAGGATATAGGCCAAAGGCGTGCCGAAGAGAAAGGAGATGGCAGAAGCCCACAAGGCCGTATAAAGGCTTAAGCCTATTGCCTGGGTGACCTCCCCATCCCTTAAGGCGAGGATCAAGGAAGAAAGAGGGGGGGCAAGGATCATCTTGGCCAGAGGAAAGGAAATAAAGGCCAATATGAGAATCGAAAAAACCCCACACGTTACAAAAAAGGGAGAGACCCTCATCTTCCCTCAGCCCTTATAATCCTCGGGGGTATGATGGGCGTCTGGCCGCATTCCCTCAGGATTTTCATCCCCTTCTCTGGGTCAAGGAGAAACTCCAAGAACTTCTCCGCCCATTCCCTGTGGGGGGCGTTCTTCAGGACGGTTATACCATAGGCGATGGGCTTTCCCCTCACCGTTATGTACTCGTGGGGCCTTTTTCCCTTGAGCCTAACGGAAGCCTGGCAGTAGAAATCCCTTAATGACGGATCACTCAGGTCTATCTCCCTGGGAAGCTCAAGGTATTTGAAGCCATGCTGCACGGCCACCGACCTGTATTCAAAGGCATAATCGAGGTTGCCCGTCTCAAGCAGGGCTATAAGTTCCACAGACTTCGGCCTTATCAGGGCCTTTTTGGTCAATCTCTTCACGATGCCAGGCTTTTTATAGAACCTCTCCGCCAACTGGAAGAGCAGCACTGTCCTGTAACCACAGGGGTCCGCCTCCGGGTCGGAGTACCCGAAGGAAACGTCCTCCCTTGCGAGGATCTCGTACCAGTTCTGGGCGTTGATCTCCTTTGCGCATTTACTCCTTGAGGTATAAGCGATCACCATCCGATTGGTGGCAAACTCATAGCAGGTATCCGCATATTCGGGGAAGAGCAGGGTGGTTATCACCTCCACATCGGCCGATGCCATGATATCGCAGGGTTTCCTCAAGTCGGTGATCTTTCTCGCACAGGTCCTCGAGCCTGCCGCTTCCCTCTTCACATCCACCCCTTTATAGGTCTTCTCAAATAGCTTCTCCACCTTCTTGAACGGAACGGTGAGACTTCCAGCATGAAAGACGATCACCTCCCCTCCCCTTGCCACAAGGGGAGGGAGAAAAACGACAAACATCCACACGATAACCACCCACAGCACCTTTCTCATGATCCACCTCCTTCGCCATAATCTGGCATACTTGTAAGAATTTGTCAATATAAGTTTTTTTAGGTAATTTTTGGTTTAAACTTGACTTTTGGGGGTGAAAGGGCTAAAAAGGGGGCGTGGATAGGCTTCTCACCACCAAAGAGCTCGCCGATCTCCTCAGGATAAACGAGAAAAAGGTCTATCAGTTGGTGAGGGAAGCCGGCATCCCCCATGTGAGGATTGCCGGAAAGTGGCTCTTTCCGCGGGATCACCTCCTGCGCTGGATAGACGAGAGGGTCGAGAGGGAGAAGGATGTCTTTATTGTAGGCAGCGATGATATATTATTGGGAAGGCTTTTGGCCTCCTACTCCCAGGGGAACTTTCCTCAATCCCTCGGTTTTTACTCCGCGGTGGGGAGTCTGAAGGGCCTTGATGCCCTCTCCAGAAGGAAGGCCCACGCCTGTTGTGTCCATCTCCTGGATGTGGAATCGGGCGAATACAACCTGCCTTTTATAAAGAGGTATGCCTCGGGGCATGAGTGGGTGGTGGTGAACCTCTGGCACAGGCGCCAGGGGCTCATCGTCAGGAGGGGGAATCCCCTGGGGATTAAGGGGATGGGGGACATAGCGAGGAAGGGAGCGAGGTTCATAAACCGAAATGAAGGCTCGGGCACAAGGGTCCTGATCGAGTACCTCTTGAGGGAGGAGGGCGTGGAGGCCCAGGAGATAAAGGGGTTCGGGAGTGAGGTCTCCACCCACATGGAGGTGGCCCTCAAGGTGCTTCTGGGGGAAGCGGATGTGGGGATGGGGATTGAGTATGTTACCCATCTCCTCCCCCTCGATTTCGTCCCCCTCAGGGAAGAGAGGTTTGACCTCGTAATCCCCAAGGAGCTGTGGCACACAAAGGCCATCGGGAACTTTCTTTCCCTCGTAACCCCCTTGAAGATAAAGGAGCTCTTCCCCCGTCTTCCCGGCTACAGCTTCAGGGAGACGGGGAAGGTCATCCTGGGGTGACTTCAACTCTTTTTCATTGAAAGCCCGGCTCCTCCTGTAGTATAAGGGCGGGGATGAATGTATTCTGGAACATCGCCCCTATTTTTGTGGTCATCCTGATAGGATACCTCGGCCGCCGCTGGGGCCTTATCCCCTTGGGGTTTGTGGGCCCGGCCAACAGGGTCGTCTTCTACATAGGGATCCCCGCCCTTCTCCTTAAAGCGATCATGGGTGCCCCTGTTCGCGAGATCCTCAATCCCCCCTTTTTGGCCTGTTTTGTGATCTCGCCTCCTTTAGTCTGGCTCTTTGCCCTGGCCTTTGTCCACTGGGGTCGCATCAGCAAGGGGAGGGCGAGGGGATCGTTCCTTCAGGGGGCGGTCCACGGAAACCTGGGTTATGTGGGGCTCGCGGTGACCCTTTACGTCCTTGGCGAGGAGGGAATAAGGCTTGCAGGCGTGGTGATAGGGTTCCTGATCATAACCCAGAACGTCCTCGGGGTCCTCTCCCTCACTTTCTATTCCGCAGGGGCGTCCAGGAGGGGAGTGTCGATCAGTCTGATCACGAACCCGATCATCATCGCCTGCTTTTCCGGCCTCCTCATATCTTACCTCGGACTCCCGGTTCCGGAGCCTGCCGCAAGGACCCTTCATATCCTGGGGGGAATGGCCCTGCCCACGGCCCTTCTCATCATCGGGGCCAACCTTTCCCTGCCCCAGATCCGGGGGGAGATCAAGGCCATTGTCTCCCTGGCCGCCTTCAAGCTTCTCCTGCTGCCCCTCGTGGGACTGACGCTCGGGGACATCCTCTTCCGTCCCTCCCCGCTCGAGGAGGGGGTAATCATCTCCCTGCTCGGGGCACCGACGGCCACGGTGACCAGCATCATGGCCGGCGAGATGGGAGGGGATGTGGGCCTGGCTTCGGCTGCGGTCACCTTCACCATCCTCCTCTCCATGCTCACTTACACCTTCTGGTTTACCTGGCATGTTCCGCCCTGACAATAGCCACCAGAACAGATCAAGCTCTCGGACTCTATATTCCTAACAATTTTGGAAAAGGAGATAACCTGTGCAAATTAAACAAATGATGCAAGTTATTG
>CBEVRB010000020.1:0-20187 GCA_965552155.1 uncultured bacterium
CGGGCCAAGCTCCTCGGGCAGAGGGGGTTCAACGTGATGACCGGCGGGGGGCCCGGGGTGAGGGAAGCGGCAAACCGGGGGGCGATGGAGATGGGGGGAAAGTCCATAGGCCTGAACATAGATCTGCCCACTGAGGAACCTCCCAACCCCTATGTGAACATCCGGCTCAACTTCCGCTACTTCTTCATCCGCAAGGTGATGTTCACCAAGTATTCAGTGGCTCACGTGATCTTCCCCGGAGGGTTCGGGACCTTGGACGAGCTCTTCGAGGTGCTCACCCTCGTACAGACCCAGAAGGCCAGGCCTTTCCCCATCATCCTCGTGGAAAGGGACTACTGGGAAGGGCTCGCCGGATGGCTCTACAGCCGGGTCCTCGCAGCCGGGAACATCCTCCCAAGGGATATGGAGCTCTTTCGGGTGATGGACGATCCCGAGGAGATCGTGGACCTCATCGATGAGAGCTCTCGTGGGGAAAGAGAAGCTCGAGGAACCCCCTCATGATCCTCGCCGTAGCACCCCATATCTGGTGATTCTTCCACTGATAGATGAAGACTTCCCTCTCCTTCCTCCCGTAACGTCTCCTTTCCCTCCTCCAGCGTTCCTCCTGGAGGAAGGCCTCCAGCGGCACCGGGACCAGCTCCTCTATCTCCCTCGGGTTGAGCCTGAAGGGATAAGGGTAGGGGATGAAGCCGACAAAAGGGGTCACCAGGAAATCGGACATGGTCACTATATCGTCTAACTCCCCTACCACCTCCACGTCCTCGGCCCTCACCCCTATCTCCTCACAGGTCTCCCGCAGGGCGGTGGTGAGGAGGTCTCCGTCTTCGGGGTCCTTGGTCCCCCCGGGGAAGGATATCTCTCCCTTGTGGTGGGTCACCGTCTCGGTCCTCTTTATGAAGAGGACATGGGGGGCCTGCTCCTCATAGAAGATAGGGACGAGGACCGCTGCCCTTACCAGCCCTTCCTCTCCCCTCACCTTCTGGGGGGAGTGGCCCCGTAAGACCTCCTTGATCCTCTGTCTCAGGTCCATTATTGCAATTATAGCATCTCTATCTCCACCAGTTCCTCAGGGGCCGGGGTGAGCTTCCTGACCCCCCTGGCGGTGAGGAGGTAAGTGTTCTCCGTCCCCACTGCCCCTTCTCCCACAAAGACCATCTTCGGCTCCAGGGCAAAGGTCATCCCCTCTTCCAACGGATAATCGTGGCCATCGGCGATGAAGGGGGGTTCGTTCAGTTCCAGGCCGATCCCGTGGCCGATAAAACTCGTCTTATGTCCCCGAGGGCCCATGAAGACCTCCTCGTAGCCGAGCCTTCTGGCCACCTCCCATCCCTTCTCGAAGAGCTCCTGGCACGAGATCCCTGGCCTGGCCAGGGCGATCACTTCCTCTTCTATCTCCCTCGATGCCTTCCAGGCGTCCCTGAACCTTTGGGGCAAAGGACCCAATGAGAAGCACCTCGTCTCATCGACCAGGTAGCCGAAGTAACAGGTCCCGAAGTCTACCAGGATCGGCTCTCGGGCCTTTATGGCCTTGGGGCTTGCCCCCGCGGGGTAGGCCGGTGAGGGACCGGCCCCTCCCATCGGGGCATCGATACGGCTCAGGATCCCTCCGGTAAGGCCGCTCAGGACGTGCCAGCTGTGGGCCTCGGCCCCAAAGCCCCTCATCCGCAGGTACTCCTGATGCCCCAGGGACATGGCCAAGGAGACCATCTTCCCCGCCACTTCCAGCTCGCTCATCCCCTCCTTGATGAGCTCAGGGACCCGTTCGTAGACGGCCCTGCCTATCTCCCCGGCCTTCTCCATCATGGAGACCTCCCAGGGGGACTTGATCTTCCTCACGTCGAGGATAAGGGGGGAAAGGTCTACAAACTCCACTCCTCCTAAGGCCTCTTCCAGCTTTCTGTAGAGGCGTACGGGCAAAAGGTCAAGCTCGAGGCCCATCCTTGAGGGGATTCTCCCCAGATGATCCCTTATCAGGGGGGCGATCTCCCTGAGGGAACGCAAGGGAAGCACCCTCTCCAGCGGGGTCTCTTCCTCGGCCCGTGGCAGGAACCTCCTGATGAAGAGGAGCTCCTCAGTGAGGGAGAGGAAGAGGACCCCTTCCTGCATCGTCCCGCTAAAATAGAAGAGGTCGACGTTCTGGAAGATCAACGCCCCTTCTATCCCTTTCTCCTCCATCCTCTGACGGAGCCTTTCGATCCTGTCCCTTATCTCCTCGCTGGGAACTCTTAGGCTCATCTTTTTGCCCCTTTCCTCCGATAAGATTTTAAAAAAGGATGTGGAGAGAATATCTTGTTCTCTTTTCGTTGACAAGGTGTGGTTTTTGATGATAACCTTTGAGGGTTGTTGTTTCTTCTGTTTATTTCGTTCGGGATGAAAGAGGCGTGAAAGGCCCAATAGACGAGAAGAAGAGAGAACACGTCACCCTGGGGGTTTCTGACTTTCCCGCTACCCAATTTTTTATTCATCTCTCACGGGGAACTCGCTATTTCAGGGACAAGGAGTTTGAGAAGGCGATCACCG
Source organism: uncultured bacterium (assembly GCA_965552155.1). Taxonomy (GTDB): domain Bacteria; phylum Desulfobacterota; class B13-G15; order B13-G15; family B13-G15; genus CAYRAR01. The sequence continues at coordinate 2,521 of CBEVRB010000020.1, forward strand.
AATGGGAGGCGGCCACGCGCCTCAGGCCTGAACTCGTCCGTCTGAAGAAGATCCCGGGCAGCATCCTCTTCAAGGGAGATTTGGGACAGGTCCCCCTTCTGGGTTTCCTTTACGCCGTCTACTCCAACGGCCAGACGGGCATAGCCATAGTGAGGAACGAGTTTGCCTTCAAGGAGGTCTTCTTCAAAGAGGGGTGGATCGTCTTCGCCAGGACGACCAAATCGGAGGAGAGGATCGGGAACTTCCTCCTCCGTCGGGAGGTGATATCCGAGGAGTCCCTGGAACGCCTCGCCCTTCAGGCCAAGAAGGAGGGGAAAAAGCTGGGCTTCTTCCTGGTGGAGAAGGGGTTTCTCTCCGAAAGGGAGCTTCAGGAGATCCTGGAGTTTCAGGTAAAGGAGATCCTCTGTGACCTCTTCACCTGGCGGGAGGGGGAGTTCTTCTTCGCGGAGAAGGAAGTGGGCGATGAGGATGTGGTCGTCAGTTACACCCCCCTCGATATCGCCCTCATGGCCGCCCGACGGGCCCTCGATTTCTCCACCTTCCGCAAGATGATACCCCACAACCGGGTGATCTTCCGCATCTCCCCCCACATAGAGAGGGATAAAGAGAAGGTGATGGAGAAACTGGATGCCAACGAGAAGTTCATCTTCTCCCTCATAGACGGCACCAGGAACATAGATCAGCTCATCCGCTTCAGCGGTAATGATGAGATATCTGTAATAAACATCCTGTACCGCCTCGTTACCATGGGGCTGATCACCAAGTCTAAGGATATCGGGGTCTACGAGGATCAGGCCTACAAGGAGATAAGCGGGTTCCTCACCACCCTGGTGAAGATCCTCGAATCCTTCGTCAAGGCGATGGAGACGGAGATAGGCGTTAAGGCGAGGGAATTGGTGGAGAAGGCAAAGGGGAAACTCTCCTTGGATTACCAGAAGGTCTTCCTCAACTACCCTCCAAAGGAGGAAAAGCGCTTCGAGCCCAGCATCATTCTGAGGAACATCTCCCGTTACTTCCCCGATCCCGACAAGAGGTTCATCTTCATCGACGCCTTTTACGAGCTTTTCACCCATCTCCTTGACGATATGAACAGGATATTGGGGGAGACCTGGACAAAGAAGGTGGTGCATAAGCTGGAGGCCTATCGAAGTGAGGTCCACAAGACCTACCCCGATAGCCCGAACAAGAGGAAATTGGTATCTTATTTGGACAAACTCATGGCTTTATATGGAGGGTGATAAAGTGACCGTTTCGGGAGATCTCACCACTGTGGTCTTTCTCCTCTTTTTGATGATAGCGACCTATATGATCATCATTATCGTCTTTTATTACGCCAGGAGGAAATACAAGGGGGGGGTGATAGAGGCCGTCATAAACCTGATAATATGTACCGTTGGGTTCCTGCTCGTCTCCGATCTTTCTCTCTTTCTGTCCAATACCTATGGATTGAGGCTGGCCTTCACCACCCATGTGGTTTTCAAGATCCTTGCCATGGTCTTCCTCTCCATTGGGGGGTTGAAGTTCTTTGTCAAGTGATAGGATATAAGGCATGAAGCTCATCGAAGGGATATACTTCTACCCGTGGCTCAGTCTGTACGAGAACAACTGCAACACCTATCTTCTCAGCGGGGAGGTGCTCACCCTGGTGGATGTGGGGCACCTGAAGCACGTTCCGAGGTTACTCACCGAGATAGAGAGGGACAGGATCTCGCTGAAGGATCTCTCCCTGATCATCTCCACCCACCTCCACCCTGACCATCACGAGGGCGTAGAGCTCTTGGGCAGAAAGGACCTCTTAGTTGCCTTCCACCGGGAAGAGGAGCGTCACCTGCGGGAGTACGGGTATCAGCTTTATCAGGGGATGGGCCTTTCGGTTCCTTCCAGAAAGCCTGATTTTTACCTGCAGGAAGGGGAGCTTCTTCTGGGGCAGGACCGGTGGCAGGTTCTCCATGTCCCGGGTCATTCGCCGGGTTCCATCTGCCTCTACTCCCCTCAGAGAAAGGCCCTCATCTCAGGGGACGTGGTATTTCTGCGAGGGGTGGGCAGGACCGACTTTTACGAAGGCGATGGGAAGGCCCTCGCTGAGGGTATAGAGCGTCTCTCCCGGCTCGACATAGAGTACCTCCTTCCCGGGCACGGCGAGATCATCGTGGGGAAGAGGCTTGTTAAGCAGAACTTCGACTGGATAAAGGAGCAGATCCTTCTCCTATGAGAGGTCCAGTATCCTCCGCAATTCCTCCCTGGCCTTCTCTTCCAGTCCCTTGAGGGAACTCTCCCAGGAGGGATGCACTTCTGGGTTGGGATCAACGGCATCTCCCCGGATGCCCCTTTGGGAGAAGAGCCTCCTCAGTTCCTCCTTTACCCTTTCAGTCTCCTCTTCCCTTCCCTTCCGGTACCTCTCCACCACCTCCCTCACCTTATCTCCCACCCCCTCTCCCTTGAGGAGCTCCAGGGCCTCTATCCACCTCTCCGATGGCGAAAGGAAGGAGAACTCCTGGCAGATCAGGGAGACCAGGGCCCTTTTCACCGACTCAGGAGTCCTGGAGAGCTCTTCCCTTAAGGCCTCGATCCTCTCCCCTCTTCCCTTGAGGTAACGGGAGAAGATCCCCCTTGCCTTCTCCTCCTCTTCCTTCCTGTGGAACTCCTCCCTCTCCTCAGGGGTTATCTCCAGCTTCTTCACTTTCTCCATCACCAGGTCCAAGGTACTCTTTATCTCCGCCACCTCTTCACCTCCTCATCTGATTTCGACCCTCACCCACCGGGAAAGGGGACCCTCATTTCTCCGTGGCGAGTTATCAACGGCTCCGACGGCGTAAACGTAGCACCCCTTCGAGAGGAGACGATCGGAGTAAGCGGTCTCTTTCAACGGGAAACTGTTCAGCCGCTCAAACCTCAGCTCCTCACACCCCTTGCGGTACACGTAATAGCCCAGGACGTCCTCCTCCTCTGAGGGGAACCAGTCGAGCTCCACCGTTCCCTCCTTAAGGAAGGCCACCAGGCCAACAGGGGGGGAAGGGGGTGTCAGGTCCTCCGGGATAACCGTCACCTCCTCTGAGCTTCCCCCTTCGATGAGGGTTTCGCCCGATCTGGCCAGTGTCCTCACCACGTAAAAGTACCTCTTCCCGTTCAGGACCCCTCTGTCGGCAAATTCCTCCTTTCCCTTTACCCTTCCGACCGGTTTTAAGGGGTAGTCCTCTCCCTCCTCCCTCCGGTAGACGTGGTATCCCCATGCCCCTTTGATCCCTTCCCAGTGGAGGTATACCCGGCGATCGTCTCCCTTCGCAAAGACCCCCCTGGGGGGAGGTGGCGGGGCAATCCAAGTGACCCGGACCTCGTTGGAGGGGGGACCCGCGAACCCCCAGTGGTTTACGCCCCTTACTCGATAACGGTAAGTCATCCCTGTCTCAAGGTGGGTATCCTCCCAAAGAAAGGCCCCTTTTCCCTTTGGTACCTCGATCTCCCTCCACGGGGAGAGGGAGATGGGGCAGCGAGGGCAGCTTCCCTCCCCCCGCAGGATCTCGAACTCCACTATGTCGGCCGGCTTGCTCCCGTCCACGTTCTTTTTGGGGAGGCCCCAGCTGAGGTAGAGTCTTCCTTCCCTCACTATGGCCCTGAGATCTCCTGGGGCCTCAGGGACGATCAAGTCCGGGGGCGTGGGAGGGGCCTTGACCCCGCAGGCCGCAAGGAGCAGGGCGAAGAGTATCCATCTCCTCATAGCCCCAGCTCCCCTTTCGCCCTCTTGATGGCCTCCTTGACCCTCTCGGGAGCCGTCCCCCCCGGGAGGGAGCGCCTCCTCACTGCATGCTCCAGGTCCAGATACCGGTACACCCCGTCGTCTATGAGGGGGGAGAAGCGACGGAACTCCTCAAGGGAGAGCTCCTCCAATCCCTTTCCCCGCTCCTCCGCGTACCGGACGATCTCCCCCGTGATCCTATGGGCCCTTCGGAAGGGCACGCCTTTCCCCACCAGGTAGTCGGCCAGCTCGGTGGCCAGGGAGTAGTCCTCCGAGGCCGCCTCCTTCATCCTCTCCTCATTGGCGGTGATCCCCTCGATCAGGGGGCTTAGGATCTTCAGGGCGGCCTTCAGGGTATCGACCGCATCGAAGAGGGGTTCCTTATCCTCCTGAAGGTCGCGGTTGTAGCTCAGGGGTAACCCCTTCATGGTGACCAGGAGGGAGAGGAGGGCTCCGTAGACCCTTCCCGTCTTCCCCCGAACGAGTTCCAGGACGTCCGGGTTCGCCTTCTGGGGCATGATGCTTGAGCCGGTCGAGAAGGCCTCGGGCAACCTCAGGAAGCCGAATTCAGGAGAGGACCAGAGGATGAGGTCCTCGGCGAGCCTGCTCAGGTGCATCATGAGGATGGAGGAGGCGGCAAGGAACTCTATGATGAAATCCCGATCGCTCACCGCATCCACACTGTTGGCGCTGATGGAAGAGAAACCGAGAAGCTCCCTCAGATATTCCCTGTCCACGGGATAGGGGTTTCCCCCGAGGGCACCGCTTCCCAGGGGCATGACGTCCACCCTCTTTTTGCAATCGGCAAGCCTTTCCTCATCCCTTCTAAGCATCTCGTAATAAGCCATGAAGAGATGGGAGAAGAGGACGGGCTGGGCCTTCCTCAGGTGGGTGTACCCGGGCATTATCGCCCCCAGGTTCTCCTCGGCTTTCTTTACCAGAGAGGCCATGAGGTCCCTCAGAAGGCCCCCGATCTCCTCCATCTCTTCTTTGAGGAAGAGGCGGATGTCGAGTGAGACCTGATCGTTCCTGCTGCGGCCCGTATGGAGCTTCCCCCCTTCCTCTCCCACCTTTTCCATAAGCCTCCTTTCCACGTGCATGTGGATGTCCTCCCAGCGGGGGGAAAACTCCAACTCCCCCCTCTCTATCTCCTTCCCTATCTCCTCCAGGGCCCTAATGATCCTCGTCCCCTCTTCCTCGGAGATGACCCCTGCCTTCATCAAGGCCCGGCAGTAGGCGATGCTTCCCCTGATATCGTGGCTCCAGAGCCTCCTGTCAAAGGAGATGGAGGAGGTGAACTCCTCCACCAGCTCCTCGGTTTTCTCCCGAAAGCGCCCTTCCCAGACCTTCTCCATTCCTATCCCCTGGGGCCGAATATGGCGGTGCCTATTCGCACCATCGTGGCCCCCTCCTCTATCGCCACCTCGAAGTCGGCCGACATTCCCATGGAAAGCTCCTTCAACGGGAACCCCTTTCCGTTAAGCCTCTCCTTGAGACGCCTTAAGGCCACAAAGTAAGGGCGACTCTGCTGCGGATCGGGGGAGAAGGGGGGCATGGTCATAAGCCCCACGAGCCGAAGCCCTTTGAGTCCTGCTATCCCCTCGGCCAAGGCCTCCACCTCCTCCTCCCTCACCCCTGATTTGGTCTCCTCGCCCGAGAGGTTCACCTGGATGAGGACCTCGATGGTGCGCCCTTGGAGCACTGCCCGGCGGTCCAGCTCCTGGGCCAGCCTGAGGCTGTCCACTGAGTGGACGCACTCGAAGAACCTCGCCACGTATTTGGCCTTGTTGGTCTGCAGGTGCCCTATCATGTGCCAGCGGACCCTGGAGCCTATCTCCTCGTATTTCCTCCGGGCCTCCTGCACGTAGTTCTCCCCAAGGATCTCGACCCCTGCCTCCATCGCCTCCCTTATCCTCTCGGTATCCACCCCCTTTGTAGCAGCCACAAGCTTTATCTCCTCAGGGGACCTCCCCGCCCGAAGGGCCGCCTCAGCGATCCTCTCCTTCACCCTGGCCAAGTTTCCCCTCACATCTACCTTCTTGGCCTCCATATACCCAGTTCCCTCAAGTGGCGCAGCACCTGGGCCAGAGGAAGGCCCACCACGTTGGTCCATGAGCCCTCTATCCATTCTACCATAAAGCTGCCCCTTCCCTGGATAGCGTAAGCACCGGCCTTGTCCATCGGCTCCCCCGTTGACACGTACCAGGCGATCTCCTCCTCGGTAAGAGGGATGAACTTCACCCTGGTCTCACACCTGTCCAGTATGCTCTTCCCCTCATCGGCCTTAAGAAGAGCATAGGCCGTTATCACCCTGTGTTCCCTCCCGGAGAGGAGTCGGAGCATCTTCTTCGCCTCCTCCTCATCCTCCGGTTTCCCCAGGATCCTTTCCCCCAGCACGACCACGGTATCGGCGCCCAATATCCAGCTCCCCGGATGGGTCCTGGCGACCTCCTGGGTCTTCATCGTGGCTACCCTCAGGGCAAATTCTCCTGGTTCTTCCCCCCTGAAGGGTCGTTCTTTCACCTCAGGCACCACCACCTTCACCTCCACCCCCGCAGACCGAAGCAGCTCCACCCTCCGAGGAGATCGGGAGGCGAGAATCAGCCCCTCATTCATAATGGCGGAGGGGAACGTTACTTATGGATGGATCTGACGACGAGGAGGACGGCTTCGCCCTTCCCCACGTTCTCCCACTGATAGGGGAGGCTTCCCTTGAAGAGGAGGCTGTCTCCCTCTTCCAGGACGTATTTGTCCTTCTTCAAGGTGACCTGGACCTTCCCCTTCAGGCAGTAAAGCATCTCATCGCCCAAGTGAGTGGTACCCCTTCCGCTGCTCTTCGCTCCTTTCTGAGCGGAGAGGATGAACCCCTCAAGCCCCTGCTGGATCAGACCGGTTCCCAGGCTCTCGAGCCTTACGTTCTTCTCCTTCGTCTCCAGGGTGCTCCGCTCGTCCTTTTTGGTGAAGATGACCTCCTCGGTCTTCTCCTCGTCGAAGAAATAGCTCATCCCCACCCCTAAGGCCCTGCTTATGTTATACAGGGTGTTCACGGTGGGGGAGGTGATGTTCCTCTCGATGAGGCTCAGCGTATTGACCGATAGCCCGCTGAGCTTGGCAAGGGTGCGCAGGGATATGCGCTTTTCTCCCCGTATTGCCTTCAGTTTGCTTCCAATGTCCAACTCACGCCTCTCCATCTCTACCCTCCTTTTATAAGATCATGGGTGATCTCTACCATTATTTTATTCCTTTCAGAAAAAAATTGCAACTTTTTTTTCGCTTTTTAGTAAAAAATCCCCTCCTTGTTAATGGGCAGCCAAGGAGATGAAGAATCCCGCTGCCATCAGGGTGCCTATCACCCCTGCGACGTTGGGTCCCATGGCGTGCATTAGGAGGAAGTTCTTCGGGTCTGCTTCTGCCCCGAGCTTCTGGCTCACCCGGGCGGCCATGGGGACGGCGGAGACCCCGGCAGAGCCTATGAGGGGATTGATCTTCTCCTTGAGAAAGAGGTTCATAAACTTCGCAAAGAGCACTCCCCCGGCGGTACTGAAGATGAAGGCCACAAGGCCCAAGGTGAATACCAGAAGGCTCTCGGGTCTCAAGAACTTCTCGGCGCTCATCGTGGCCCCCACCGAGATGCCGAGGAAGATGGTGACGATGTTCATCAGTTCGTTCTGGGCGGCATCCGAGAGCCTCTTCACCACTCCGGACTCCCGGAAGAGGTTACCAATCATGAACATCACCATGAGGGGGGCCGCTGCCGGGACGATTAGGCACGAGATGAGGCACACCCCCATGGGGAAGAGGATCTTCTCCAGCCTCGATACGGGGCGGAGTTGTCTCATCGTGATCTTGCGCTCCTTTTCGGTAGTGAGGAGTTTCATCACCGGGGGCTGGATTATGGGGACAAGGGACATGTAAGAATAGGCGGATATGGCCGTCGCCCCCAGCAGATGGGGGGCCAGGTGGACGGTGGTATAGATGGTGGTGGGGCCGTCAGCCCCTCCGATTATCCCGATGGAGCAGGCTTCAGGGATGTTGAAACCTAACAGCAGCGCCCCGAAAAAGGAGACATACACCCCGAACTGGGCCGCAGCCCCCAACAAGAGGGTCTTGGGGTTAGCGATGAGGGGGCCGAAGTCGGTCATCGCCCCCAGCCCGAGGAAGATAAGGGGCGGGATCACCTCCCACTCCAATCCGTAGTGGTAGAAGATGTAGAGGAGCCCCTTGGGGTCCTTATCCATCAGTCCAGTCAGGGGAAGGTTCACGGCGAATATGGCGAAACCGATGGGCAAGAGCAGGAGGGGCTCATAGTCCTTCTTTATCGCCAAATAGATGAAGGTGAAGCCGATAAACCACATGATCACCTGACCCAAGGTCAGGTTCAGGAAACCGCTTTTGGCGAGCATGATGCCGAATAGACTCTCCATTTCTCTCCTCCTCAGTCTTTCTTCTTCTCGATCGCCTTCACGATCTTACCCATGAGCTCGATGAAGAACACCAGGACCGCCAGGGTCAAGAAGACCCCGGGGAATCCGATGGAAAAGATCTTAAATGCCTTTTCCCACATCACCTCTTCCTCCATTTGAGAATTTACGCACAAGTATTATCACAATCATGTGCCTTTTACAAGAGGTAAAATTTTTCTGGACGGTTAGAGTTATGCTAAGATGGGGGTGATGGAAAGGGTTGGTATGACCACCACCGTTCCCATCGAGGTGATCTATGTGGCAGGGGAGGTCCCTGTGGACCTGAACAACATCTTCATCACCGATCCCGATCCTGAGGGCCTCCTCGTTCAGGCCGAGATGGTTGGGTTCCCCCGCAGCAGTTGCGGTTGGATAAAGGGGATTTACAGCGTGGCCCGAAAGAGGGGGATCAGGAAGGTCATCGCCGTCACCCAAGGGGACTGCAGCAACACCCACGCCCTGATAGAAGTCCTGCAGATGGAGGGGGCGGAGGTCTTCCCCTTTGCCTTCCCCTATGACAGGGACAGGGGTCTCCTTGAGGCCCAGATCGAGAGGATGATGGAGCACTTCGGTGTAAGTTGGGAGGAGGTCCGAAAGGAGAAGGAGCGCCTCGACAGGGTCCGCTCCAAGGCCCATGAGATCGATCGCCTCTGCTGGGAGGAGGGGAAGGTGAGTGGCTTTGAGGATCATTACTTCCTGGTCAACACGAGCGACATGAAGGGGGATCCCGAGGGCTACGAGAGGGAGATGGATGAGTTCCTGAGGGAAGCAAGGTCCCGGGCCCCTTACCGGGAGGAGGTGAGGTTGGGCTTTGTGGGGATCCCTCCCATCTTCACCGATTTCTACCAGTTCTTCGAAGAACATGGAGCAAGGGTGGTCTTCAACGAGATCCAGCGCCAGTTCAGCATGCCCTTCCAGACCGACGATCTGGTGGAACAGTACCTCCTTTATACCTATCCCTACTCCTTCTTCTTCCGCCTTCAGGACATAAAGAGGGAGGTGAAGAGGAGGGAGGTGGACGGGGTGATCCACTACGTGCAGGCCTTCTGCTTCCGCCAGATTCAGGACATCATCCTGAGGAAGGAGCTGGATCTTCCCATCCTCACGGTGGAGGGGGACAGACCCATCGCCCTGGACGGAAGGACGAAGCTGCGGCTGGAGAGCTTCCTCGAGATGCTCCGGCAGAGGAAGGGGAGGTGGGTCTAATGGTGGAGCTTGATGGCTCCTATGGCGAGGGGGGTGGACAGATCGTCCGTACCGCGGTGGGGCTTTCCGCCTACTTGGGCGTCCCTTGCAGGATCAGGAACATAAGGAAGGGGAGATCCAGCCCGGGTCTCAGGCCCCAGCACGTGGCCGGGATCAGGGCACTGCTTGAGCTCTGCAAGGGGGAAGCCGAGGGGTTGAGGGTGGGATCGGAGGAGCTGGCCTTTTACCCCGGTCCCATTGAAGGGGGGTCCCTGAGGGTGAAGGTGGGCACGGCAGGGGCGATAGGGCTTGTACTGCAGACCCTGATGCTTCCTGCCCTTAAGGCCTCAAGGGCCCTCAGGGTATCTATCGTCGGCGGCACCGATGTCCCCTGGGCCCCTACGGCGGGTTTCGTAAAGGGGGTGGTCCTGCCCGTCCTGCAGGAGATGGGATATCGAGGGGAGCTGAGGATAAGGAGGCGGGGGTATTACCCCAAGGGGGGAGGAGAGGTGGAGGTGAGGATAGAGGGGGGTAGGCTCTCCGGGGTGGAGCTCACGGAGAGGGGAGAGGTTAAGGTGATACGGGGCAGGTCCCATGCCCATAGGGGGCTTTCCTCAAGGAGGGTGGCAGAACGCCAGAGAGAGGAGGCCCTCAGGGTCATCGAGGCTGAAGGAATGAGGAGTGAGATCGAGGTGGAGTACTCCGATGCCCTCTCCCCGGGTTCGGGACTGGACCTTTGGGCGATATGCCGGGGCTCGAGGCTCGGCTGCTCCTCCTTGGGGGCGCTCACGAAGAGGGCGGAAGAGGTGGGAAGGGAGGCCGCAGAGGGACTCCTCGGGCAGCTTACCTCAGGGGCCGCCCTTGACGAGTGGATGGCCGATCAGATCCTCCCCTTTCTGGCGGTGGCTGAAGGGAGGTCCTCGGTCACCGTTTCCCGGATCACCGAGCACTTCCGCACCAACCTCTGGGTGATAGGGCATTTTACGGAGAGAAAGATAAGCTACAGGGAGGGCGAGAGGGGGTGGCTTTTGGAGGTGACCTAATTTCACTATTCCCATTTTTCAAATTCCTTTTTATAATGCCCTCATGAGGATGGAGAGGGGAGAAGTATTTTTGGGGTGGGGGGTGATGGCATATCTTGGAAAGGAGGAGGGGAGAGAGGTTCTCTTCTTCATCCACGGAGCAGGGAATCGGGCCGAGGTATGGGAGGGGGTGATGGGGAGGATCCCGAACCGCTCCCTCTATGCCGTAGACCTTCCGGGTCATGGCCTTTCCTCCTGCAAGAGATGCGAGAGGATAGAAGATTACAGCCGGTGTATCCTCCAGTTCATGGAGGCGAAGGGGATCGAGGAGGCGATCCTGGTGGGCCATTCCATGGGAGGGGCGATCGCCATAAAAGCGGCCCTTTCCTCCGACAGGGTGAAGGGACTCGTGTTAGTGGGAACAGGGGCTACCCTTAAGGTGAACCCAAAGCTCCTTGAGGGCTTGAGGGAGGATTTCCCCCAGGCGGTGGAGCGGATGACCAGGTGGTCCTTCCGGAAAGGGGCACCCCAGGAACTCCTCGATAAGGGGAAGGGGCTCTTCCTCCAGGCCGGCCAGGAGGTCCTTTACCAGGACATGAAGGCCTGTGACGACTACAGCAGTGAGGAGGAACTCGGCAGGATCTCCGTCCCCACTCTGATCATTTGTGGGGATACCGACGTGATGACCCCCCCTGAACTCTCTCAGAGGCTTCATGAGGGGATAAAGGGGTCGGAGCTCGTGCTCATCGAGGGGTCCGGACACATGGTCCACGTGGAGAAGGGGGGAGAGGTGGGCGAGGCGATCGCCCGTTTCCTGGAAGAAAAACTTTAAAAGGGGGAGGTGGAAAAGATGGCCTTAGGGGACAGGCTCTGGGAACCTTCGAGGGAGAGGATAGAGCAGACCAACATGTGGAGGTTCCTCCAGTTCGTGAACGAAAGACACAGGCTTCTTTTGAGCAACTACTCCGAACTCTATCAGTGGTCCGTGGACAACATTCCCGAGTTCTGGGCCGACCTCTGGGACTTCCTCTCCGTCATCCACTCCAAGCCCTACGAGGTGGTGGTGGATGACCTGGGGAAGATGCCCGGGGCCAGGTGGTTCATCGGGGCGGAGCTCAACTTCGCCCAGAACCTCCTGAGGTACAGGGACGATCGGGTGGCCCTCATCTTCAAGGGCGAGGGGAGGGAGCCGATAAAGATCACGTATGCCGAGCTCTACCAGGAAGTGGCCTCTCTGGCCGCCGCCCTGAAGGAGGACGGCGTCGGGGTGGGTGACCGGGTGGCGGGGTTCATGCCCAATATGGCCGAGACGGTCATCGCCATGCTCGCCGCCACGAGCCTGGGGGCCATATGGTCCTCCTGCTCGCCCGATTTCGGGAGGAAGGGGGTACTGGATCGATTCGGCCAGATAGAGCCGAAGGTGCTGTTTGCCGCCGATGGCTACCTGTATAAGGGGAAGGGGTTCGATACGTTGGAGAGGGTCAAGGAGATCGTGGCAGAGCTTCCATCGCTTAAGAGGGTGGTGATCGTCCCCTATGCCGGAAGGGGATCCACGGGTGGGATCGAGAAGGCGGTCCTCTGGAAGGACTACAAGAAGGACGGGGCCAAGGAAGTCGAATTCCGGCAACTGCCTTTCGAGCATCCCCTTTACATCATGTTCTCCTCGGGCACTACGGGGTTGCCCAAGTGCATGGTCCAGAGCGCTGGTGGGATACTGATAAACCACCTGAAGGAATTGGTCCTTCACACCGATCTGAAGCGGGACGACGTGATCTTCTACTTCACCACCTGTGGCTGGATGATGTGGAACTGGTTGGTGAGCTCCCTAGCGGTGGGGGCGACGGTGGTCCTTTACGATGGTTCGCCCTTTCACCCTACCCCTGAGGTGCTCTGGGAGATGGCCGAGGAGCTGGGGATAACGGTCTTCGGCACGAGCGCCCGGTATCTGGCCTCCATCGAGGAGGCAGGGGTCAAGCCTAAGGAGCGTTTCAAGCTCGAGCCCCTGAGGGCCATCCTCTCCACAGGGTCTCCCCTTTCGGTGGAGAGCTTCGAGTACGTTTACAGGGACATAAAGTCCGACCTCTGCCTCTCCTCCATCTCAGGGGGCACCGACATCAACGGCTGTTTCTTCGCCGGGAACCCGATGGGACCGGTATATGCGGGGGAGCTTCAGTGCCGGACCCTCGGGATGAAGGTGGAGGTATTTGACAGCGAGGGGAAACCGGTGCTGAATCAGCCGGGGGAGCTGGTCTGTCTTGCCCCTTCTCCCTCCATGCCCCTCTATTTCTGGGGCGATGAGAAGGGGGAGAAGTACCGCAACGCCTACTTTGACGTCTTCCCAGGGGTGTGGCGCCACGGGGATTACGTGCAGATCACCCCTACAGGAGGGGCGATCATCTACGGGCGCTCAGACGCCACCCTCAACCCCGGAGGGGTGAGGATAGGCACGGCCGAGATCTACCGGGTGGTGGAGGCGATGGAGGAGGTGGCCGACAGCCTCGCCATCGGCCAGAAGTGGAAGGGAGACGAACGGGTGATCCTCTTCGTGAAGCTCGCCCCAGGGGTTGAGCTCACCGAGGAGCTTAAGGAGAGGATCAGGAAGACGATCCGCCAGAACCTATCGCCTCGGCACGTCCCGGCCAAGGTCATCTCGGTGCCCGACATTCCCTACACCATCAACATGAAGAAGGTGGAGATAGCGGTGAGGAACATCATCCATGGACTCCCGGTGGCGAACGTGGACTCCCTGGCCAACCCCCAGAGTTTGGAGCATTACAAGGACCTGCCGGAGCTGAAAGAAGACTGATAAAATCAAGAAAGGGGTCGTCAGAACCAGCGTCAAGGCATCGGTGCTGAGAGGGCACCAGGGGGTTTCCCCCGGCAAAGGAGAGAGAGTATGGAAGATTGGAGGGAGTTGGGAGGTAAGCTCAGGGAGCTGGTGCGCCTCCTGAGCATGCCCGTGGCGGTCAAGCTGCTGAAGGGGAAAGAGCCTCCAGCCGGGGCGAGGAGGCCCCTTCGCGATCTGGGCGTCAAGATGGCCCCCTGTCAGGGGGCTGCCATGGCCAGACGCTACGGGTGGACAGTAGCCTTCGGCCGGGAGGATGTGGGCTGCGGGATTGCGGCCCATACCTATGGGTGGGAGCGGGTGAAGGGGGAAGAAGGGGCCATTGATTTCTTCTTCCGGATGAGATACGCGGTGGACAGAGACGCCGCCAGGGAGATCGTCGAGGGCTTCCCCCTCCTTGAGCTGGGGGATGACCTCGTGGTGGTCTACTCACCCCTCGAGAGGACGAAGGTGGAGCCGGACGTGGTCCTCATCTATGCCAACCCCGCACAGATGATGAGGCTCATCCATGGCGCCACCTATCACACCGGGAAACCCCTGGGAGGTTCCTTTTCGGGCAGGGCCGCCTCCTGCACCGAGGGGGTCATCGGGGCCTACTTGGGGAGGGATACCAGGGTGGTGGTTCCTGGAAATGGCGATCGGGTATGGGCCACCTGTCAGGACGACGAGATGATCTTGGCCGTTCATGCCTCAAGGATAAGAGAGCTGGTCGAGGGCCTGGAGGAGACGCACAAGGGGGGGATCAGATACCCCATCCCGGCCTACCTCCGCTACCAGCCCGAGGTGGGTTTTACCGTCCCCCTCACGGACATCTTTAAGCCCGGAGAGATCGGGAGGTTCACCAGTAAAAGATGAATCTACCTTCTCTTTAAATCCTCGAGGATCACATATCCACAGGGGATCAACACCAGGGTGATGGCCGTGGCGAAGAGCACCCCGAAGCCCAGGCTCAGGGCCATGGGGATGAGAAAGCGGGCCTGAACGCTTCGTTCGAAGATCAGGGGCGCGAGGCCGGCGAAGGTGGTAAGGGTGGTGAGGATCACCGCCCTGAACCTCAGGATCCCTCCCTGAAGGACGGCCTCTTTCAGAGGGACCCCCTGCTCTCTCAACCTGTTGATGGCGCTGATGAGGATGAGGGAGTCGTTGACCACCACGCCGCTTAAGCCCACAATCCCGAAGAAGCTCAGTATTGAGAGGTCATAACCCATCACCAGGTGGCCGAGAAAGGCCCCCACGGTGCCGAAGGGGATGGCGGTCATGACGAGGAAGGGCTGGCTGAAGGAGGCAAAGGGGATGGCCAGAAGGACGTAGATGAGGAAGAGGGCCAGGAGGAAACCCTGCTCCACATCCCTCATAGACTCGGCCCTCTCCTTGCCCGCCCCTTCGATGGAGTAATCAAGGCCGCGATAACGCATCTTGAGCTGGGGGAGAAGGCCCCGTGACAGGTCTTGGCGGATCTCCTCCGCATTGGCCACCGCTTCGTCCACATCTGCCGAGACGGTGAGCACCCTCCTGCGGTCCACCCGCTCTATGGTGAGGTACTCCTGGGATGGGTAAAGGATGGCCACTTCCTTGAGGGGTACCGCCCCGCCGTTCCGAAGCCTTATCCACATCTCCTCCAGATTCCCCAGGGATCGCCGCTCTCCCTCGGGCCAGCGGACCATCACCTTCACCTCGTCGTGGTCCCTCTGGAACCTCAGGGCCTCGGCCCCGTAGAAGGCGTGGCGCACCTGATGGGCGATCTCCTGAAGGGTGAGGCCGAGGCTGCGGGCCGAGGGCTTAAGCTTTATGCGGATCTCCTCCTTGCCGGGAATGGGGCTTGAGGCGATGTCGAAGACTCCGGCATAGGCCTTCAGCGCCTCCTTCAGCTCTTCGGCCGCTTGAGCCAGGACCTCCTGATCCTCGTGGTAGAGGTTGATCTCGATGGGCTTTCCGGGACTGAAGAGCTCACTGGAGAAGGAGATGGATTCGGCCTCCGGGATCGGTCCTGCCTTCTTCCTCCAGAGGGCCGCCACCCTCGCGGTGCTTATCAGGGGTCGCCTCTGGGCCTCGAGCAACTCCATCATCACCTGGGCCACGTGGCTCCCCACTCCTCCGCCCTTGAGCCTCGCCCTATGGCGCCTCCACTGCACCCCCACCAAAGAGGATATGTTCTTCAGCAGTGGCGGTGACCCCTCGGGCATCCGGGCCTCGAACTCCGCCACAGCCTCCTCAGCCGCCCGCTCCAAGTGTTCCACCACCTGCAGCGTCTTCTCCATCGGTGTGCCCGGGGGCATGGTGAGGTAGCAGACCATGATGTCGCTCTCCACCCTGGGGAAGAAGGTGAATTTGAGCCTCCCCCCCTTCCAGAGCCCAAGGCTCACCATGAGAAGGGCTACCCCTGCCGCCGCCACCCCGTAACGCCACCTTATCGCCCCATGGAGAAAGCGGCGATAGGGCCCATGTACGAAACGCACGAGCCCCCGGGAGACCGCCCCCCTCGCCCCTGCCCGGGCTCTGCTCCTGGAGAGGTGGGCCGGCAGCACGAAGAGGGCCTCAAGGAGCGATCCCGCAAGCACCACGATCACCACCAGGGGGATGTTTTTCAGGAGCTTCCCCATCACCCCTCCTGCCATAAGCAGCGGGAGGAAGGCGGCCATCGTGGTGAGCACGGAAAAGATCACAGGCCCCGCCACCTCCGCAGAGCCCACCACGGCCGCCTCTTCCCTCCCCATCCCCTCCTCCCTCCTGCGGAACACGCTCTCCCCGATCACGATGGCATCGTCCACCACGATCCCCAGGACCATAATGAAGGCGAAGAGCGAGACCATGTTTATAGAGATGTCGAACCGGGGCAGGAGCCAGAGCCCCGTGGCGAAGGCCACGGGTATCCCCATGGTGACCCAGAAGGCGAACTGCCTCTGCAGGAACACTCCCAGGGTGATGACCACCAGGGCCATCCCCAGGGCCATGTTCCTCAGGAGGAGGTAGAGGCGGTCCTTCAGGATGCGGGACATATCCTGGAAGGCGGCTATCTCGACCCCTTCGGGGAGGGTGGGCCTGATCTCCTCGATATATCTCTTCACCTGCTTTGCCACCTTCAGGGCGCTCTGATCCCCCACGCGCCACACCTGGATCATGGCCGCCGGCTTCCCCATGAATCGGGTGAGGACGTCCACCTCCTCGAAACCGTCCCTCAGGATGGCTATATCCCCGAGGGTGACCATGGAGCCGTCGGGGCGGGTGATGATGGGGATATCGCGGTACTGCCCCGCGTGGTACCGTTTGCCCTTGGCCCTGAGGAGGAGCTCCTGCTCCGTTCCCTTCATCTCCCCGAGGGGCAGGTCGAACCCCGCCTTCCTTATGGCCTCTGCCACCTGGGCCAGGGTGAGGCCGTAGCGGCGCAGCGTCTCCTCCGGGACCTCCACCTGGATCTCCGCCTCCCTCACCCCCAAGAGGTCCGCTTTCGTGACCCCGGGAAGCCGGGTGATCCCGTCCCTCACCTCCTCGGCCAGGGCCTTCAAGGTCCCTTCGGGCACATCCCCGTAAAGGGCCACGTTGATCACCCTCCTTATGCCCACCACCTCCTTGATAACCGGGCGCTTCGACTCCTCGGGGAAGGTGGTGATCCCTTCCACCTTCGACTTCACGTCATCAAGCAGTTTGTCGATGTCCCATCCCTTGAGCACCTCTATGGTGACCACCCCCATCCCCTCCCGCGCCTCCGAGATCACCCGCGTGACCCCTTCGAGGCCCGCCACCTCCTCCTCTATCTCCCGGATGATGGAGGCCTCTACCTCGGAGGGGGAGGCCCCGGGATACTCCACCGTAACGGAGATGGCGTCGAGGCTCACCTCGGGGAAGACCTCCACCTTTATGGTCAGGGCCGTGAAGACCCCCGCCGCCAGGACGAAGGCCATTAGCAGATTGGCAGTAACGTGGTTTTTGACGAACCATGCGATGGCCCCCTTCATCGGGCCTCCTTTACCCTCATCCCCTCGGTGACCTCCTTGAGGGAGGTGATGATCACCCGCTCTCCCTCCATGAGCCCTCGCGATATGATGGCGCAGTCGTCCTCGAAGCGGATCACCACCACACGACGGAACTGCAGCTTCCCCTCAGGCCCTAAGACCCACACCGTCCCTTCGGGCCTGAGGGCGGAGCGGGGGATCATGGATACCCCTTGGAGCCTTCGTCCCTGGATCCTGACCCGGGCATAGAGTCCCGGAAGGAGAGGGGGCCTCCTGCGGAAGGGGTCCTCGACCCGTACGACCACCGGGAGGAGGCGGGTCCTCTCGTCCACCTTTCCCCCTGCCCGGACTACCCGCCCGGGCCAGCTGAGCTCCCTTCCTCCCATGCGGACCCTCACCTGGGCCGATGACCCTTCGCCCTCCGTGTTGATCCCCGGGACCTTTATCCAGGCGAGCTCTTCGAGGGGGA
>CBEVRB010000021.1:0-19932 GCA_965552155.1 uncultured bacterium
TCGAGGTTGAACCTCTGGGCGACCTCGATGAGGCTTTCCATCTCCTGGGCCGAGAGGGTAATAACGGCAACTCCCACATTGAGGATCATATCTTTTAGGAACTGCCGGAATACTTCGTGTTTCCCTCTGCGGAACAACAAAAGCCCTATGGAGTGGAGGGAATAATCGGAGATGAAGAATTCGTGTCCCTCGACCTCCGACAGAAGGGTTCGAGCCTCATTGGCCCTTTCCTGATCTAAGATCACTTCGAGGAAGATGTTGGTATCAAGTAAGAGCTTCATCGTTCGCCTATTCTCCACTCCGCAATCTTGTGCTGGAGTTCTACCGAACTGTAGCGATCGCGCAAATCCCTAAGTGCACCAGCCCAGTCGAACTTGGGCTTTCGCTTGGGCCTCCTTGCCCGCCTCGCCAGCAAAAACTCCACAAAATCCCGCACCTCCTCCTGAAGTTCAGGGGGCAGTTGCTCGATCAATTCCTTCAAGGTCTCCATGGCTTGACCTCCCTGCGGGCTCAGTGACCGAGGGCATTAAGGTCCTCCCTGCCCTGAGAATATCACCTCAATCAGGTCCTTTCTTTTAATATCGAGGGGAGTTGTATGCAGGATCAGGCCCCTGCCGAAACAATAGGGGAGGCGGAAAATAACGCCCCTGCATCTCCTCCCCTTAAAAATAAAGACCACCTCTTCCCCACTGTGCCCCTTCAGTAGCTCCGAAAGCCTCTGCCGGTCCTGCTCGCGGGCATGGTGAACGAGGATATAACGTATATCCTTTAACTCCCCCCTGTAAGCCTTCGAGGGACCTCGAGCGTCAAGGACCTCACACTGAACCCTTACTCCCTGGGGGAAGGCCCAAACAGGAATGACAAAGAGGGTGAACGCAAACAGCAGCCCACCCAATCTCAGTTTCTTCCCTCTATCGCCAAGCATCTCCCGCCCAAACTCTATCTTATTCGCCCTCTTACACGCCCCTCTCATCTGCCCCTGCATCCCAATATCAATGCTTCTATATACCTCAAGTCGTCAAAGAATCGCAATGATATTATGCCCGGGGGTGGTACTGCTGGTAGATCTTCCGGAGATATTCCTGGTTCAGGTGGGTGTAGATCTGGGTGGTGCCTATGTCGGCGTGCCCAAGCATGACCTGCACAAAGCGGAGGTCGGCCCCCCGTTCCAGGAGGTGGGTGGCAAAGGAGTGGCGCAGGGTATGGGGGGTTATGGGCGTCAGGACCCCGGCCTCCAGTGCGTACCGCTTTATCAGCTTCCAGATCCCCTGGCGGCTCAGTCCCCTGCCCTGCCGGTTGACGAAGAGATAGGGACTCTCCCTTCCCTTGAGCAAGCGCGGTCTCCCCTCTCTCAGGTAGATATCAAGCCGCTCCCTGGCGACCTCCCCTATGGGGATCACCCTCTCCTTATCCCCCTTTCCCTTTACCCTGACGAACCCCACCTGGATGTCCACCCCTTCAGGCGGGAGGCCTGCCAGCTCCGATACCCTCATCCCGGTGGCATAAAGGAGCTCGAGCATCGCCCTGTCCCTCACGCCCAGGGGGGTGCCGGGATCGGGCGCCTCCAGGATCCGCTCCACCTCCTGAAGGGAGAGCACATGGGGAAGGGAACGGGGAGGGCGCGGGACCTCCATCTCCTCCACCGGGTCCTCCTCCAGGTGACCTTCAAGGAGCAAGAACCGAAAGAGACCCCGGAGGGAGATGAGGGCCCTCGACACGCTCCTCACCGAAAGCCCCCTTCCCTGGAGTTCCTTCAGGAAGGCGAGGACATCCCCTCTCGTCACCTGCCTGAAGGAACGGATCCCCCTCCCTTCCACAAAATCGAGAAAGACCCTGAGATCCCTGCCATACGACTCTATGGTGTTGCGGCTCAGCCCCTTCTCCACCACCAGGTAGTGGAGATAGGAATCGACGAGGTAATCCATCAGAGCTTTACGATCTCGCCCTCCAGGCTGGCGAGGTCAACGAGGGCCACCGTCGAGGTCCCGTAAAGCCATCCCCCGACCTCCCCCGGATTGACCAGAAGGGACTCCCCTACCCTCTTGACGAGGGCCTTATGGGTGTGGGCGAAGACCACGAGGCGGAAACGTCCGCTGGAGGCGATCGCCTCTGCCACCTCCTCGCTCAAATCATGGCCTACCAGACACTCCCATTCCCCCACCTTCAGGACCGAAGGGGAAGGATGGATGCGCCCCTCAGAAGCCCTCATGAGTCCCAGACGCTCCCCATCGTTGTTCCCGAAGACTCCGAAAAAGTCGACCTTGAGGTTCTCCTTTAAGGTGAGGACGGAGAAGGGGGCGATGTAGTCCCCGGCATGGATCACCTTCGCCACACCCTTCTGGTTAAAAAACTCGCAGGCCCTGCGAATCAGGGGGAGGTTATCGTGGGTGTCGGCCATGATCCCCAAAAGTCCCCTCTCGTTCGACATCCTCAGCTCACCACCTTACTGCTGGAATATCGGTCTTTGAGAAATCCTCACCCTTAAAAAGCAGAGGTTCACCAGAATACTTGGCCAAGGCATAGGAACAGCAATCCCCGATGTTGAGCCCGGCTGGATGACGCCCCTTGCCATAAATCCTCCAGGCCTCCCGGGCGATCTCATACTGTTCCACGTTCATGGGAACTATCTCTATCCTTGCCCTGTGTAGTAAGAGATCGAACTCCCTTCCTCCCGCTTCCCCCTTCCTCACCTCTATAACGATACCCGTTTCCAAGGCACTGAAGGTGCTGATCAACCTCACCGGATCCCTTGCTATTGCCCTTGCCAGGGCTTCAGCCTCCGGCTCACCTAACAGTATGGCTATCAGGGCTGAGCTATCGATTACCACCTTTGCCTAATGCGCCCACCTCATCATAACCCAGGATCTCCTCGGGTGAACGCTTATCCATATCCGGGAGGGAACTGCATCTCTTGGAAATCCTCAAGATCTCCTCGACCAGATCTGCAGGCCTCCTTCGACCCTTAAGACGCTGGAGCCGCTCTTCAAGGGCACGAATCACCGCCTGGGTCAGGGTTTCCCCCGTTTCAGCAGCCACTTCTCTTGCCAGCTGTTCAGCCTTTGGATTCCTTATGCTAAGGGCCATTTGTATTGAATCAATAAAAAATTATAGATTCTTGTCCATGTTGTGTCAACTCATTTCCCCGTGTGGCCGAAGCCCCCTTCGCCCCGGGAGGTGGATGGAAGCTCGTCGACCTCAAGGAATCTTCCCCGCTCTACCTGCTGGATTACGAGCTGGGCTATCCTGTCTCCATCCCTGACCCTGAAGGGGGCCTTCCCCAGATTGACCATAATAACCCTGATCTCCCCCCGGTAGTCGGGGTCGATGGTCCCGGGGGTGTTAAGCAGTGTGACCCCATACTTGAGGGCGAGACCGCTCCTCGGCCTCACCTGGGCCTCGTATCCTGGGGGAAGGGCGATGGCGACCCCTGTGGGCACAAGGGCCCAGCCTCCGGGGGGTATCACCACTTCCTCCTCCAGGCAGGCAAAGAGGTCGCACCCTGCAGCCCCTTCGCTCATGTAGGTGGGGACCCTTCCCCGGGGGTGAAGCCTTTTGAAGAAGACCTCGATCATCTCAAAGGCTGGTCTCGGACAGGGGGACCTCCTCCTCTTTCAGGGAGCCGAGCAGCACCAGGTTGAAGGAAGCGTTGAAGAACTCCCTGGTGGCCTCGAGGACCCTTTCGACATCGACCCGATCCAGTTCCCGGAGGGCCTCCTCCAGGGGGATGTGCCTCCCGAAGTAGATCTCGTTCTTTGCCAGGCGACTCATCCTCCCATCGGAGCTCTCCAGCGCCAGGACCATGTTCCCCTTCAGGTACTCCTTGGCCACCTGGACCTCCCTCTCCTCTATCTCTCCCGCCTTCATCCGCCGAAGCTCCCTGAGGATCAGATCGATCACCTCATCGAGCTCTTCTTTAGTAGTTCCAGCATAGACCCCGAGCACCCCGCTGTCCCTGTACGAGTTCATGAAGGAATATACCGAGTAAGTGAGCCCCCTCTTCTCCCTTATCTCCTGGAAGAGCCGCGAGCTCATGTTCCCCCCGAGGATGGTGTGTAGTACATATCCCGCAAACCTGTTGGGATGAGCATAGGGGATACCCCTCACGCCGAGGCAGAGGTGGACCTGCTCCAGTTCCCTGTACTCCACCCCCACACCCCCCTTTCCTCCCTCGGCCCTTGGTTCTGGTCTGTGATCATCGGAGGGAGGGATGGAACCGAGCCGCTTCTCCACCTCCCTCACTACCTCCTCATGCTCTATGTGGCCTGCGGCGGCGACGATCATCCTCTCAGGGGTGTAACGGCGGCGAAAAAACCCCTCTATCTGCTCCCGGCTGAAGGAGGAGACCGTCTCCTTCGTCCCGATGATGGGAAGCCCTAAGGGATGGTCGCCCCAGAAGGAGCGGTGGAAGAGGTCGTAGATGTGGTCGTCGGGGACGTCATCTGCCATCTTTATCTCCTGAAGGATCACCATCCGCTCCTTCTCCAGTTCCACGGGATCGAAGAGGGGCTCGGTGAGCAGGTCACAGAGGACATCCAGGGCCAGAGGCAGGTCCTTATCCAGGACCTTGGCGTGGAAACAGGTGTACTCCTTGGCGGTGAAGGCGTTTATCGTCCCCCCTACCGACTCGATCTCCCTGACGATGTCAAAGGCACTTCTCCTCCTTGTCCCCTTGAAGACCAGGTGCTCGATGAAGTGGGAAAGGCCGTTCTCCTCGGGCCTCTCATCCCGGGAGCCGGTCCTGACCCAGATACCCACCGAGGCCGCCTCCGTGTGGGGCCAGGCCTCGGTGATCACCCTCACACCGTTCTCCAGGACCGTCTTCCGGTAGATCACCCCGGTCAGTATCTCCTCCTGTGATGAAAGCCCCTCTTTGGCGGCTCCCTCCTCCGGCGTTCCGCCCTCTCCTCCTGGAGGATGGCCTTTCTCGAGAGGCGTATGCGGCCTTCCCTGTCTATCTCTATCACCTTCACCTTTATCTCGTCGCCGACCTTGACCACATCGCTTACCCTCCTGACCCTCCCCTCGGCGAGCTGCGAGATGTGGACCAGCCCCTCCACCCCGGGCAGTATCTCCACGAAGGCCCCGAAATCGGTGATCCTCTTGACGATCCCGATGTACACCTCCCCCAGCTTCGCCTCGGCCGCCGACTGCTTCACCAGGGCTATCGCCTCCTCGATCGCCTGGGCATTGGGGGAGGCGATCTTCACGATCCCGTTGTCCTCGATGTCTATCCTCACCCCGGTCTTCTCGATGATGGAGCGGATGTTCTTACCCAGGGGGCCGATCACGTCCTTTATCCTGTCGGGGTTTATCTGGATGGTGACGATGCGGGGGGCGTGCTTGGAGAGCTCCGAGCGGGGCCTGTCCAGGGTCTTGTTCATCACCTCGAGCACACAGAGCCTCGCTTCCCTGGCCTGCTCGAGCGCCCTCTCCATCACCTCCTTGGAGACCCCGGGGACCTTCACGTCCATCTGCATGGCGGTGACCCCTTCTCTCGTCCCCGCGATCTTGAAGTCCATATCTCCATGATGGTCCTCATCGCCTATGATGTCGGTGAGGATCGCCACCTGGTCCCCCTCCATCATCAGTCCCATGGCTATCCCGGCCACTGAGGCCTTAATGGGGACCCCTGCGTCCATCAGGGAGAGGCAACCCCCGCAGACGGTGGCCATGGAGGAGGAGCCGTTGGACTCCAGTACCTCGGAGACCACCCTGATGGTGTAAGGGAACTCATCCTTTGAGGGGAGCACGGGCACCAGGGCCCTCTCCGCCAGGGCCCCATGGCCTATCTCCCTGCGGCTCGGGGCCCTGAGGGGAGCTACCTCTCCGACGCAGTAGGGAGGGAAGTTATAGTGGAGCATGAAGTGCTTGTAGATCTCCCCCTCCAGGAGGGACTCCACCTTCTGTTCGTCCTCCGAGGTCCCGAAGGTGGTGACGGCCAGCACCTGGGTCTCCCCGCGGCGAAAGAGGGCCGAGCCGTGGGTGCGGGGAAGGAGGCCCACCTCGCAGCTTATGGGCCTTATATCGGTGAGACCCCTGCCGTCCACCCTGCGCCCCTCCTTGAAGACCCCGGAGCGGACGATCTCCCTCTCGGCCGCCTCGAAGGCCCTCTTTACCAGGGAGCGGTTCGTCCCGTCCTCGGCGACGAACCGCTCCTGGACCTCCTGGAAGATCTGCTCTATCCGATCCCTCCGCTCTATCTTGGCAGGGATGCGGAAGGCCTCGGAAAGAAGAGGCATCACGTACCCCTTCACCTCTTCCCACAGAGGCCCTCCTTCCTCGGGAGGGGTATAGACCCTCTTCTCCTTCCCCCACTTCTCCCTCAGCTCCTCCTGCAGGTCGAGGATGGGCCTTGCCGCCTCATATCCGAAGAAGATGGCGTCGAGGATCGCCTTCTCCTCGACGATCTTGGCCCCCCCTTCCACCATCACTATCCCCTCACGGTTCGCTGCCACCACTATGTCCACATCGCTCCGCTCCAGCTCGCTGGTCGTGGGGTTGAGCACGAACTCCCCATCGATCCTCCCCACCCTCACGCCGGCCACAGGCCCATCGAAGGGGATGTCCGAGATCTCCAGGGCCGCCGAGGCCCCGATGATCCCGAGGATGGAGGGGTCGTTCTCCTGATCCACGGAGAGCACCGTGGCTATCACCTGGGTGTCACCCAGGAAGCCTGCGGGGAAGAGGGGGCGGATGCTCCGGTCGATTATCCGGGAGTTGAGGATCTCCTGATCGGTGGGTCTCCCCTCCCTCTTGAAAAACCCCCCAGGGATCCTTCCGGCGGCATAGGTCATCTCTATGTAGTTGACCAGCAGGGGAAAGAAATCCGCCTCCTCCCTCTCCTCCCTGGAGGAGACAGCCGTCACCAGGACCACCGTCTCTCCATAGGTCACCAGGACCGAGCCATCGGCCTGACAGGCCACCGTCCCGGTCTCCAGGATAAGGTTTCTACCAGCCAGCTCTATTGAAATCCTCTCTCCCATCCTTCAAAAGACCTCCTTTTTATGAACTCCCCCCCTACTTTCTCAGGCCGAGGCGCTCGATCAACCTCAGGTACCTTTCCCTGTTCTCCCTCTTCAGGTACTCGAGCAGGGCCTTCCTCCTGTTGACCATCCTGAT
Organism: uncultured bacterium; assembly: GCA_965552155.1. GTDB lineage: Bacteria > Desulfobacterota > B13-G15 > B13-G15 > B13-G15 > CAYRAR01. The sequence continues at coordinate 7,120 of CBEVRB010000021.1, forward strand.
GAGCCCCCGGCGGGAGTGGATGTCCTTCCTGTGGATTTTGAAGTGCTCCGTCAGGTAGTTTATCCTCTCGGTGAGCAGGGCTATCTGCACCTCAGGGGATCCTGTATCCTTATCGTGGATCCGGAACTCCTGGATGATCTCTCTCTTCCTCTCGGGATCTAAGCCCATTCTACACCTCCTTCTCCTCTTGATCTATCCTGAAGACCCGTACGGGCCTTATCCAGATCCTCCTTCCCACCCGCACCCCCTCCCCTACGGCGAGGAGGTCTCCCCTGCTGTTCAGCAGGCGTCCCAATCCCAGAAAGCCCTCCTCTCCGTCACGCTCTATCTGGCCTCCATGGCGCACCTTCCAGACCTCCTCATCGTCGAGCCGGACGGAGGGGAGGAAAGATAGGGCTTCTCCGAGCGGTATTATCGCCTCCTTGAGCCTTCCCCGGGAGGCGAGCTCCACCACCTCATCAAGACCCATCGCTTCCTTCTCGGTGAAGGGCCCGTTGGAGAGGCGCCTCAGGGCGAAGAGATGTCCGCCACATCCGAGCCTCTCCCCTATATCGTGGGCCAGGGTGCGGGCGTAAGTGCCCTTTGAGCAGCGGAGATAAACCCGTACAAAGGGGGGCTTCACGTCCCTCAGCTCGAGCTCATATATCTCCACCTCCTTTGGCTCCCGCTCCACCTCTATTCCCCTGCGGGCCAGCTTATAGAGGGGCCTGCCCCGGTACTTCTTGGAGGAGAACATGGGGGGGATCTGCTTTATCCTCCCCCGAAACTTTCCCAGTACTTCCTCGATCCTCTCAGGGGTGAGGTCCCATCGGGAAAGGTCCTCCTCGCGGATGACCCGACCGTCCTTGTCCTGGGTGTCGGTGGTCACTCCCAGCCTTATCGTGGCATCGTAGACCTTCTGACCGTTTTCCAGAAAAGGAGCGAGCTTGGTCCCCTCGCCGATAAGGAGAGGGAGCACCCCTGTGGCCAAAGGGTCGAGGGTCCCGAGGTAGCCGATCTTCACCCCCCGCAGATATCTCTTCACCTTCCGGATCACATCATAGGAGGTGATCCCCTCCTCCTTGTCCACTACCAGGACCCCGTCAATCCGTCCCTTCCCCATCCTCCTTCAGGCCCTTCAGTATCCTGGATATCCGCTCCCCGTACTCCATCGAGTCGTCAAAGGTGAAGACGATATCGGGGAGGTACTTCACCCTGACCCTCTTGCCCAGTTCCCTCCTGATGAAGCCCTTGGCGCTCTGAAGGCCCAGGGCTGACTCCTCCTTCGCCTTCTCATCGCCGTAAACGCTGTAATAGATCCTGGCCACCCTCAGGTCCTGCGAGAGGGTGACCCTGGTGACGGTCACAAAGCCGATCCTCGGGTCCTTCACCTCTCTGAGGAGGATCTTTGAGACCTCCTCCCTTATGAGATCTCCCAGTCGCTCTCCTCTCCGCTGCATCCCTTCCTCACCGGAAGAAGCCCGGATTGAAGTTCAGGAGCTCTATATCCCTCCTTATGACCTCCACAAGCTCTGTCCCCTCGATGAAGGAGATCACCTTATCGAGGGAGGAGTTGATGAATCCCCTGTCATTCCCCACCAGACATATCCCCACCTGGGCCCTCCCCCAGAGGTCATGTCCTCCTACCTCGGAGATGGAGACGTTGAACTTCCCCCTCACCTTCTCCATCAGACTCCTCATCACCTGCCTCTTCCCCTTCAGGGAGTTTCCCCCAGGGATGAGGAGATCGAGATGGCACACCCCCACGACCATCCCTTCATCCCTCTCTCTTTTCCTCCATCACATAGGCCTCGATGATATCTCCCACCTGCCATTCGGAGTATCCCTCTATCCCCACACCGCACTCATACCCTGAGGCCACCTCCCTGACATCTTCCTTGAAGCGCTTGAGCGAGGTTATCTTCCCCTCGTGGACGACCTCATCTCCCCTGTAAAGCCTTACGTTTGCCCCCCGCAGGAGTTTACCCTCCTGCACGTAACACCCTGCCACCACACCGACCCTTGGGATGTTGAAGAGCTGCCTGACCTCTGCCCTCCCGAGGAGAACCTCTTCGATCTCCGGGGCGAGCATCCCCCGAAGGGCCTTCTGGACATCCTCGATCAGCTCGTAGATGATCTGATAGGTGCGCACCTGCACCTTCTCCTGCTCGGCCAATGCCCTGGCCTTCCCGTCGGGCTGCACGTTGAAGCCGATGACCACGGCCCCGGAAGCCGCCGCGAGGTTCACGTCGTTGGAGGAGATCGCCCCCACTGCCTGGTGGATCACGTTCACTTTGACCTCGTCGGTGCTCAGCTTCTCCAGGGCCTCCCTCACCGCCTGAACCGACCCGTGGGTGTCGCCCTTCAGGATCAGGCGCAGCTCCTTGGCCTCCCCTTCCTGGATCCGCTGAAAGATCTCCTCCAGAGAGATCCGCTCCGGGACCTCCCCCTTCTCCTTCCTCCTCTTCTGGCGGAAGGCAGCGACCTCCTTGGCGATCTTCTCGTTCTGGACCACGATGAAATCGTCACCGGCCTGGGGGAGCTCGGCGAATCCCACCACCTCAACAGGGGTGGATGGGGTAGCCTCCTTAAGGTTATCACCCCACTCGTTTATCATGCCCCTCACCCTCCCGTAGGTGGGGCCGGCGACGAAGGATGCCCCCCTCCTCAGGGTCCCTTCCTTCACCAGCACCGTGGCCACCGGCCCTCTGCCCCTGTCGAGCTTGGCCTCGATGACCGTGCCCCTGGCCGGTTTGTCCGGATTGGCCTTCAGGTCGAGGAGCTCCGCCTGCAGGAGGATCGCCTCGAGCAGGTCCTCTATCCCGGTCTTCTTCTTCGCCGAGACCTCCACAAAGAGGGTATCCCCTCCCCACTGCTCCGGGATGAGCCCCTGCTCTGCCAGCTGCTGCCTTACCCTCTCGGGGTTCGCCTCGGGCTTATCGATCTTGTTTATGGCCACCACGATGGGGACCCCTGCTGCCCGGGCATGGTTTATCGCCTCGATGGTCTGGGGCATGACCCCATCGTCGGCGGCGACCACCAGTACCACGATATCGGTCACCTGGGCCCCCCGGGCCCTCATGGCGGTGAAGGCCTCATGGCCGGGGGTATCTATGAAGGTGATGGCGTTCCCGTCTATCTCCACCCGATAAGCCCCTATATGCTGTGTTATCCCCCCGGCCTCCTCGTCCACCACGTTGGTCTTCCTTATGGCATCGAGCAGGAGGGTCTTTCCATGATCCACGTGGCCCATCACCGTCACCACCGGAGGTCTGGGCCGAAGCTTCTCAGGGGGGTCCTCCTGGGGGGCAATGGCCTTCTCCAGCTCCTCCACCCCGCTGGTCACCTCATACCCGTACTCGGTGGCGATGAGAGTGGCCGTCTCCACGTCTATCGTCTGATTGGCCGTGGCCATGACCCCCAGATCCATCAGCTTCTTTATCATTTCCTCCAGCTTGACCCCCATTCGCTGGGCCAGGTCTGCCACCAGGATCTCCTCGTCCACCCTGATGACCTTCTTGATCGGCTTGGGGGTGGTTATCTGGGGTTTGAGGGGGGGACGGCTTAAGGGCTTCTTCTGGGGTTTGCCCGGAAAGACCTCTCGGGCAGGGTGCCTCGCCCGCAGGATCTCCTCGTAGTCCTCCTCCTCAAAGGTTATGACCTCTCGCTTGCGGCGTTTCCTCTTCGGCTTGGGAAGTTCCTCCCGTTCCCTCTCCTTCTTGGTCGGCTTCTTCTCCTTCGGTACCTCCGGGATTATCTCCAGCTTCAGGGGGACCTCCTCCCTTTGGGGAGGAGGGGTCACCTCCTTGGTGGGGGCGAGTTCCTTCAGTTCTACCCGTCCCACCACCCGGGCCGGCTTCATCCTCTCCTTGGGGATCTTGACCACCCGCTCCTCCTTCGGTGGAGCCGCCTTAGGAGGGGCTTCTTTCGGCTTCTCTGGCACCTTGGGCGGGGCGGGCTTGGGCTCCTCCTTCGGGACGGCCTCCGCCTTCTCCTCCGGAGGTTTGGGCGGTTCGATCACCCGGCGCCGGCGGCGGATCACCGTGGGCTGGATCCTCTTCTCGATGATCTCGACCTTTCCCTCTTCGCTCATCACTCCCCCTCCTCTCCCCACTCTCTTATGAGCCCCCCTACGAAGGACTCTACATCTTGGGAAGGGATAGACCTTCTGAGGGCATAGGAAAGCCTCTCCTTCCGCTTCATCAGTCCCTCCAGACACTCTCTCCTTGGGCACAGATATGCACCCCTTCCGCCCATCCTCCTTTCTCTATCCAGGACAGGCCTTCCATCCTTCAACGTGATCCTCAAGAGGGCCTCCTTCTCCTTTTTTGTCCCACATACGATGCAACTCCTTATGGGCACGTGTCTACGAGACATGCCCCTTATCGATGTACTCCTTGGCAGCGGCGATCATCTCCTCGGCCCTCTTGCGGCTGATCCCCGGGATCTTCGCCAGCTCCGCAGGCTCTGCCTGAAAGATGTCTCTGATGCACTGATAGCCCTCCTCGAGCAGGAGCTGGGCCGTCTTCGGTCCGATCCCGGGGAGATGCTCCACCGGCTCATCCCCTCGGCGGATCCTGGAGGCCTTCTCCTCATCTATATCGGGAGGCTCCATGCCGAGCATCCTGCGGGCCGCTTCCACTATCTTCTCCCCCTTCTTCTCACCGATCTCGCAGATCCTGCCAAGCTCCGCTCCGTCCATCTCGGCCACGTCCTCGATGGAGTAGAAGCCCTCATTGTACAGGATCCGGGCTATCATCTCCCCTACGCCCGGTATCGCCTTGAGCTGGGAGATGATCTCCTCGGAGAGCTTCTCCATCTTGGATTCACTCTTTATGTCTATCTTCCAGCCGGTGAGCTTGGAGGCGAGCCTCACGTTCTGCCCCCTCTTGCCGATGGCCAGGGAGAGCTGATCGTCCGGCACGACGATCTCCATAGACTTCTCCTCGGTGCTCAGGTAGACCTTGGAGATCCGGGCTGGAGCCAGGGCGTTGCAGACGAACTTGGCGGGGTCATCGGTCCAGGGGATGATGTCTATCTTCTCCCCCTTGAGCTCCTGGACCACGTTCTGGACCCTCGAGCCCTTCATCCCCACGCATGCCCCCACCGGATCGACGTCCGAATCGGTGCTGTAGACGGCTATCTTAGACCTCTCGCCGGGCTCCCTGGCCACGGCCATGATCTTCACTATCCCTTCGGATATCTCTGGCACTTCCAGTTCAAAGAGCTTGGCAAGAAAGCCCGGATGGGTGCGGGAGAGCAGGATCTGATATCCCCCCGGGGTCCTCTGCACGTCGAGGATATAGGCCCTTATCCTGTCGCCCCTCTTGTAGACCTCCTTGGGGACCTGCTCCCTGCGGGGGAGGAACCCTTCGGCCCTGCTCAGATTGACGATGATATTTCCCCGGTCAATTCTCTGGACGAACCCCGAGACTATCTCCCCCTTCCTGTTCTTGTATTCCCGGACGATGGTCTCGCTTTCGGCGTCCCGAACTCGCTGGATGATCACCTGCTTGGCCGTCTGGGCGGCGATCCTTCCAAGCTCCTTCACGTTGAGCTTCAGCCCCAAGCTGTCGCCCAGCTCGCACCCGGGGTCTATCTTCCTCGCCTCCTCCAAGGATATCTCCAGGTCCGGATCCTGCACCTCCTCCACCACCGTTTTGAACTGGAATACCTCTATCTCCCCCAGCTCCTCGTTATAGTGGGCCTCCAGGTCCCTATGGGCTCCATATCTCTTCCTCGACGCCTTGAGCACGGCGTCCTCTAACGCCTCGATGATCAACTTCTTGTCTATCCCTTTATCCCTTCCTATCTGTTCTATGAGGTAGTTGAGTTCCTCAGCCATCTTCGGACCTCTGCCTTTAAAATTTTATCTCGGGCTCCAGGTGGGCCTTGGCGATGGAAGAGAGGGGGATGTCGTATACCCTGCCTCCCGCTATGATCCTGACCGTCTCTCCATAACAGCCGAGGATCTCTCCGGTGAAGTTCTTTCTTCCCTCGATCACCTCGCTGGTCTTGATCTTCACCCGCTCGCCGGCGAACCTCTGGAAGTCCTCCTGACGCCGGAGGGGCCTCCTTATGCCCGGAGAGGAGACCTCCAGGTGATAGGAGTACGGGATGAAATCCTCCACGTCGAGGATCTGTCCCAGCTCCCGACTTATCCTGGCACAGTCGTTTACCGTGACCCCTTCTTCCTTGTCAATATAGACGCGCAAGACCCACCCTACCCTCTCCCTCTGATATTCAATGTCCACCAGGGAAAGGCCTTCATAGGTGAGGAGAGGAGTGAGGATCTCCTCGACCTTCTTAATAATCTCCTGTCTTTCCTTCTCCTCCATCTCTAAAAACGGGAACACTATTAAAAAAGCGGGCTTTCACCCGCTTCAATAGCAGGGTTAAATTCATTGTTAAATTAACACATCTTTTCCTTTATGACAAGCCCTTGCCAGAGGAAAGGGTCACACTTTCCCTTTGTCCCCTTCGGGACAGAGGGCCTCACCTCCCCCCTCCTGATCAGCCAAGAGATGAGCCTTTCACAGTCCAGACCGCCCCTCATTCTTAAAGGGTCTTTCGCAGGATTTGAGGAACCTGTGAGAGGGCTTCTTTCCTACCTTAGTATTAGTCGCTGAGGATCACAGCGCTCCCTGAGTATCTGCAGTTCGTGGGCAGTAGGAGGAGGAACCTCACGTGCCCTAGAGACATCGACTGTAAATTCCATGTTCTCAAGCACTTGCTCAGGGGTTACTCCGGGATAATACCCTGCTAAGTACATCTCCTTCGTACTTTCATCGAAACGCATTAGGGCCAGATCCGTGACAACCACCGATGGTCCTCCCTCGGGTAATCCCGCCCTTTCACGACCCCCAGGTCCATCAAGCCATCCCGGACTCGTAAGGTAATCCAGCTTTTTGACGAATCTTTCTCTCCGATGCTTCATAAAAACGATGAAACGCCCCACAAAGGAGGCAACATCACACGCCCCACCGCTCCCAGGAAGCCGCACCCTCGGTTTGGAATACTCTCCTATAGCTGTGGAATTGAGGTTGCCGTACTTGTCTATCTGTGCTGCACCCAGAATGGCAACCACATTCTTGCCCGTTTTTCTATTCTGCATAACCGCAAAGGAATCGGCGAGCCCGCTGTTTACGGAGGTCCAAAACATTACTCGTGAGTCTGCAACTGTTAGAGGAATCTCTTCAAGCTTTGAATCGAGCGCCCCAGTTTCAAAGAAGATAACGCTGTTGGGAGCACTGATGTGTTTTGCGGCCATCGCTGCAAGCATCGATATGCCCGTTCCACAGAACACGATGTCACCATCCCTTATCTCACGGGCGGCAGCCACCGCCATCATCTCTGTCAAACTATATTCTGGCATTATCCCTCACCTCCTATCTCCTCTTAAGGCCAACGGCGTATCCTGTTCGAGGATCCGCTTTAATCATCTCAAGCCGATCCTTTCCTACCAATGAAAGCAAATCCTTATGTTCCTTAACACCGTAGACAAACTTATTGAGATACTCCTTATACTGATGTTCGTCCTCAGCCCATTCCCGATACTGATTGAGATAAATCGGATCATAATCGTAATACCCATAGCATGCAGTAGGGTAAGCGCCATAAGGTACATGAACTACAGCATCGACGCAGAAAAAGGGAATCTGATTCTGGTTGGGGTCCTCCCGCAACTCAGCTGGGTCTACCAATTCTTCACAGGTGACGATTAGGTACTTAGCCGATTTGGCTTGCTCCACGTCTGCAAACGTCAAGCCTTTTATGCGGGCTGTTCCCAAAGGATCCGCTTTCTGAACGTGAATGATGGTTACATCAGTAAAAATGGCCGGGAGCAGCAACACTTTTGTAGCACCTCCCCAAGAGCCAAAAGGATTCTCCATAACTATCAGTTTTTGGTCGGGAAGCTTAGCGTCCTTTTTTCTCTCTTGAGGAGAGAAAGTCCAGTTATCGACAATGCTCGTCCCCAAACCGGATCTTGTAGGTAGAAAGGGAACTCCCATTGCGCCTGCCAGGAAACGCAATGTCATTTGATAATTTGAATAATCCTCGACTGCAATCTTTCCCTCCTCCACTGCCTTTCTAAACCGGACGCAGACAGGGGCAAACCTCCCATTCGCTCCATATGCAATCTCCACCTTCTTGACGCATCCGGCCCCGATTAGCTCATCCACCCCCTGACCATTGGAGTGCGCATATAGGTGCAAGTTCTTTTTCCCTTGCCGAATGATCTCGTAGACAGCAGCCATGGGATTACGGTTGACGGTAAATCCACCTATCGAGATATGACATCCATCGAAAACGAATTTCTCAATCGCTTCTTTGAGAGACATCACCTTTTCACTCATGCCCCTTACTCCTCCATTTCTACTTGGTTTCAAACCTCTTGATATGGTCGGGGGTTCAGTACATCTGAGGCAGTTTAACATCAAGGGAGACCGCCTCCCTGTGGTTCTCCATCAGGTACTCCCAGGGGGTCTTCCCTCCCAAGGGCCTCGAGGGCGTATCCCCTCGGCCCTTTCCCGAATCGAAGTGCCTCACAAAAATATGAATCCCCATCTCTCCCTCTCACACGGTCATCTTTTTCTTTTTAACATGTAGCAAGAAGACAAGGGATAGCAAAATGAGTCCTGTGATATTCATCCATAAGTAAGGCAAAAAGAGCCCACAGGCTGCCACTACTGTCATTATTTCCTCGAAGATTGTGTTTTCCCTTATGAGGTAGCCAACGACAAAGGAACTGATAGCCAGAAGTCCTAAGATGCTACTCACGATGGCGACAATCACATTGAGCAAGGGGCCATTTAGAAGTAAAGGTCTGTATGCCATAAGTATCGGGATGATGTAAAGACCAATGGCGGTCTTACAACTGGCAAATCCTGTTTTCATAGGGTCCGATCCGGCAACACCCGCACCAGCAAAGGCTGCAAGGGCTACAGGTGGGGTGACGTTTGCGGTTTGACTATACCAGAAGACGATCATATGGGCTGTTAGCATCGCCATACCCAGTTCCATCAGGGCTGGTCCCGCCAGGATCACCAGGACGATGTAAGAAGCTGTGACTGGTAGTCCCATTCCAAGGAATAGAGCAGCGAAGCCAACAAGCAAGATGGCAAAAAGCTTTATTCCTCCCGAAAACGAAAGAATAAGGCTTGAGAATTTCAGTCCAAGACCTGTTAGACCTACGATTCCCACGATGATTCCCGCCGCTGCACAGGCTACAGATACCATCACTGCGTTCTTAGCTCCCTTATCGAGAAGCCTCAGAAAGTCACGAAAGCCTATCCGCGTCTCCTTACGCGCCATACAGATTATCAGGATGGAGACTACCGCTACAAATCCGACCATCATTGGGCTGTAATTTGCTACAAGAAAATAAACAAGTACAGCAATGGGGATGAGAAAGTGAAAGCCCCGTTTTATAACATCGATCAACTTGGGAAGCTGTTCCGGATCAAGGGGCTTTATACCCCTTTTCTTCGCTTCAAAGTGAACGAAGCAATAAGTGGCGAAGTAGTACATCAGGGCTGGTAGAAAGGCAATCTTGACGATTTTTAAGTAAGGTGTATTGGTAAACTCCGCCATCAAGAAGGCTCCAGCACCCATGATAGGTGGCATGATCTGTCCGCCGGTGGAGGCCGCCGCTTCAATGGCTCCAGCAATATGGGGCCTGTAACCTGTTTTTTTCATCATAGGTATCGTGAAGGCGCCAGTGGTCACCACATTGGCCACTGCGCTACCTGAAACCGACCCCATAAACCCGCTGGCGATTACCGCTGTTTTGGCTGGGCCACCCACCATGCGCCCAGTAAGGGCATAGGCCAGCTCTGTAAAGAAATTGCCACCACCCGTTCCTTCGAGGAAGGAACCGAAAAGGACGAAAATAAAGACAAAAGTAGCGGCAACACCGAGGGGCAACCCAAAAATACCTTCTGTTGTCAAGTACAACTGCCCAACTATACGATGCGTATTGTACCCTTTATGGGCCAAAATGCCAGGGATATATGGGCCTAAGTAGGCATAGAAAATGAAAACTGCACATATAACGGCCATGAACAGGCCGATCACCCTTCTGGTCGCTTCGATGACCAAAAGGATGGCGATAATACCCATAGCAATGTCGAGGGTCGTCCATTCCCCTTGTCTCTCTACTATTTGGTCGAAAGAGACGATAATATAGATGACGACGGCAAAAGAAAGGGCAAAAAGAGCCAGGTCAAAGGCAAGATATCCATCAAATTTATCCCTTGAAGCCCTCTTGGAGGCGGGATAATACAGGAAGACGATAGCCAATATCAGCATGATATGTATGCCCCTTTGGAACATTGCCGTGAGGGCTCCAAAACCGGCTGTGTAAAGTTGAAAAAGGGAGAGGGCTATAGCGATGCCTGAACCTACAAGAGAGAGAACACCTCTGAGTTGCCTCTTGCGTACAACAGATTCTTCGCCCTTTATTTTGTCAACCTCCTTGCTCATTGGGCATTCACCCTCCGTAAGGGGAAAAGAAGAAAATACACACTACCACTCCTTCCCCCAAAATCTCTACAAACTCCCTCCCCCTATAGCAGCAGGGGTAAAGTGGGTGATTCTAAGCGCTCATGCCTCGCCCTTATAGAAAACCACTCATTTCTCTATCTCCAAGTGCTGATAAGAAAGACAGAAGCCAAGGGCGAGTTTCCATCCTTACTTCTACAAGCCTTCCCTCCGCTTTCTCCGTCAAGTTGATTTTTTTGCCCCTTAAGGACAGGGTGTGATCAACCCCCTGAGAACCTACCCTAAGGAGGAATTTTCCTAGGGGTTTATTTATTCCCTTTATTTTAATCCATCCCCCCTCTCCAACTACGTAACCATGTCCCTCCCAATGTCCCATCCCTGCCCCGAACATCTTAAAGTAAGTCTCATGAAGCACAAGACCCATTCCCTTTCGAAGGCTGAAGATCTCGCAAACCGGCTTACGGTCCACAGAATGGACATAACATATCTCGAACTTCTCACCCCACTTCAACGGAAAGACCGCCACCTTCTTTCCCCCTTTTACATCCTCTATGACCAACCAGGGTGTGCGTGGTACAGAAAGGAGGACGGCCGTCCCAAACAAAACGGCTACAAGAGCCGTTACCTTTATATTCCCCCTCATAGCTACTTTTTCGGTAACAGACGATCAGGGATTTCCAACCCCAGCTCGCGATAATACCTGAGGGCACCCGGATGCAAGGGAATAGGAGCTGCTTTCAATGTATTCTCTGGAGTTGTGTACTTGGCGAAGGGGTGTATCTTTTCCAAGTAGTCCTTATGCTCAAAGACAGCTTTCACCAATTTATACACTAGATCCTCGGGTATATCGGCATTACAGATAACCGTGTTCCAAACCGAGGGGTTCTTCACCGGGTAATCCACTCCCTTGTAAGTACCAGGGGGCAAGACGAAGGGAGAGTAAAAGGGATAAGTATCGCAGATCTTCTTCAGGTCTTCATCGCTGAAGGAAATAATGACGATGTCCCTCTTTGTAGCAAGATCCATAACAGATGAGGTAGGCGCTGCCACACTCCATATCCCTACATCTATAGTTCCGTCTTTCAAGGCATTAGCAGTTTCAGTGAAGGAGAGTCGATGCACCTTAAATTCTTTGTAACTAATTCCAAGAGCTCCCAAGACCAGCTTCGTTTGGAACTCAGTACCACTGCCAGGCGCCCCTACAGAGACATGTTTGCCCCTTATGTCGTATATGGTTTTTATACCAGAACCTTTCAGGGCGACCACATGATAATGATGGGGATACATCTCAAACATGGCTAAAATCTTTTGGGGCTTGCCCTTGAAACGTCCCGTCCCATAATAGGCCATATATACAACATCGTTCATAGCCTCACCGATAAGGCTCTCCCCTCTGTTGACCAAGCGGACGTTTTCCACCGAAGCGCCAGTAACTTCTGCCACTGCCTTCACACCCGGTACATATCTCGTCCATATCTCGGCCAGACCCCCGCCATAGGGATAATAAACTCCCCCTGTCCCTCCCGTGCCAATCGATATTAACTTTTCCCGGGCTGCAAGCAAAGGGCAGCTCAAAACAATTGCTAAAACAATTACAAATCCTACACACACCCCTTTCAAGCCTTTACTCTTCATCGTTCACCTCCTTAAAATAAGTTGTTCAACAGTCTCTTTTTTCACAAAAAATGATCTCATTCGCATTCTCAATCCAAAGATACAGTTTTAATGATAACTATGACTTTCTTCGGAATCTGGCTGTAACGCAAAGGATAAATTCCCTTTGCCTCCTTTCCGGGTTTGAGCACAGGTGGTTTCCCTTTACGAGGCAAAAGTCCACCCGCTGCTATTCCCTGTTCAGGTAATATGAAGTTGACCCTAAATCTCTGAGGTTTATCAGATTTGTTCTTCACTTGAATGGTAAAATGAACTGCTGGTCGTTTCCACCCTTTGTAATTTTTTACCGCGCACGCAAAATGGGTAACCTGTGCCTCTTCAGCTACCTGCCATTTTATTTCTGCAGGACATTCGACGGTACCTGCAGGCTTGTACGTGGCAGGCGTGCAACTAAGTAAAAGACCCAAAAAGATAACGAAAAACACCAAAACTTCTCTCCTTTCCATCATTTGATCACCTCCTTTTTTGGGCTACTCGGCCTCTTTTTCTTAAAATCAAACTTGTGTTTACCATTTACCATTACCATATCCACCTCTGAAGGACAAGTCCGTGTATTGGTCCATAACCTTTGGCACTCGGGATGATTTTCAAGGAGCCATCTTACCGGAGGCTTCAAACCCAGGCTGTGGTGGGGAAGCACTGTGTTGTACCCGATAA
>CBEVRB010000022.1:0-19677 GCA_965552155.1 uncultured bacterium
TTGGAAAAGGCCGAAAGGTAAAAGGGAGCCCTCCCTTCAGCCCCGATCAAAACCCTCTTCCCTGACCCTCTCCTGGGCTTGCTTAAGAAGCTGACTTAAGCTAACCTTACCTTCAGGTTGTTTTTGCATGGGGTATCTCCTCCTTTCTCTTGGGTTTGAGTCGGGAGATACCCCCTATCTTTTTAAATTAACTCCCTTTTTCAACACAAACTTATACAGACTCCGAAGTTCCCCTACCTCCGACGCCGCACCCTCTCGATGGCCAGACGGATGCTCCTCTGCATGCGGGCGATCGATTGAGCCAGTACTCCCAGCTCGTCCTTCGAGCGGACGTCTATCTCCATATCGAGTTCGCCTACGCTGATCCGGTCGGCGACCTCGGAGAGGTGGGCTATCCGGGCGATCAGGCTCCGGACGTAGAAGAAGACGATGAGGCCGATAATGGCGATGGTGGCCACCTGCAGGGCGATGATGATATTGCGCGTCTCTTGGGCCATCTGGCGGGAACGCTCCTGCAGCTTCTTCATCGGACGCGTGAACTCATCGAGATAGGTGGTACTCGCCACGATAAAACGGGTCCCCCTCACAGGGGTGCATACCATGAACTTGTCCCTGAGCTTCCCATCGGCATCGCGCCACTTGTAGTATCCCCTCGATTCCTTTCCCCCTTTCACCCCGGTGAAGACCTTCCAGAAGGCAGGGAAGCTCTCGCCGAGGGCCTTCTTCACGTTCCTCATATCTATCCCGATGATCTTGGGGTTGACGTGAGCCCAGGTGCGCCAGATCCCATTCTTGTCGGGCAGCTCATACAGGGCTGAGTATCCCGTCAATCCGACCTTCTGGACGGCGATCTTTTTGAAGTCAGGGTCCGTGTTAAATTTCTCCTTTTTCAGCTCCGGATGGATCAAGAGATAAAGCCTGACCTGGGCGGCCACTGCGCGGGCGTGCTGGGCGACCTGCTGCTCGGCCATTCGCGTTACCGTGGCGGTCCCCCCCTCGATGAGGATTTTGCTCAGGGAATCGAGCTGTTTTATGGAAAAAAAGGCCCCAATGGCCAGAAAGACGATGAGCGGCACAAGCAGAAAAAGCATCGACTTTCCCATCAAGCCCATACCCTTCATCTCACAAACCCCACTTCCTCCTTTCCCTTAGGGGAATACATGATTTTCGTCCCGTTTACAAGATTACGATACTCTTCAACCTTCAGCTTCCCTGCTGTGTCTAAAAGAAAAAACGGAGGGAAAAGGATGAGGTCTCTCCTTAAGATCATGGCCGTTTCAATTTTACTTTTCACCATGGCCGCCTGTCACACCGCGGTCTTTGTGCGCCCGGAGCGACCCTGCTGTCCTCCTCCGCGGTGCTGTAAACCCCATTACGCCGTCTGGGTCCCTGGCCACTGGGGGCCCTGTGGTCGCTGGATACCAGGCCACTGGGTGGTGAGGTAGGTTACGGATAGATGCCCCTCAGCTTGTGGGCCTTCACCACCCTGCCCACCCCCAGGATGTAGGCGGCGGTCCTCATGGGGACCTTCTTCTCCTCATAGATGGTCACCACCTCATCGAAGCTCCTCTCCATTATCCTCTGAAGGCGGCTCGATACCTCCTCTTCGCTCCAGAGGAGCTCCTGGAGGTTTTGGACCCATTCAAAGTAGGAGACTATGACCCCACCTGCATTGGCCAGGATATCGGGGATGACGAAGACCCCCTTATCATAAAGGATCTGATCGGCCTCAGGAGTGGTAGGACCGTTTGCCCCCTCTGCCAGGATCCTCGCCTTTATCCTCTCCGCGTTCTCCTCCGTGATCACGCCCCCGAGGGCGGCAGGGACCAGGATATCGCACTTGAGCTCCAGGAGCTCCTCATTGGTTATCGGCTCCGCCCCCGGGACCTCCTCATGGAGGAGACAAGCGTAACGCTTCTTACAATCGAGGGTGGCCTTAAGATCCAAGCCCTTCGCGTTGTACAGGCCACCCTTGGAGTCGCTTATGGCGATCACCTTTGTTCCTGCCTTAGTAAAATACTGTGCTGCCACACTTCCCACGTTTCCGCACCCTGGGATCGCCACGGTCGCCCCTTCGGCAGAGATCCCGAGGTATTCACAGGCCTTAAGGGAGGCTATCACCACTCCCTTACCCGTCGCCTCATACCTGCCCACCGAGCCGCCCAGCTCCAGGGGCTTGCCCGTGACCACCCCGGGAACGGCGTGACCCTTGAAGATGGAGTAGGTATCCATGATCCAGGCCATCACCTGAGGATTGGTGTAGACATCAGGGGCCGGGATATCCACATCAGGTCCTATCAGCACGGAGATCTCCCAAGTGAAACGCCGGGTGAGCCGCTCGATTTCCCCGAGGCTCATCTCTTTCGGGTTGCATCGGACGCCCCCCTTTGCCCCCCCAAAGGGGATGTTTACCACCGCTGACTTCCAGGTCATCCACATCGCCAGGGCCCTCACCTCGTCGAGGTCCACGTCCGGGTGATAGCGGATCCCTCCCTTGAAAGGTCCCCTGGTGTCGTTGTGCTGGACCCTGTATCCAGTGAATATCTTCACCGTGCCGTCATCCATCTTCACAGGAAAGTTAACGGTGAGTTCCCTCCTCGTGCTCTTTATCTTCTCAAGGATTCCGGGATCCACATTGAGGTATTTTGCCACAGCGTCCACCTGCCTTCTGGCGATCTCCAAGGCCTTAGCTCCCTTTGACATCTTTCCCTCCTTTCCCTGATCTTTTTACGATCCTGGCGATCTCCCTCAGCAGACGCTCAAGGTGCGCCCGCTCTTCCTTCATCATCCCCATCCTCCCATATCGGGTCCGATACCATATGCTGATAAAATCCTCAATCAGCTTCCCCACCTCCTGGTCCCTCTGGGTGCAGAGGCGCAAGAGCTCCTTTCCGCCCTGCCAGGGTTCAAGCTCGAGCCCCCACCTCTTGGCCAGTATCCGCTTGAGCCTCTCATATTGGGTGAGCCTCCTCCCCCTCGCCCTCAAGAGGAGAAGGGAACCCAGTATCCCCACCAGGAGATAGATCCCCACCCTCCCCACCTTCAGAGGGGGCAGATGCGGTATCCTCCAAGAGAGACGGAGGGCTTCATCCCTTATCCCCTGAAAGAACCTCTGCTGGGCCGCAAAATCATAGTTTATCACATACAGGAACCATCGAAGCCTCAGATAATCCACAAATCTCGCGAGGGGGAAGGAGGCCCTTTTTCGCTGGACCGAAGGGGTAGGGTCCACCCTCTCCCATCTTCCCCTGCACCATACTTCCACCCAGGTATGGGCATCCTTCTGCCTCACGATGTAGTAGTGTCCGAGGCCGTTCCACTCGCCTCCCCGATAGCCCCCCACCACACGGGCAGGTATTCCGACGCTTCTCAGCAGCAAGGCGAGGGCTGAGGCAAAGTGCTCACACCACCCACGGTGACTGCTCAGGAGGAAGTGGATGACCGGATCTCGATCACCGGGAGGGGAGACGTTCAGGGCATACCCGAAAGGAGGAGAGTTGAGGAAAGAGGAAAGGCGTTGGGCGATCTCAAGGGCGTCCCCCTTATCTCTCTCCCCTATAACCTCCAGGGCGATCCTTTGGAGCCGAGCCCTCAGGGAGCTGGGGACCTGGAGACACTCCTCTCCCGGGGGATCCCGGGGAGGTGAAGGAAGGGAGAGGACCCGGTATTTTACCCTCATACCCGATGATGGGCGGATTCGAAACGTCCATCCCGGAAAGACCCTTATTCCCCTTCCCTGTGGGGCGATGACCTCCATGAGACGGGGACAGTCGAGACCGAAGAGGACATCCCCTTCATAGGGCTCGAGGAGGACCGTCTGCTCAATGCCCCTGGCAGGAAAGGGACGGAGGGGAGGAGGCGATCCCCTCTCCCGAATCCATCTCCCCTTCCGATATGTGGTGTAGACTGCTCCTCGCCAGTAAAGGGGCCCGGGGAGGAGGACTTTGGGAAAGATGACCCTGAAGGCCACCCTCCTGTCCTCGATAACCTCACCCACATCCCCCAGGGAGATCACCTCGGAGAATCCAGCCCTTGTCCTCCCTTCTTCTAAGAAGGGGATGGTGAGGAACGCAAAAGGGGATCGGGGGAGGAAGACGAAGAAGAGGACCGCGAGGAGAAGAATCCCACTGCCGAGCCCCAGGGAATAGAGGAGCACCTTCTCCAGGGGTCCCTTCGCCCCTTCTCTCTCCCAGTTGAGGAGGACCAGTCCACAGACGGCAAAGAGGGTGAAGGCACTAAGAGCGGCCCCGAACTCCAAGGAGAGCTTCACCACCGAGACCGCGCAGAGGATGAGGAAGGAGAGGGCGTAAATCTGCCACATCTCCCTAACCCTGCAGGGGCCGAAAAACCTGACCGCCGAGAGGGCCAGAAGCGGGATGAGAAAGGCCTCCACGCCCCCACCCCTCCACACCCCCAGCAGGCCATACCCGATGGCGAGAAGGGAGAGGAGGGTCAGGGGTCCTGACGGCAGGGGACGTGCCCTTCCCCTCCACTCGAGGAGGTTGTAAAAGACGGCCAGAAGGCAGAGGAGGACCCAGCCCTTCCCGATCAGGTCCCGGCTCAGGAGGAGGGCAGAAAGAAACGTCAAGTATAGGAAAGGTCTACTCATAGAGGGCCAAGGCCTCCAGAATCCTCCTCCTCTGTCCCTCCCCCCACGAAGGGGGGATGAAGAGATGGGGGAGCTTCACTCCCACCGCATAGCCCTTCTGCAAGAGCCTCGAGGCAAGAAAGGTCAACTTTCCCAGGGCAAACTCAAGGTCTAACCCTTCGTCAAGGTGGAGGAGAAAAGGACCCCTCTCCTCCTCCCTGTACACCTTCACCATGAAGTGGGCGACCCTGGCCGTGGCCTGCCAGTGAACGAGCCGAAAGGAATCCCCCGGGGAAAAGGGCCTGACCCCGAAGAAATCCCCTTCCGGCCCCTTCCTCCTTTCCCCTCCCCTCCTCTCTCCCTTCGGCTCCGATGAGGGGAGGGGTTCAGGAGCGGGTATGGGACGAGGATAAACGAGGCAGCGATCTCCCGTCCTCATCCAGAATCCCCTCCGGAAAAGGCCAAAGGGATGAGAGGAGACGATCCTGAGCGGAGGGACCCTCTGCCATCCTCGTCGGGGAAAAAGGAGGGGCAGGAAGACCTGGGAGCGCCCCCATGGGGGAAGATAGGGGACGGTAGCCCTCCCCTCTCCGCCTTCGATGGCGATGAGGAAGGCGGGGAAGGGCTTCCTGTTCTCTATTTCCATAAGGAAGGAAGCCTTCATCCCGGCGAAGACCTCCCTCGCAGGCCTCGCCCTCACCTTTATGCCGAGGAGGTTGACGAGGGAGCTAAGTCCCGAGAGGGCCATGGCGGAGAGCATTACCGAGAGGATGAGATAGAGGAGGCTTGATCCGGTGTTAACCGCGGCTATCCCCAGCGCTAAGGTGAGGGCAATATAAATGGTGCCGGCCTTTATGACCTTTACCCTGTAACGGACCATCCCTTCAGTCCGGGAAGGGAACGCCTTTCAACATCTCCTTGAGGAAGGTCTCCCTTGAGCCCCTTTCCATCTCCTGACGGAAGCCGAGGCGATGGATCACCACCGGAATGAAGACCCTCCCGACGTCCTCCGGGATGACGTAATCTCTCCCCTCGATGAAGGCCCACGCCTTGGCACAGGCCACGATGGCCTGAGCTGCCCTGGTGGATACCCCATAACGAAGCTCCCGGGAGGTGCGGGTCCTCTCGGTGAGCTTCATTACGTGCTCGTTGACGTCCTCGTGGAGGAAGACCCGATGGACGTCCCTCTGTATTTCGAGGATCTCCTCAGGCCCAAGGACCGCCTTCACCTCCTTCAGCTCCCCCTGAACGTCCCTCTCCAGGATCTCCTTCTCCACATCCCTGGGGGGGTAGCCCATCTCGAGGCTCATGGTGAACCGATCCAGTTGGGATTCCGGCAGGGGAAAGGTGCCGTAGAACTCGTGGGGGTTCTGGGTGGCGATCACGAAGAAGGGCTGA
This sequence comes from uncultured bacterium, assembly GCA_965552155.1. GTDB lineage: Bacteria > Desulfobacterota > B13-G15 > B13-G15 > B13-G15 > CAYRAR01. The sequence goes on from CBEVRB010000022.1 coordinate 5,987, forward strand.
GGCAGGGGTTCGATCACCCCCTCCACGCTCACCTGTCCCTCCCCCATCGCCTCAAGTAGCGCACTCTGGGCCTTCGGAGAAGCCCTGTTTATCTCATCGGCCAGGATCAGGTGGTGGAAGATGGGCCCCCGTCGGAAGACGAACCGTCCTTCGGCAGGATGATATATGAGGGTACCCAGGACATCGGCGGGGAGGAGGTCGCTGGTGAACTGGATGCGGGCGAAGGAACAGCCCATCACCCTGGCCATCGCCATGGCCAACGTGGTCTTGCCGGTCCCGGGCAGGTCCTCGAGTAGGAGGTGCCCTTTGGCCAGAAGGCAGCAGAAGGAAAGCCTTATCACCTCATCCTTTCCCCGAACGACCTCCGAAACCCGGGATATCGCCTCCTGAAGCCTCTCCCTAACCCTCATCAGGGAAAAGTGTAAGGGAAGTTGGAGAAAAGGGCAACAAAAGCTTGACCTCCCCCAATGGTTTGTATTATGGAGAGGCAGAAAGGAGGGAAGAGCCGATGAAGAGGGAGGAGGCCTTAAGGCTCGTAAAGGAGGAGGTCAAGACGAAGAACCTCGTGAAGCACATGCTCGCTGCCGAGGCCTGCATGAGGAGGCTGGCGAGGGAGCTGGAGGAGGACGAGGAGAGCTGGGGGCTTGCGGGGCTGCTCCATGACCTGGATTACGAGTCCACCAAAGACGACCCCCAGAGGCACGGCCTGGTGACGGCCGAGATGCTCCAGGGAAAGGTCTCGGAGGAGATCATCGAGGCGATAAAGGCCCATGCAAGACACGCCGAGCGTCGCACCCGTATGGCCAAGGCCCTCTATGCCGTTGACCCCCTCACGGGGTTGATCGTCGCGGCAACCCTCATGCATCCCGAGAGGAGGCTCGAGGCGGTGGATACCCGCTTCGTTCTCAACCGCTTCAAGGAGAAGAGTTTCGCCCGAGGAGCGAACAGGGAGCAGATAAGGAGTTGCGAGGAGCTGGGGATTCCTCTCGAAAGGTTCATAACCCTCTGCCTTGAGGCGATGAAAGGGATAAAGGAGAAATTGGGGCTCTGAGAATGGGTTCCGAGAGGATGTATCATCTGGCCCTGAGTGCAGAGATGATTGAAGGGGCTCGCTATGCCTTTCTGCCCGGGGCCCCGGAGAGGGTACCGGTGATCGCCAGGGGCTTCGACCCTGGCGCAAAGGAGCTCGCCTCGAGGAGGGAGTTCAGGACATGGCTGGGGGAGATGGAGGGAGAGCGAGTCCTGGTCACCTCCACGGGAATAGGCGGGCCTTCGGCATCCATCGCCGTGGAGGAGCTGGCGAAGCTGGGGGTGCGGACCTTCATCAGGATAGGGACTTCCGGGGCGATCAGGCCAGGAATAAGGACGGGCGATGTGGTCATCACCACCGGGGCACTTCGCTTGGACGGGACATCGGAGCATTACGCCCCTCCAGAGTATCCCGCAGTGGCCCACTTTTCGGTGCTCAAGGCCCTGGTGGAGGGGGCGAGGAAAGCGAGCGAGAAGGGGGGATTCTCCTTCCACGTGGGCATAACGGCCACCTTGGCGAGCTTCTATGCGGGACAGGAGCGCCATGACTCATACGGGGGATATGTGATAAGGAGGTTCAGGGGGGCGGTGGAGGAGTGGAAAAGGCTTAACGTCCTCAATTGCGAGATGGAGGCAGCCACCCTGCTGACCATCTGCAGTGCCCTGGGATTGAGGGGCGGATGTGTGACGGTGGTACTGGTAGAAAGGGAGAAGGGAGAACGGATAGACGAGGAAGAGGTGAGGAGGGTGGAGATCAACGCCATAGATGTAGGAATAGAGGGAATGAGGTCCCTCATCAGAGAGGATAAGGCCTCAGGGACCCTCCCTTAGGGTGAACCTCCACTTGCAGAAGAGCTCTTCAGGATGGGGATCAGGAGGAGCGAAGAGACACTCCACACGGATCCGATCGTCCACCACGCGGGCAAAGCCCTCGAACTCCCCTCGGTGCATCTCCTTGCAGGCGAACTCCCTCAGTCCCCTCCTTAACCGGGCCTCCTGGGTGGGGCAGTGGGGGACAGTTATGATCACCTCGTCATCTCTCTCCTCGATCTTGTATTCCACCAAGATGTGCCAAGGAAAATACCTGAGAGCCTTAACGAACCCCTTCAACCCCTTCTCCTCGATCCCGAATCTCCTGACGAGATCCTTGGCCGCCATTCCGGCCACCCTACCCCAGACCTTCTCGTTTATCCTCTCGGCGGCCCCCTGATCGAACTCCTCGCTCACGTAGATGAACCAGAAGGCATCCACCACCCTGTAGTGCCAGAGCAAAAACTCGATATAACTTCGCAGCTCCTCTGCCCCCATCCCTTCAAAGACCGAGAGATCCATACTACCCCCTCCTCTTCAGCCAGAAATCGAAGGATCTTCCCGGGGTGAAGATGTCTATCCCAATCGACGGCTCCTCCAGCACGTTCTCCACCCGGTGGGGCTCATCGGATGGGATGAAAACGGCATCTCCCTCCTCGAGGACTTCCTCCCTCCCGTCCGAGGAGACGATCTTCAACTTTCCCTTAAGGACCACCATCACCTGTTCCTGGGGATGGTGGTGCATGGGGGAGGAGTGATGGGGCGGTTTGATGAAGTACTCGACGGATATACCCTCCTCATCGCAAAGGCTCACCCTCCTCCATCCCTCCTCAGGTTCATAGCTCCTGGCCTCTCTGAAATGGATCACCTTCATGGTACCCTCCTAATCTTTTATTTCTCCGGGCCTCCAGGGTTTCAAGGAGCTCCTCCCTTCCGAGGAAAGCAAGGGTCCTCTTATGAGGAGCCTGGTCGAATCGAGGATCTTGCTTGCTCGGAGCCGCAGAGTAAGTCTATTCTTCTTTTTGCATTCTTGCAAGGAAAAGCATCCCCCATATACCAAAAAATGTCACTCCTTATGTCAGAAAATGGCACTACATCCTTCCAGTTCTGCACATAACCTGATAAATCCTGCGGGTCTTTCGGCCGTTTCGAATCAAACATCATTTGGTACAGAAATTGCTTTTTCCTCAATGTCTTTCCAATACAATATCGGGGAGAGAAAAAATGCTAAATCAGGGAAAGATCGAAGCCATTACGACCTCCTTCTTGACGGCCTTAAAGCTAAAGGACGAGTCCACTTACCGCCATTCCAAGAAGGTAATGTTCTATTCCCTAATGATCGGAAAGGAAATGGGTTTGGGGCAGCGGGACCTGGAGGTGCTCAAGTGGGCCGCCTTGCTGCATGACATAGGAAAACTGCTACTGCCCGATGAGTTGCTCAGGTATCAGGGGAAGCTACACGGGAAAGCCCTCGCGCTGATGAAGAGCCACCAGACCCTGGGGGTGAAGATCCTCCAGCAGATAGATGACGTCCAGGAACTGCTGCCCGTCATCGAGCACCATCACGAGTGGTACAACGGGAAAGGGTATCCTGCGGGGATCGCCGGGGAAGAGATCCCCCTTCTGGCCCGGGTGCTGGCCGTCGCCGATGCCTATGAGGCGATGACGAGGGTGAGGGACTACAATACGCCCTTTTCCCACCTTCAGGCCTGTTCAGAGTTGAGGAGAAAGGCGGGAATCCAGTTCGATCCGGACGTGGTGGACGCCTTCCTGAAAGGTGCTGAGGAAGGAAGGCCCCTCGTATCCATCCTGGTGGTGGAAAACGACGTGAAGCACCTTATGTTGCTGCTCAGATTCGTGACGGAGATGGGCTTTGCCAAGTTCGGCCGGGTATCAAAGCCCGATGTCGCCACACGGATCGTCCAGTCCAACGGGTACGACCTGGTCCTTTCCGACTTCTCTTCCCCGTGGGGCAACGGTTTTGAGGTCGTCCGCCTCGTGAAAAGGGAGGCCCCGGATGTGAAGGTCGCCATCATGTACCCCTCAAGGGACAAGAGGGTGAGGGAAGTCGCCAAAGAGATGGGAATCTATGCCTGCCTGGAGAAACCCGTCGAGCGAAGGGAGATATTCGAGATCGCTGATAAGATAGCGGTCGAGAAGATAAACTACTAACCCCCTCCTCCCCATCTTTCTTCTTTCTTTTCCTATCCCTCCTCCCCCTTTTTATCTTGCAGGGGAGGAGGTTCATCTGCTATTTATTTGAACATGCGGGAGATGCTGGCCGAGAGGATCCGCAAGATAAAGCCCTCAGGGGTGAGGAAGATATTCGATCTGGCCAAGAAGATGAAGGACCCCATCGACTTGAGCCTTGGGGAGCCGGATTTCGACGTGCCCAAAGAGATAAAGGAAGAGGCGATCACCTGGATCAGAAAGGGATTCAACAAATACACCCTCTCTGCGGGCATCCCGGAGCTTAGGGAAAAGGTAAAGGAGCACCTCCGCAAGAAGGGGATAATCTTTGAGGAGGTAATGCTCACTGCAGGGGTGACGGGGGGGCTCCTCCTCTGCTGTCTCGGCCTCATAGATGAGGGGGATGAGGTCCTCATCCCTGACCCTTACTTCGTCATGTACGAGTACCAGGTGATGCTCGCCGGGGGGGTTCCCCGTTACATCGACACTTATCCTGACTTCCGCCTGAGGGAGGAGAGGATAAGGGATCTCTTGAGTCCCCGTACCAAGGCCATCATCATAAACAGCCCCTCCAACCCCACCGGGACCGTCTACAGCAGAGAGGAACTGGAGATGGTGGCGAGGATAGCCCGGGAGAGGGATCTGCTCGTCATATCCGACGATATCTACGACCGATTCGTCTATGACACCCCCCAAGCTCCTTCATTGGGTCAAATATATGAGAAGACAATAACCTTAGGGGGGTTCTCCAAGAGCTGGGCCATGACCGGGTGGAGGCTCGGATATCTGGCCGGGCCCAAGGGGATCGTGGAGAGCCTGATAACTCTCCAGCAGTACTCCTTCACCTGTCCCCCTTCCTTCGCTCAGAAGGCGGCTCTGCTGGCCCTCGATTACGACACCACCCCCCTGATCGAGGAATACAGGAAGAGGAGGGACCTCATCTACGAAGGCCTCAGTGAAAAGTACGAGGTGGTGAAACCCCAGGGGGCCTTCTTCATCTTCCCCAAGGCCCCCAATGGGAAGGGTGAGAGGCTCGTTGAGAGGGCGATCGCCGAGGGGCTCTTCATGGTCCCGGGAAGGGTCTTTTCTCAGAAGTCCACCCACTTCCGTATCTGTTTCGCCGCTCCCTCAGAGAAGCTGGAGCGGGCGATCGAAATCCTCAAGAGATTGGTATAGGTACATCTCAAAAGATGGAGTTTGTGATAAAGAGCACTTGACACCCTCGTCCTTCTCTGTTAAATTCTGCGGCGAAAGCTTTTTGACACCTCAAAACCCGGAAAGGAGGTAAGGAGATGGGGATCGTGTGGATAGTGCCGATTTCGGGTCTTATAGCTCTGATCTTTGCCATCAGCCTGGCCAAGAACGTCCTGAGCCGTGACCCAGGTACAGCCCGAATGCAGGAGATTGCGGCGACGATCCTCGAAGGGGCCATGGCCTTCCTGAAGAGGCAGTATACGACCATCGGTATCCTGGCGATCTTCACCGCGGTAATAATCGGGGCCCTGGTGGGGCTGCTGCGGGGCCATGAGGGTATAGAGGGGATGACCCCCTTCGGGATCGCATGGCACACGGCGGTGGCCTTCATCGCCGGGGCCTTCTGTTCGGCCATATCCGGCTATGTGGGGATGTATGTATCGGTGAAGTCGAATGTCCGCTGTGCCAGCGCCGCCCAGAGGAGCCTCAACGAAGCCGTGAAGGTGGCCCTTTACGGAGGGGCAGTCTCGGGCTTTTTGATCGTGGCCCTGAGCCTTCTCGGGGTGACGGGGATGTTCTACCTCTTTGGGGGCTTCACGAGGCCCGATATAGCCCCTCACCTGATAGTCGGTTTCGGGTTCGGGGCGAGCTTCGTCGCCCTCTTCGCCCAGCTGGGAGGAGGAATCTACACTAAGGCCGCTGACATGGGGGCCGACCTGGTGGGAAAGATAGAGGCGGGCATACCGGAGGACGACCCCCGGAACCCGGCGGTGATCGCCGATCTGGTGGGGGACAACGTCGGGGACTGTGCCGGTCGTGGAGCTGATCTGTTCGAATCGACGGCTGCGGAGAACATAGGGGCGATGATCCTAGGGATCATCGTCTACGCGATGACAAAGAACCCCGCCTGGATCCTCTTCCCCCTGGTGGTTAGGGCCTTCGGCCTTATCGCCAGCATGGTAGGGGTGCTGGTGGTGAAGGCGAAGGAGGGCGAGAACCCCATGAACGCCTTAAACAGGGGATACTTCACCGCCATCGGCCTCTCCATCATCGGGATGCTCATCGCCGTAGAGACGATGCTCAAGAACTGGTGGCTCTTCTGGAGCGGGGTGGTGGGGATCTTAACCAGCGTCATCGTGGTGTACATCACCCAGTATTACACCGAACCCCTATACCGGCCTGTTAAGAGGATCGCTGAGGCCTCAAAGACCGGCCCTGCCACCAACATCGTCGAGGGGATGTCGGTGGGATTTGAGACTACCGGAGCCACGGCCATAGCCATCGGGGTGGCGCTCCTTCTCGCCTATGCCCTGGGCAAAGCCACAGGTCTTCCAGGTGGTGGGGTATTCGGTACGGCGGTGGCCACTATGGGGATGCTCATGACCTGCCCCTACGTGCTGGCAATGGACACCTTCGGTCCCATAACTGACAACGCCAATGGCATCATCGAAATGTCGGGAATCGGCGGAAAGATCAGGGAGATAACGGACAGGCTCGATGCCGTGGGCAATACCACCAAGGCCCTCACCAAGGGATATGCGATGGTCTCGGCAGGCCTCGCCGCCTTTCTCCTCTTTCAGGCCTACCTGGATCGGGTCGCCTTCCTCAGGGGGATAGAGAAGTTTGACGTGGTCAACATCGCCAGGGTGGAGGTCTTCGTGGGGGCCCTGGTGGCGGTGATGCTGGTCTTCCTTTTCAGCTCGCTGGCCATAAGGGCAGTAGGGCAGGCTGCTTCGAAGATCATCGAAGAGGTGAGGCGGCAGTTCCGCGAGAGGCCTGGCATCATGGAGGGAACGGAGAGGCCAGATTATGCCAAGGCGGTCGATATCACCACCCGTGCAGGGCTCAGGCAGATGATCGCCCCGGGGATGCTGGCCGTCGTGGTGCCCGTGGCCGTAGGGGTGATCTTCAACTTCATCCCCGGCTATGATGCGGCCATGGCGGTGGCAGCGGTCCTCATGGTGGGGACCATTGGAGGGATCATCCTCGCCAGCTTCATGAACAACGGGGGGGGCGCCTGGGACAACGCCAAGAAGATGTTCGAGACCGGGATGGTGAAGGACGAGAACGGAAACGTCATAGGAAAGGGCACCCCTGCTCACGCCGCTGCCGTGGTGGGAGATACGGTGGGCGATCCCCTGAAGGATACCGCTGGACCCTCCCTCCACGTGCTGGTAAAGCTCCTGAGCACCATCACCCTGGTGCTCTGCCCTCTCTTCATATAGATAAAAAAGGAGGGGGAGGAGGGAATTCCTCTCCCTCCTTTCTCCTATTATTCGCATCCCCTAAGGTCCTCGTCAGAAGGGAAGTCCCAAGAAATGCTTCTTCAGGATGGCCTGAAGGATCAGGATGGTTCCGATCGCTAAGAGAAACGCTATCTTGGAAACGGTCAACCTCCCTGTCATCTCTTTCCTCCTCGCCTTAGGTAAATGCAGTCACCGTGCCAAAATCCTTCTCCTGAAAACATGCTCCTTTCCACCCTTTGGAGCCGCAGATGACAAAAAGTGTCACCAGGAGGGGGCAAAAATTGACCCCTCAGGGCCGATGTGATAGCCTCCTAAAGAAAGTCCCTTCATCCAAGCATAAGATGGCAGGGGAAAAGAGACTTCAGAGGACGAGGAACATCGGGTTTATGGCCCACATCGATGCGGGCAAGACCACCGTGACGGAAAGGATCCTTTATTATACGGGAAGGACGTACAAGATGGGCGAGGTCCATGAGGGTACCGCGGTGATGGACTGGATGACCCAGGAACAGGAGCGGGGGATAACCATCACCTCAGCGGTCACCACCTGCCACTGGAGGGGGCATATCATCCAGATCATAGATACCCCGGGCCACGTGGATTTCACCATCGAGGTGGAGAGGTCCCTCAGGGTCCTGGATGGGGCGATCGCCATCTTCTGCGCGGTGGGAGGGGTGGAGCCCCAGTCCGAGACCGTATGGCATCAGGCCGACAAGTACCGGGTCCCGAAACTCGCCTTCGTCAACAAGATGGACAGGGTGGGGGCCGACTTCTTCGGCACCGTGGAGATGATGGTGGAGAAACTCGGCGCCAATCCCCTGCTGGTGCAGATCCCCTGGGGGTCGGAGGACTCCTTTCAGGGGGTAATCGACCTGATAAGGATGAAGGGGGTCCTGTGGGACGAGGAGAGCCTGGGGACCAAATATTACGAGACGGAGATACCCCCTGAGATCCTTCCCGAGGCCTCTCGTTACAGGGAGGAGCTCCTGGAGAAGATAGCGGAGACGGACGATCTGCTGATCGAGAAATACCTCAGTGGGGAGGCGATAAGCGAGAAGGAGATAAAGGAGGCGATAAGGAAGGCGACCCTCCAGATGAAGCTTGTTCCCGTGCTCTGCGGGGCGGCCCTGAGGAACAAGGGGATCCAGCCCCTCCTTGATGCCATCGTAGATTACCTCCCCTCCCCTCTCGATGTCCCTCCGGTGGAAGGGATAAACCCCCTCACCCATCAGACGGAGAAGAGAAGGAGCGATGAGGAAGAACCCCTCTGTGCCCTCGCCTTCAAGATAATGATGGATCAGGGGAGAAAACTCACCTACGTCAGGGTTTACTCCGGGGTGCTGGAGGTGGGGGCATCGGTCTATAACGCCAACCTGAAGCGGGAGGAGAAGGTAGCCCGGATCTTCGAGATGCACGCCAATCACCGAAAGCGCCTGGAAAGGGCGAGGGCCGGAGAGATCGTGGCCGTGGCGGGGCTCAAAGGGACCTCCACCGGCCACACCCTCTGCGACCGTCAGCATCCCATACTCCTTGAGCCTATAGACTTCTACAAGCCGGTGATCTCCGTGGCCATTGAGCCCAAGACCAATCGAGACCAGGAGCGGCTGGCCATGGCCCTGGAGAAGATGGCCGAGGAGGACCCCACCTTCCGCGTCTCCTACGATGAGGAGACGGGCCAGACGGTGATCTCCGGGATGGGGGAACTCCACCTCGATGTGATCATCCGGAGGATGCAGGAGGAGTACAACCTGGAGGTGAACGTGGGAAGGCCCCAGGTGGTATACCGGGAGACGGTGGAGGGGTCAGCAGAGGTCACCTCTACCTTCTCCAAACTCATCGAGGGAGCCAACCGATGGGCCGAGATCACCCTGGAGGTCATAGGGGCTGAAAGGGGGAAGGGGGTGGAATTCGTTTCCCTCATACCCCCTGAGGAGCTGCCCCAGGAATTGAGGGAGGCGGTAGAGCTGGGGGTGGAGGAGGCGAGCACGGTGGGGGTACTTTCCGGGTATCCCCTCACCGACGTGAAGGTGGTCCTCAAGGGGGCAAAGTACAGTGAGGATGAGTATACGCCGATGGTGCTGAAGGCGGCCACGGCCCAGGCCCTGCGGGAGGCCTGCCAGAAGGCAGGGGGGGTATTGCTTGAACCGATCATGGAGCTCGACCTGATGGTCCCTGAGGAATTCGTGGGGGAGGTGATAGGGGATCTCCAGGCAAGGAAGGGGCACTTGGAGGCGATCACCACCAAGGGAAAAATGGCCCTGATCAAGGCCTATGTCCCCCTCACCCGGATGTTCGGCTACTCCACGGATCTGCGCTCCATGACCCAGGGACGGGGTACCTTTTCGATGAGGTTCTTCAGGTACGATCGGGCAGAGGGGGGTAAGGGATGAAGGTCGCAGTGGAGGTGCTGAAGGCCTTGAGGGAGGCGGAGGGGTTTGTATCGGGAGAACATCTCAGTTCCGCCCTCGGGATATCACGAGCGGCCATCTGGAAGCATATCAGGAGGCTCCGTCAGGAAGGCTACGAGATTGAGGCCCAGAGGGCTAAGGGATATCGACTGAAGGGAAGTCCAAAGGGCTTTAGTCCCATGGAAATAGTTGCGGCCCTCCCTGAGGGGACAATCTGGAAGGGAATACATTTCTTTGAAAGGTTGGGTTCGACCAACGACATCGCCCTCCAGCTGGCCAGAGGAGGGGCCCCTGAAGGGGAGCTGGTGATTGCCGATGAGCAGACCAAAGGCCGGGGGAGAATGGGCAGGAGGTGGCACTCCCCAAAGGGGGTGAACCTCTACTTCTCCTTCATCCTCCGCCCTCCCCTGCCCCCCTCTCACGTTCCCCTCATCACCCTGATGGCCTCCTTGGCCCTGGCGGAGGCAATGGAGGGGGTGGCCGAGGTGAGGCCCCAGATAAAGTGGCCCAATGACCTGCTCCTTGGGGGGAAAAAGGTGGCGGGGATCCTCACCGAGGCCGATGCCCAGATGGACCTGGTGAAGTTCGTGATCGTGGGAGTGGGGGTAAACGTCAACATGAGACGCGAAGAGATGCCCGGGGAACTCCGCTCTTTCAGCACCTCACTGCTTCTCGAAAGGGGCGAAGAGGTAAATCGGCTCACCCTGCTCCTTGCCTTCCTGAAGGATTTTGATAAATGGTACAGGACATTTCTGAGGGGCGAGAGGGAGGAGGTGCTAAGGAAGTGGGAGGAACGCTCAGCGGTGAGGGGCAGAAGGGTCGAGGTGGTCTTTCTCGATGAGGAGATAAGGGGAGTGGTCCAGGGGCTTGATAGGGACGGGGCTCTCCTCGTAAGGACCGGGGAAGGAGAGATGCGGAGGGTGGTCGCCGGGGACCTGAAGGTGAAGGAGTGGTGAGATGCTCCTGGTGGTGGATGTGGGAAACACCAATACGGTCCTTGGGGTCTTCAGGGGGAAAAAGCTCCTTCATCACTGGAGGATACTCACGGAAACGTCCAGGACGATCGATGAGTTCGGCATCCTGCTCAAGAACCTCTTCGAGCTCAAGGGACTGACCCTGCAGGGATTCAAAGGAATGGCCATATCCTGTGTGGTCCCCCCTCTGCTTCCCACCCTGGAGGGGGTGGCGAGGGAGTACTTCGGGATAGTTCCCCTGGTGGTGGGGCCGGGGGTAAGGACCGGGATGCCCATCCTCTATGAGAACCCTGCCGAGGTGGGGGCAGACAGGATAGTGAACGCCATAGCGGCCTATGAGCAGTACAGGAAGGAACTGATCGTTGTGGATTTCGGCACGGCCACCACCTTCGACTACGTCTCACCGAAGGGGGAGTACATGGGAGGGGCGATAGCCCCGGGGGTCCTTGTGGCCACCGAGGCCCTGTTTCAGAAGGCATCGAAGCTGCCGCGGGTGGAGGTGAGCGCCCCCCAGCGGGTGATAGGGAGAAACACCGTCCACAGCATAAAGTCCGGGATCTTCTACGGATACGTGGGGCTCGTCGAGGGAATCATCAGGAGGATGGCAGAGGAGGTGGGCTCCCGGCCCTTCGTCGTGGCCACAGGAGGGCTCGCTCCCCTTATGGCCTCTGCCACTACGGCCATAGATGCCGTGGACGAGTTCCTCACCCTTAAGGGCCTCAGGATAATCTACGAACGCAACAGAGAAAAGAAATAGTGCCTCCCCCTGTTGCCTTTTGGCAGGCGAAGTAGTATATTCAAAAAAGTGAATATAGGGATCGGGAGGTAATAGAGGATGGAGGAGGTCGAGAAGAAGGTGGAGGAGGTCCTCGAGAGGGTGAACCGGATGCTGGGAGGGGCAGAAGTGAGGCTCGAGGGGATAGAAGGCGGCATCGTCACCGTGAGGTATTACAGACCCCTCACAAACCCTGCCGCCTGCCATGTGGACAGGGCCGGTGGAGACAAGGAGATCGCCCAGGAGGCCTTGGAAGATACCCTCCGGGAAGTGGTCCCCGATTTCAAGGGAGTGAGGATAATAGGAGAGGATCGATGAAGATCTCCGTATGCGGGAAGGGAGGAAGCGGCAAGAGCACCGTGGTGGCGCTTCTCGCTACCGAGGCGAGGAAGGGGGGATTGAGGGTGCTGGTGGTCGATTCCGATGAATCGAACTCGGGCCTCTTCAGGCTCCTGGGCTTCCCTCATCCTCCTGTCCCGTTGATGGAGATGCTCGGGGGAAAGAGGGGGCTCAAGAGGAGGATGGGGGGGAGGAACATCCTGGCGGAGGAGGAGATAGGGCTGGACGGGATACCTTCGCCCTATCTGGTGGAGAAGGACGGCCTGGGGCTTGTGGCGATAGGAAAAATCCTTCAGGCCCTGGAGGGATGCGCCTGCCCCATGGGAGCCCTGAGCAGGGAATTCCTGAGGAAGCTCCGCTTAGGGGAAGGGGAGGTGGCCTTTGTGGACATGGAGGCGGGGGTTGAGCACTTCGGAAGGGGGGTGGAGGAGGGGATAGATGGGGTGCTGCTGGTGGTGGAGCCATCGCTGGAATCGGTGACGCTGGCCGAGAGGGTGAAGGGGCTCGCTTCGGGCATGGGGAAGCCGATCTGGGCGGTCCTCAACAAGGTGAACTCCGAAGCAATAGAGAGGAAGCTGAGGGGAACCGTTCAGGCGAAGGGGATAGAGGTACTGGGAGCTATCCCCTACGATGAAGAGGTCTTTGAGGCGTCTCTTGAGGGGAATCCCATCCAGGGGGGAAAGGCCGCCGAGGAGATCGGCAGGATCCTGAAACGGCTGATGGGAGGTTTTGGGGATGCGGGCCCTCAAAGGACCGCTGGCGCAGCTCGTGGGGGATGAGCTGGCCCCATCTCTCGCTCAAATGCTCTCCCTCGCTTACAGGGAGGGGGCGATATCCTATAAGAGATTAAAGGAGGATATCCCCTCAGCAGATGAAATCCTCTTTGAGGCCTATCGCCTGAGGTTACTCCTTCCCTCATCTCCATCTGCTGAATGGAGCTCAAGGAGATTGAAGGCGGCCGAGGGAGAACTTTATGAGATGCCCCGGGTCATACGATGCCTCGTCCGGGGAGCAGCGGAGAGGGGGCGCTGGGACCCTGAGAGGGCGATAGCCGAGGCCTTCAGAGAAATAGGAGAGGGGGACTGGGAGGACCTCCCGGTGTTCGTCCGGAGGCTTTTTCGTCGGGCCCGGGGGCTCACCGTGACGGCGAGGGAGATAAGGGAGGTAGCCCAGGAGCTGGGGCTCGGGGAGAAGGTAGACCCCCTCATCGCCGAACTCAAGGCCACGGGGGTGATGAGTCCGAGGCTCGGTTCTTTGACCGAGGCCTTGAAGGCCCGGACGCCGATATATGAGCTCAATCCCTCCCTCCGTCCACTATCCTTATAATCTTTCCCGCTCCCATCATCTTCCTGCACTGAGATGGGTCTTGAGGCCCCTTGACCATCTTCAAGGGGGTGGACCCCGAGTGGATCCTGACCCTTCACTCCTTTCGGAGCCATGGCCGCCATGGCGGGGCTCGGAATGGGGCTTTATCTCGTGGTGGAGATGGCCGACAAAAGGGATGGATGGGGCCTGGTGAAGGGTTTCCCTTCCCCAGGCCCCCTTAAATCAATTGGAAAGCCAACCGTATATGGCCCTGTAGACCATATCGTGGGATTCCTCCAGTACAAGACCGTGAGACGCGTTGCCTATGAGCATATAAGCCTTCTTTTCACCTGGGAAGGCATAAAAACACTTCCTCGTATCCTCAAGATCGGCGAAGTTTTCGTGGTCGCCGTAGATGAAG
>CBEVRB010000023.1:0-19619 GCA_965552155.1 uncultured bacterium
GCCAGGATTGCACCCTGAACTTCGGGCTCCTGCTCGAGCAGAAGGACCGCCTCCCCATCGGGCAGGATCTCCTTCACCCTCACCTTAACCACATACCCCTTCTTGAGCGCCTCCCACGGATACCTGATCCGCCCCTCGGCCGGGTCCACCTTCGGATTGGGCTTCCTCGCCCACCGCATCGTCTCAAAGGGGATGAATCCCTTCTTCTCCCCGATGCGAACGAAGGTCTTATCCCCACTCCTGGAGAAACCTGTTACCACCCCTAAGTAGACCCTTCCTTCCTTCAGGTCCTCCCCGATCTGCTCCGATACCTGCCGGCAGAAGGTCCCTATCTCGCCCTTCTTAAGGACCTTCACCGGTCCCCGGAACCCCTGACGTCGGTCCAGCGCGATCAGCCCTTTCCTCAAGGCCTTCTTGGCCGCCTCCTGCAGCCGCACGTCCAGAGAGGTGTAGATCCTCAGTCCTCCGGTATAAAGGAGGTCCTCTCCGTATTTCTCCTTCAGGCGGACCCTGACCTGCTCCACGAAGTAGGGGGCTATCTCGAGGAAGGGGTTGCTCTTGGGCCTGATGTGAAGGGGGGTGAGGAAGGCCTCCTCGGCCTCCTTCTGGGTGATGTAGCCCTCCTCGACCATCCTCTTGAGCACATAGGCCTGCCTCCTCTTTGCCCTCTCAAAGTAGCGGTAGGGGGAGTAACGCTCTGGGGCCTGGGGGAGCCCGGCAAGCAGGGCCATCTCGGCCAGGTTGAGCTCATCGACGCTCTTTCCGAAATAGTCCTCAGCGGCCGCCTCCACCCCATAGTTGCCATGTCCCAGGTAGATCTGATTCAGGTAGATGTAGAGGATCTCGTCCTTGCTGAGGTGCTTCTCCAGGTCATGGGCGAGCATCAGCTCCCTTATCTTCCGGGAAAGAGTCCTCTTTCGAGACAGGAGCAGGGAGCGGACCACCTGCTGGGTGATGGTACTTCCTCCCTGGATGATCCGCCCTGCCTCTAAGTTCCGGAGGATGGCCCTCGCTATCCCCGCGTAAGATATCCCCTTATGATGGTAAAAATCGGCGTCTTCCGCAGCGATGAAGGCCTGACAGAGGAGCTTCGGGATCTTCTCCCAAGGGACCAGGATCCTCCTTTCCCGATAAAACTCCCCTATGACCTTGCCGTCATGGGAGAAGACCTTCGTTATCACTGGAGGGTTATAGTCCTCTATTCGCTTCACAGGGGGCAGGGTATAGGAGAAATAAAGGAAGGAACCGACTCCCACCAAGAGGAGTATCCCCACGAAGGAAACGACGATCCAGATGAAGACCTTTAATCTCATTTTTCCGAAAATTCTAACACATCGGGCCCCATAATTCCACGGAGTCCTTTACATTGCCGGCGCCTTTAAGGTAATGTTTCCTTAAAGGGAAAAGATTTGATGGAGATCATCATCACCCATCTCAACGCTGACTTTGATGCCCTGGCCTCGATGCTGGCGGCCAAGAAGCTCTACCCTTCTGCCAAGCTGGTCTTCCCCGGCTCCCAGGAGAAGAGCCTGAGGGATTTCCTGGTGAGGTCCACCTTCTACGTGTTTGAGAGCGAAAAGCTCAAGGATGTGGACGTTGATAAGGTGGAGAGGATGATAGTGGTGGATACCCGCCAGCGCTCCAGGATAGGGAAGTTTGCGGAGCTTCTCGATAGAGGTGTGGAGGTCCACATATACGACCATCATCCCCCCTCACCTGACGACTTCCATGGGACTGTCGAGGTGGTCCAGGAGAAGGGGGCCACCGTCACCGTGCTTCTGCCCCTTCTGCGGGAAAGGGGGGTGGAGATCACCCCGGAGGAGGCCACCGTCATGTTGCTCGGAATTTACGAGGACACGGGGTCCCTCACCTTTCCCAATACCACTGAGGATGACTTTTACGCCGCTGCCTATCTCTTCTCAAAGGGGGCGAGCCTCAACATCATTTCCGACATGATCACCAAGGAGCTCACTGCGGAGCAGATCTTCCTCCTCAACGACCTCATCCGAAACGCCGAGCGCTACCAGATAAAGGGAGTGGAGGTGGTGATAACCACGGCCACTGCCGGAAAGTACATCGGAGATGTGGCCTTGCTGGTCCACAAGTTCAAGGACATGGAGAACCTGAACGTGGTCTTCGCCCTCATAAGGATGGAGGACAGGGTCTATCTGATAGCGAGGAGCCGCCTGGAAGAGGTGAACGTGGCCGAGGTAGCCGGGGCCTTTGGCGGAGGGGGGCATTCCACCGCTGCCTCCGCTACCATAAAAGACCTCACCCTCCCGGAGGCGAAAGAACGGCTCCTGAAGATCGTCCCTCATGTGATAAAGCCTGTGCCTATCGCCAAGGAGATGATGACCTCACCCCTCCGTACTATCCAGGAGGAGGCTCCCCTCGAAGAGGCCTATCAGGTGATGGCCCATTACAACATAGGGGTCCTGCCCGTGCTGAAAGATGGGAGATTGGTAGGTCTCATCACGAAGGAGATAGCCTCCAGGGCGGTCTTCCATGGCCTGGGGGGGCAAAAGGTCAAGGAGTACATGATCACGGATTTCTCCACAGTGTCTCCTGATGCCCCCTTGAAGGAGATCCAGGACCACATAGTTGGAGAAGGACAGAAGCTCCTTCCCGTAGTCGATGGAGGGAAACTGATCGGTGGGATCACCAAGACCGACCTTTTGCGGGC
Source organism: uncultured bacterium (assembly GCA_965552155.1). Classification (GTDB taxonomy): domain Bacteria; phylum Desulfobacterota; class B13-G15; order B13-G15; family B13-G15; genus CAYRAR01. The sequence continues at coordinate 2,684 of CBEVRB010000023.1, forward strand.
CCTCCATGAAACTCCATCCTTCTCCCCCAGCCCCCTTTACGCCAAGAAGAAGTTCATCACCCGCCTTCTGGAGGAGAGGGTCCCCCCCCACATCCTGGACCTCCTCCGACGGATGGGGGAGGTGGGGGAGGAGATGGGTTATAGGATCTATGCGGTCGGGGGATTCGTGAGGGATCTGCTTCTCAGGCGCCCCACCCACGATGTGGACGTGGTGGTGGAGGGAGACGGCATCCGCTTTGCACAGGCCTTCGGGGAGAAGACTGGCCTCAAGGTGAGGATCCATAAGAAGATGGGAACTGCCACGGTCCTCTTTCCCAATGGGTACAGGATAGACGTGGCCACCGCCCGGATGGAGTACTACCCCAGACCGGCGGCACCTCCCACCGTGGATCGAGGCCCGTTGAAGATGGACCTCTTCCGCCGCGACTTCACCATAAATACCCTGGCGGTGCAGCTCAATCCTCCCTCCTTCGGCCAGCTGATCGACTTCTTTGGGGCCCAGAGGGACCTGAAGGAAGGGGTAATAAGGGTCCTGCACAGCCTGAGCTTTGTCGAGGACCCCTCCAGGATCTTTCGGGCGCTGAGGTTTGAGGTCCGCTTCGGCTTCCAGATCGGCAAACAGACCCAGAACCTCATCAGGGGGGCGGTGAAGATGGGCTTTGTCGATCGCCTGAGCGGAGCTCGCCTCTTCGCCGAACTGGTCCTGATCCTCACCGAAGAGGACCCCCTGCCGATCATAGAGAGGATGGAGGAGTTCGGGCTCTTACGGGTCCTCCATCCCCGCCTCTCCCTCACCCCCTCCCTCAAAGGCCTCCTCAGGAGGGTAGGGGAGGTGATCCACTGGTACGATCTCCTCTTCCTGGAAGGCAAGTACGAGAAGTGGATGGTCTATCTCCTCGCCATGGCTGACCCCTTAAAGGAAAAGGAGGTGAGGGAGCTCTCAGAGAGGCTCGCTTTATCTCCCCGCCATCGAAAGAGGCTGCTTGAGGGAAGGAGGAGAGCTCTGCGGACCATGGGGACCTTGGGAGACATGTTCCAGAGGCCCATGGAGGTTTACAGATTGCTTTCCCCCCTGGAAGATGAGGTCCTCCTTTACATGATGGCTAAGGTCACGAAGAAGGAGGTGAAGAAGGCGATCTCCCTCTTCATCACCCAGTGGCGCCAGACGAGGGTTTCCCTCAACGGGAAGGACCTCCAAGAGATGGGGATACCCCCTGGTCCCATATATAGGGAGATATTCGAGCGGCTGCTTGAGGCCCGCTTGGAGGGGGAAGTGGAGACCGAATCCGATGAGAGGGAATTGGTGAGGAGGGAATTTCTTCCGTCTCACTCGAAGAGGCCCACGAAGGAGAAGGCCTCCACGTCCACCAGTCCCTGATCGGTGAGCTTCAGCTCCGGTATTACCGGAAGGGCCAAGAAGGAGAGGGTCATGAAAGGCTCAGGGAGCCGACAGCCCACCGTTCTTGCGGCATCCTGGAGCTTTTCAAGGGATTTCCTCACCTCGGTGATGGGCCTGTCCGAGACGATCCCCCATCGGCAAGGGCAAGGAGGCAAGGACCTCCTTTCCCTCTACGACCACCATTCCCCCTCCCATCTCCGCCACCTCCCTCACCGCCCGGGCCAATTCCTCGTCCCCCACCCCCACTACTACGATGTTGTGAGAGTCATGGGCGACGGAGGAGGCGATGGCCCCCTTCTTCATGCCGAATCCCCTTACGAAGCCCAGGCCGATCCTTCCTGTCCCCCTGTGCCTCTCCACCACGGCCATCTTCAGGATGTCCCTCTCAGGATCGGCGACAGCAAAGCCTCCTTCTACCTTCGCTCTCTCGGACCCTTTCCTCGTCCAGATCTGCCCGGGGATCACCTCGATCAGCCTGATCCTCTCTCCCTCAGCCTTTATCCGAAAGCGCTGAGGCTCCAGGGGCCCGACCCTCATCGCCCCCTGAGGAGGCCATCGTCTCATCTCGATCGTCCCCTCAAGGACCCTCCCCCCTTCGGCCACGAGCCTGCCGTCCTTGTAAACCTGGGATATCCTCACCTCCTTCAGGTCATCCATTACCAGGAGGTCGGCTCGATATCCTGGGGCAATCGCTCCCAGCCCTTTCAGCCCGAAATACTCCGCTGGGTTCAGGGTCGCCATCTGAATGGCCAAAATGGGGTCTATCCCCTTGCCGATCGCCCGCCTCGCGCAGAAATCGATGCTCCCTTCCTGGGTCAGATCAGCGGGATTGCGGTCGTCGGAAGCGAACATGAAGCGACGGGAATTGGCGGGGTTAACCGCTCTTATCAACTCCTCGAGGTTCTTGGCCGCCGATCCCTCCCGGATCATCACGTACATCCCCTTGGATACCTTCTCCTCCGCTTCCTCCTTCGAGATGGACTCGTGATCGGACCTTATGCCGGCGGCGATGTAGGCAGAGAGTTCTTTTCCCCTCAAGCCCGGGGCATGCCCATCTATCCTCTCTCCCATGAAGAGTTCGAGCTTCTCAAGGACCTCCACCTTTCCTTCCAGGACCCCCGGGAAGTTCATCATCTCCCCCAATCCCCTGACCCAATCCTCCCCCTTCAGCGCCCTCAGGTCCTCTGCCCCCAAAGCGGCACCCGAGGTCTCCAGAGGGGTTGCGGGGACGCAGGAGGGGAGCATCACGTAAAGATTGAAGGGAACGCCTTTTATATCATCCATCATCAACCTTATCCCCTCCTGTCCCAGGCAGTTCGCTATCTCGTGAAAGTCGCACACGACCGTCATCACCCCATGGGGGATGACCGCGCGGGCGTACTCCCTCGGGGTAACCATGCTGCTCTCGATATGGACGTGGGCGTCGATAAAGGCCGGAGAGAGGAACCTCCCCTTCAGGTCAACCTTCCTCTTGGCCCTATATTTCCCAAACCCCACCACCATGCCCCTCGCCACTGCCACATCAGTCCTTAGGAGCCTGCCCGAAAACACGTCCACTACCCGGGCGTCCTCAAAGAGGAGATCCACCTCCCCCTCTCCCCTGGCAAGGGCTATCAGCTCTTTCAGGCTCAACATCCCTTCTAAGTTAGCAGAAGGGGGGAGGGAGTGCAATTCTTCCTTTATGGTGCCGCCCTCGAGTTGTTATAATTGGTGTTTGATGGAGGAGATCATCGAATTTCCCATAGATGGGGTCCTTGACCTTCACACCTTTGAACCTCAGGAAATAAAAGAGCTGATCCCCGAGTATCTGCGCCTCTGTCAGGAACGGGAGATATTGGAGGTGAGGATCATCCACGGGAAGGGGAGGGGTATACTGCGTCGCATCGTCCATTCCATCCTCTGCCGCCTTCCAGAGGTTGCCTCCTTTCGGACCGCGGCTGAAGAGGAAGGGGGATGGGGAGCTACGATAGTCCGGTTATGGCCGAAGGGGAGGTAAAAGGACAGCGCTGGCTCATCGTCGGGTTGGGCAATCCGGGGGAGGAATACCGCTTCACCCGCCATAACATCGGCTTCTTGGTCCTGGAGCGACTGGCGGAAAGGAAGGGGATCACCTTTGAGGGGGAGGCAGAAGAAGCGATATGGGGGGCAGGGGAGGGCATCATCCTTGCCAAGCCCATGACCTACGTGAACAGAAGCGGAAAGGCAGTAAAGGGATTGGTGGAACGCTGGGGAGTCTCGCTCGATCACCTTCTTATCGTCCATGATGATATCGATCTCCCCTTCGGCCGCCTCAGGATAAAGAGGGGTGGAGGAGACGGGGGGCATAAAGGGGTCCGTTCCATCATCGCCTCCCTTAAGGACGAGGGGTTCCCCCGTCTGAAGCTGGGAATAGGAAGGCCCCCTCAGAAGGAGCAAGTAGTGAAGCATGTCCTGGGAAATTTCACCCCTGCCGAGGAGGAAATCCTTCCTGCCTATCTGGACAAGGCGGTCAGCGCCGTCGAAACGCTGATCTCCGAGGGGATCGAAGCGGCCATGAACAGGTTCAACCCTCCTCCATGACCTCCCCTTCCGCTTCTTCCTCTACCTCCTCTTCCTCCACCGTTGGGGCTATGACGGTCGCTATGGCCTGATCGGGGTCGGCCATTATTTTTATCTTCTCGAGGCGCAGGTCCTCTACATGAACTGCGTCACCGATATCCAAGGATGAGACGTCCACGTCGATTCGCGGGGGGATGTCCCCCGGAAGTCCCTTCACCTCCACCTCCCTCAGGATCTGCTCCAGGATGCCGCCCTTTTCCACCCCTACGGGCCTTCCTACCAAGTGGATGGGGACTTCCATATATATCTCCTCGTCCATTGCTACACCATAGAGGTCCACGTGAAGGTAGATGTCCTTTACAGGGTCCCGCTGTATCTCCTTGAGGAGGACCAGCTTCCGCACCTCGTTTCCGTTCTCGCCCTTTATCCTCAAATCTATGAAGGAGGCCCTCGCCTCTGCCCTTGAAAGCAGCTTCTTCAGGTCAGAGGCGCGAACGGCAAGGGGGAGGGGTGTCTCCTTATGCCCGTAAAAGATGGCGGGCACGAAACCCTCCCGCCTCAGGCGCCTACAAGGACCCTTTCCCAACTGCTTCCGTGGTATGGCCTCAAGCTGTCTTCTCTCCATCTTCCTCCCTCCTCATACAAAAAGGGAACTCACCGACTGGTTCAGGTGTATCCTCTTGATCGCCTCGGCAAAGAGCTCCGCCACCGAAAGCACCTTTATCTTCTCACAGCCCTGAGCCCGTTGCGAAAGGGGGATGGTGTCGGTGACGATCAGCTCCTCAATGGGGGATTCCTCTATCCTCTCTACTGCCTTTCCCGAAAGGACCGGGTGGGTGCAGCACGCATATATTGCCTTTGCACCTTGGTCCTTCAGCGCAAAGGCGGCCTGGGTGAGGGTTCCGGCGGTATCGACCATGTCGTCAAGGATCACCGTGGTCTTTCCCCTCACTTCCCCAACGATGTTCATCACCTGAGAGACGTTCGCCCTTTCCCTCCTCTTATCTATGATGGCCAATGAGGCATCGAGCCTCTTGGCAAAGGCCCTTGCCCTCTCCACACCCCCGGCGTCCGGTGAGACGATCACCAGATCGTCCGTATAGCGGCTCCGCAGGTAATCGAGGAGCACGGGGGTGGCGAAGAGATTATCCACAGGGATGTCGAAAAAGCCCTGGATTTGGCCGGCATGCAGATCCATGGTGAGCACCCGATCGGTGCCTGCCACCGTTATCAAGTTGGCCACGAGCTTGGCGCTGATCGGATGCCGGGGCGCCACCTTCCTGTCCTGACGAGCATACCCGTAATAGGGGATCACGGCGCTTATCCTCTCGGCCGATGCCCTCCTCAGGGCGTCGATCATTATCAAGAGTTCCATCAGGTTGTTGTTCACCGGAGGACAGGTGGACTGGATCACAAATACATCAGCTCCCCTCACGCTCTCATCTATTTCTACCGATACCTCTCCATCGCTGAAAGTCTTCACTTCCGCCTTCCCGATGGGCACCTTCAGGTGGGCGCAGATCTTCTCTGCCAGAGCAGGGTTGGAATTGCCAGAGAATATCTTCAGCTCAAAGTCCTTCTCCCACTCCATATTCCTCCTCCTAAAAAATTTTGGCTGGGGTGGGAGGATTCGAACCTCCGAATGCGGGATCCAAAGTCCCGTGTCTTACCACTTGACGACACCCCAACCGGCCTACAAAGGCCTCACCAGATATATCTCAGCCTCCAATTTTGAGGAAAGTCCTTCCTTCGCTCGTTCTGCCTCCTCCTTCCTCAGGAAAGTCCCAAAGACCCCCGTTCCACTCCCCGTCATCGATACCCCCTCTGCCCCTTCGTTTCTCAGTATCTCCTTAATCTCCTTTAAAGGGGGATAAAGTTCCACTGCCACCTCTTCCAGATCGTTCCTCAGAAAGGAACTTAATTGGTCCGGAATGGTAAAAATTTTATTATTCCCCCCCTTTGATGTCAACCCCCATCTCCCCTTCCCGTACACTTCCCGGGTGGAGAGCCGCTCCGAAGGAACCACCAGCAGTATCCACCTCCGAAGAGGGGGGAGGAGGGAAAGGACCTTTTCCCCCATGCCCCCCATTACCGCCCCTTTGCCGATAAGGAAAAAGGGGACATCTGCCCCCACCTTTGCACCAAGGGCCATCAAGCCTTCATTGCCCACATGGGACCATAGAAGGGACAGGGCCTTAAGGGTGGCCGCTGCATCACTGCTTCCCCCTCCAAGGCCGGCCCCTATGGGGATCTTCTTGCGGAGGAAGACCCTCACCCCTCCCTCTCCGTAACCCTGGGCAAAAAAGGCGGTGGCTGCCTTGAAACAGAGGTTCTCCTCGAGGGGGACGATCTCAGGTTCGCAACTTATCTCCACCCCCTCCTCCGTCCTTTCCACGATGATCTCGTCCCAGAGACTTATAGGATAGATCCAGGTCCGGATCCAGTGATAGCCATCCTCCCTCTTTCCCAGTACTTCCAGACGAAGGTTTACTTTGGCTGGAGCACGAAGATGGACCCTTCTGATCATGGAAGAGAGAGAAGAGAAAGGAGGGGTTAAAGGGCTTCGACCCTCTCCACCTCAGGGATCTCTTCCTTGAGGATCCGTTCCACCCCCATCTTGATCGTCATGGTAGAAAAGGGGCATCCTTCACAGCGTCCGAGGAGCTTTACCTTCACCACGCCCCCCTCCACATCCACCAGCTCCACGTCCCCGCCATTGGCTTGAAGGGCGGGCCTGATCCTCTCGTTCAATACCCTCTCTACCTTTTCTTTCATCCTCCTCTCCTTTTTGGCCTTTATAAGGCCTTTCGAGCCGAATGTCAACGGTCTCCTTCCTTGACGCTCCTTCAGAACGGTGCTAAATTTTTTACAGGCGCCCATAGCTCAGTCCGGATAGAGCGACGGACTACGAATCCGTAGGTCAGAGGTTCGAATCCTCTTGGGCGCGCCATCCTGAGAGTGGCTCTTTGAAGGAAGAGTTATTTATGGAGATCGCCCTTGAGGAAGCCCGGCAGGCCGCCCGAGAAGGGGAGGTGCCGGTGGGGGCGGTGCTGGTTAAGGGAGGAAAGGTGGTAGCAAGGGATCACAATCGGACAATAGCCCTCTGCGACCCTACGGCCCACGCGGAGATCCTGGTCCTGAGGAAAGGGGCGGCCGAGGAGGGGAACTACCGACTTGGGGGATGTGAGCTTTACGTGACCATCGAACCCTGTCCCATGTGTGCAGGGGCGATTCTCCAGGCCCGGATCTCCCGCCTGGTCTTCGGAGCGAGGGATGAGAAAGGCGGTGCTGTCCTTTCCCTTTACCGATTGCTTCAGGATGACCGCCTCAACCACCGGGTGGAGGTGATGGAGGGGGTGATGGAAAGGGAGTGCCGGGAACTGATTCAGGAGTTTTTCCGGGCCCTGCGCAGGGGTGGAGAGGTACCGAAGTGGCCGTAACGGGGCCGACTCGAAATCGGCTGTACCGCGAAAGCGGTACCGTGGGTTCGAATCCCACCCTCTCCGCCAGGCGGAGAGATGCCCGAGCTGGCCGAAGGGGCACGACTGGAAATCGTGCGTACCGGGAAACCGGTACCGAGGGTTCGAATCCCTCTCTCTCCGCCATTTAGATGAAAGGAAAGCGGCCAGTATTGATAGCTGGGTCCTGCGCGCCAGAGGGTTATGAACCCCGTCAGGTCCGGAAGGAAGCAGCGGTAGTAACCTCATCTGGTGGCGCAGTAAACCTGGCTATCAACAGTGGTCGTTAGATGGTGGCGGGTTTGAGGCCTGCCACCATTTTATTGTCCTGGGAGGACGATGAGTTATCTGGTCTTAGCCCGTAAATGGCGACCCCAATCCTTCTCCGAACTCCTCGGGCAGGATCACGTGGTAAGGACCCTGCGGAATGCCCTCTCCTCGGGCAAGATCGCCCATGCCTATCTCTTCTCAGGCCCCAGAGGGGTGGGTAAGACCACCACTGCCCGCCTTCTGGCCAAGGCCTTAAACTGCGAGAGAGGTCCCACCTCCGATCCCTGTAACCTCTGTGGACCGTGCAAGGAGATCTCAGAGGGTACATCAATAGATGTGCTTGAGATCGACGGGGCCTCCCATACGGGCGTGGATCACGTGAGGGAGTTGAGGGAGAGTGCCCGCTACATGCCCACTCGCAGCCGCCACAAGGTCTACATCATAGACGAAGTGCATATGCTTTCGATCAGTGCCTTCAACGCCCTGCTGAAGATCCTGGAGGAGCCCCCACCCCATGTGATTTTCATCTTCGCCACCACCGAACCCCACAAGGTCCCCCTGACAGTCCTTTCCCGATGCCAGAGGTTTGACTTCCGACGCATACCTTCTCAAGTGATCCTCCAACATCTGAGGAGGATCGTCGAAGCCGAGGAGGTGAAGGCGGATGAGGAGGCCCTCCGGGTCATCGCCCGCTCGGCAGAGGGGAGCATGAGGGACGCCCAGAGTCTCCTGGATCAGGCCATCTCCTATTCCGGAGGGGAGATAAGGCTTCAGGATGTGAGGGAACTCCTCGGCGGAGCTGAGGGGGCGATGATTCAGCAGGTGCTCGAGGAGGTGGCTAAAGGCGACCCCAAGGGTGCCCTTTTGGCCTTCTCAGAACTTTTCCAGCAGGGCGTCGATCTGCGCTATTTCCTGCGGGAACTCCTCATGGTGAAGGTAGGGGCACCGGACCTCCTTGACTCATCCCTCCCCGAAGAGAGGGAGCTTTACCGGACCCTGGCAGAGGAGGTGCAGGTAGATCACCTGCAGCGATGGATCGAGATGCTCATAAGGGCCGACAGGGAAATGGCCTGGGGAGGGGCGGGGCGGATCATCGCAGAACTCACCCTGGTGGAGATGGCTCGGACACGAAGGCTCATGCCCCTGGAGGAGGCGATCGAGCTGCTGGAGAAACTTCCTCAGGGGGGAGAGCCCCTGAAACCTCAAGTAAAATATGATCTTTCTCCACCTAAGCTACGGGAAAAACAGGGAGAATTCTCTTCCCGAAAACCTGAGGAGACAAAGGGTTGGGAGCGGTGGGAGGAGTTTTTGCGGTTTGTTCGAGGGGAGAACCCCATATTGGCCTCCTTCCTTCAGCAGGGCAGAGCCCTCCTTACCGGAGACGGGGTGAAGATCGCCTTTCCCCCCGGTTCCTTCGCCCTGGAGAGGGTATCGGAGCCCGAGATCAGGAGGACCCTCCTCGATATGCTGCGGAAGTTCGAAGGGGATGAGGTGGGGCTTGAGGTGGTGACAACGGAAGAGGTCCCCTTTACGGAAGGAGGCGGCGAGGGGAGGAGGGAAGAGGAGAAGGAGGAGTCGTTGATAAAGGACGTTCTGGAGATCTTTGGGGGGAGAGTGGTACAGGTCAAAGAAAGGGAGCAAAGGAGATAGGGAGGATGGCGCCAGGTTTGATGGATCTGATGAAACAGGCCCAGAGGCTTCAGGCGAAGATCGCCGAGCTGCAGGAAGAGATGGCTTCAAAGACCGTGGAAGCCTCTTCCGGAGGCGGGATGGTGACGGTGGTGATGAACGGCCGGCAGGAGATCGTCTCCCTCAGGATAGACCCCGAGGTCGTGGACCCTCAGGATCTTGAGATGCTTCAGGATCTGGTCGTCGCCGCCGTTAACGAAGGGATAAAAAAGTCTCAGCAGCTCTGGGCGGAGGAGATAAAGAAGCTCACCGGAGGCCTTCCCATCCCCGGACTCCTCTGAAGATGGTGAGGTACGCTCAAACCCTGGAAAGGCTCATAGAGGAGCTGGCGCGGCTTCCCGGAGTGGGGAGAAAGACGGCCACCCGTTTTGCCTTTCATATCCTGAGGTCCTCCCCTGAGGAGGCGCGGGTCCTGGCAGAGGCGATCCTCGAGGTAAAGAGAAGGATAAGCCTCTGCTCGATTTGCTTCAACCTGGCCGAAGGGCCTATCTGTTCCATCTGTCAGGACCCCCACAGAGATCATGGGACGATCTGCGTGGTTGAGGAGGCCCATGACCTCCTTGCCATCGAAGCAGCGGGCTTCTACAAGGGGGTGTACCACGTGCTTCACGGGACCATCTCCCCCCTGGAGGGGAGGGGACCGAAAGATCTCAAGATTCAGGAGCTGCTCAAGCGGGTAAGGGAAGGGGGAGTAAAGGAGGTGATCGTCGCCACCAACCCCACTGTGGAAGGAGAGGCCACAGCCCTTTATCTGCAGAAGGTCCTTAAGCCCCTGAAGGTAAAGCTCACTCGGATAGCCCAGGGGATCCCCGCCGGGGGAGACATAGAGTACGCCGACGGTAAGACCCTTCAGAGATCTTGGGAAGGGAGAAGGGAAATTTAATGTTGACAATCCACCACCGTTCAAGTATAAAACTCTCCTATTTTTCCCAGAGGAGGCCCCTTGATAGAGATCAGGTTCCACGGAAGGGGGGGGCAGGGAGCGGTAACCTCGGCAGAACTTTTGGCCGTGGCGGCGATAAGCGAGGGGAGATATGCCCAGGCCTTCCCCAGCTTTGGACCGGAGAGGAGAGGGGCCCCCGTGGTCGCCTATGCCCGGGTGGACGATCGCCCTATCAGGCTCCGCACCAATATTTATCACCCTGATGTGGTGGTGATCCTGGACCCGGGGCTTCTCGAGGTGGCAAACGTGCTTGAGGGGCTCAAGGAGGGCGGTACGGTGGTAATAAACACCAATAAGCCCGTAGAGGAGCTGGGAATAGAGGGCAATTTCAGGGTGGCGGTGGTGGATGCGGACCGGATCGCCAGGGAAGTCCTGGGGAGACCCATCACCAACACCACGATGCTCGGGGCCCTCCTTAAGGCCGTGGAGATCGTCTCCCCCTCCTCCCTCATAGAACCTTTGAACAAACGCTTTGGGAGGATAGCCTCCAAGAACGTCGAGGCCTTCCAGAGGGCCTACAAGGAGACGAAGGTAATTCAGTGAGATGGGAGAGGGACTCTTAGGCTGGAAGGAGATCAAGCCCGGCTGTGTCATCACCGAGGCAGGCAACGCCAGCGAATACAGGACCGGGGATTGGCGTTCTGACAGGCCCATCTGGGACAAGTCGAAATGCGTCAAGTGCGGGATATGCTATATCTTCTGTCCTGAGGCGGCCATCGAGGAGGATGAGGAGGGGTACTTTTACGCCAACCTCTATTACTGCAAGGGCTGCGGGATCTGTGCCACGGAGTGCTGGACCGGGGCGATCACCATGGTAGAGGAGGGAAAGGCGGAAGATGGCTAAGAGGGTGGGGATGGAGGTCTCGATAGCGGCGGCCGAGGCGGTAAAGCAGGCCAATGCCGATGTGGTCGCTGCTTATCCCATAACCCCCCAGACCCACATAGTGGAGCACATCTCTGAGCTTGTCGCCGACGGGGAGCTCGATGCGGAGTTCGTGCCTGTGGAGTCAGAGCATTCGGCGATGAGCGTGTGCGTGGGGGCATCGGCCGCAGGGGCCAGGGCCTTCACCTGCACCAGCTCCCAGGGACTCATCCTCATGAGCGAGATAGTCTGGATAGCCGCATCGCTCAGGCTTCCCGTGGTGATGATCGTCGCCAACCGCTCCCTCTCAGGTCCCCTGAGCATATGGAACGACCACAGTGATGCGATGATGCTCCGGGACTGTGGCTGGATCCAGATCTTCGCCCAGAACGGCCAGGAGGTCTATGACGGGGTCTTTAACGCCTTCAGGATAGCCGAGGACCATCGGGTCCTCCTCCCCGTCATGATTCACATGGACGGCTTCATCCTTACCCACGTGATCTAGTCGATCGAGGTGGTGGATCAGGATGTGGTGGACCGTTACCTCCCTCCTTACAAACCCCTCTATCGTCTCCACCCCGACGATCCTGTTACCATGGGGGCCTTTGCCATGCCGCCCCTCTACACCGAGACCCAGATGGCCCAGAACGAGGCCCTGAAGGCCTCTTACGGGCCGATCCTTGAGGCATGGGAGGAGTGGGGTGAACTCACGGGGCGTCATTACCGTCCCGTGGAGACTTACAAGATGGAAGGGGCGGAGGTGGCCCTGATAACGATGGGGAGTTTCTCGGAGACGGCATCTGTGGCCGTGGATGAGATGAGGGAAGAAGGGGAGGCGGTGGGGCTAGTGAGGATAAGGCTCTGGAGACCCTTTCCCTTTGAGGAGTTTCGGAAGAGCATAAGGGGGATAAAGACCTTAGTGGTGGTGGACAGGGCCATCTCCTTCGGGGGGCCAGGAGGCCCCGTGGCCTCAGAGATCCGTTCCGCCCTCTACGAGGAGAAGGACAGGCCCGCTGTCGTAAACTTCATAGCCGGGATAGCGGGGAGGGACGTCTCCCCTGACGATTACAAGCGGATGATCAGGAGGGCCCGGGAGATCGCCCCCGTTCTCCCCGAGGCCTATGAGATATATGGGGTGAGGGAATGAGGGAGCGCTTTGGCGTATACGTCCCCAAGGTCGTGACCCGGGAGGAGTACTTTGCCCCGGGCCACCGGGCCTGCCAGGGTTGTGGTGAGGCCCTGGCGGTGAGGCTCGCCCAGAAAGCCCTGGGCAGGGACACGATCGTCGCCTGTGCCACGGGCTGTATGGAGATCGTCTCCTCCCCCTTCCCCTACACCTCCTGGAGGATACCATGGATTCACGTGGCCTTTGAGAACGCGGCGGCGGTTGCCTCGGGGATTGAGGCAGGGCTCAAGGCCCTGATGCGCAAGGGGAGGCTCCCCTCAAAGAGGATCTTCTGTGTGGGAATGGCGGGCGATGGTGGCACAAGCGATATCGGCATCCAGGCGCTGTCCGGTGCCCTCGAGAGGGGACACGACTTCCTCTACATCTGCCTCGACAACGAGGCCTATATGAACACGGGCATTCAGCGCTCTTCTGCGACCCCCTTTGGGGCGGCCACCACCACCTCCCCACCGGGCAAGCTCAGCTGGGGACAGATGACCTGGAAGAAGAACATGGCCGAGATCGCCGCAGCCCATGATATCCCTTATGTGGCCACTGCCTGCCCCAGTTACCCCTTTGATCTGATGGAGAAGGTGAGGAAGGGAGCCGAGGTCCACGGACCGGCTTACATTCACATCCTCTCACCATGTCCCACCGGGTGGCGCTTCCCTCCCAATCTGAGCATCAGGGTGGGAAGGCTGGCCGTGGAGACAGGGGTATTCCCCCTTTATGAGGTGGTGAACGGGAAGTACAGGCTTACCCTGGACCCGGGAGAACTCCGGCCGGTGAAGGAGTACCTTAAAGTGCAGGGAAGGTTCCGTCACCTGCCCGATGAAGTGATAGAACAGATCCAGGAGAGGGTGAGAAGGGAATACGAAAGGCTTCTGAGGAAGACGAGGTCATGAAGGTGGATCTGAAGAAGGTCGAGGAGATCCTTTCCCGCTACGATCAGGCAGAACATTCCCTCATCGCGGTGCTTCAGGACCTCCAGAAGGAGTTCAACTATCTTCCCGAGGAGGCCCTTAAGCTGGTAAGCGATCGTTTGGGGGTTCCCTACAGCCAGACCTATCATGTGGTCACCTTCTATAAGGCCTTCAGCCTCAAGCCGAGGGGGAGGAACATCCTCACCATATGCATGGGCACGGCCTGCCACGTGCGCGGGGCGCCCAAACTGGTGGAGGAGGCCAAGAGGGCCTTGGGGATCGGTCCAGGCGAGACGACGCCCGATTTGGAGTACACCGTGGAGACCGTAAACTGCCTGGGCTGCTGCGCCTTGGCACCTGTGGTGGTGCTGAATGGGAGATACCACGGCGGGATGACCCCGAGGAAGCTCTCGTCCTTGCTCCAGGGGAAGGAGGAATGAAGGTCAGGTCCATAGAGGAGCTGAGGGAGGAGCTCCTTAAGGGACGCCAGGAGCCCGAAAGGCAGATAGTGGTCTCCGGGGGTACCTGTGGCTACGCCCGAGGGGCGGGAGAGGTCCTCTCGGCCCTTCGGGAAGTCGTTTCCAGCCGCGGACTCGGAAGTCAGCTCATGGTGAAGGAGACGGGCTGCCACGGCTTCTGTGAGGTGGAGCCCTTCTTGGTGGTCCGCCCCTGGGGCTATCTTTATCAGAGGGTGAGGCCCGAGGACGCCCCGGAGATAGTGGAGGCCACCCTCGAGGGGAGACCGATAGAACGACTCTTCTTCTGCGACCCGGTCACCAAGGAGAGAATACCTAAGGCCGAGGACATTCCCTTCTTTCGGCGCCAGAACAGGTTGCTCCTCGGGGACAACGAAAGGATCTCCCCCGAGGATATAGGCGATTACGTGGCCCTGGGGGGCTACAGGGCCCTTGAGAAGGTCTTGAGGGAGATGTCCCCCGAGGAGGTCATCGAGGAGGTGAAGCGGTCAGAGCTGAGGGGGAGGGGCGGTGGTGGTTTCCCCACCGGGAGAAAGTGGGAGAGCTGCCGCAGGGCCGAAGGGGAACCTAAGTACGTGATCTGCAACGCCGACGAGGGGGATCCCGGGGCATATATGGACAGGAGCCTCCTTGAGGGGAACCCCCACAGCGTCCTCGAAGGAATGATCATCGGGGCCTATGCCATCGGGGCCCATGAGGGTTTCGTTTATGTGAGGAATGAGTACCCCCTGGCGGTGAAGCGGATCAGCACCGCCATCGAGCAGGCTGAGGCCTATGGACTGCTGGGGGACGACATCCTCGGCTCGGGCTTCTCCTTCAGGGTGAGGGTGGTCCGGGGAGGTGGGGCCTTCGTCTGCGGGGAGTCCACGGCCCTTATGGCCTCCATTGAGGGAAAGGCCGGAGAGCCCCGGGCCAAGTACATCCACACGGTGGAAAGCGGTATCTGGGGAAGGCCTTCCAACCTCAACAACGTCGAGACCTGGGCCAACGTGCCCCTTATCATCAACCGGGGGGCGGACTGGTACAGGCAGATAGGGACTGAGGGGAGCAAGGGCACAAAGATCTTCTCCCTTGTCGGCAAGATAAATAACACCGGGTTGATAGAGGTCCCCATGGGGATAACCCTCAGGGAGATAGTCTATGAGATCGGTGGGGGAATCCCCGGGGGTAAGAGATTCAAGGCGGTTCAGACCGGTGGGCCCTCAGGGGGGTGCATACCGGAGGAGCTCCTTGACCTGCCCGTCGACTTCGACGAGCTCACGAAGGTGGGCTCGATGATGGGCTCCGGGGGCATGATCGTCATGGACGAGGAGACCTGCATGGTCGATGTGGCCAGGTACTTCGTCACCTTCTTAGAGGACGAGTCCTGCGGCAAATGCGTCCCCTGCCGGGAGGGGCTGATGCAGATGCGGAGGATCCTGGAGCGGATAACCCGGGGCGAAGGAAGGGAAGAGGACATCCCATTGTTGGAAGAGATCTGCGAGGCGATGAAGGACGGCTCCCTCTGTGCCCTCGGGCGCACGGCCCCCAACCCGGTCCTCACCACCCTCAAGTACTTCCGGGAGGAGTATGAGGCCCACATCAGGGAGAAGAGGTGCCCTGCAGGGGTTTGCCGCGAGCTTATAACCTATTACATCGATGAGGAGGCCTGCACGGGCTGCGGAAGGTGCCTCAAGGTCTGCCCTGCAGAGGCGATCACGGGGCAGAAGAAAGAACCCCACAGGATAGACCCTGAGAAGTGCATAAAGTGCGGTTCGTGTAAAGAGGTCTGTCAATTTGACGCGGTGAAGGTGAAGTGAGGATGGAGACGGTCGAGCTTACCATCGACGGAAAGAAGGTCACCGCCCCTAAGGGAAGTACCATACTGGAGGCGGCCCGCAAAAACGGGATAGATATCCCGGCCCTCTGTTACCACGAGGGGATCTCCCCCTATGGGGCCTGCCGACTCTGCATGGTCGAGATCAACGAAGGGGGTAGGGATCGGCTCGTGGCCTCCTGTATCTATGAGGCGAAGGACGGGATTGAGGTGAGGACCTCGACCGAGAGGGTCAATAGGGTCAGAAGAATGGCGATGGAACTTCTGCTTGCCCGTTGTCCCCGCTCCGAGGTTATCCGCCAGATGGCCGCAAAGGTGGGGGTGGAGAGGACGAGGTTTCCTGAAAGGCCCCCTGAGGAGGACGACAACTGCATCCTCTGTGGGCTCTGTGTGAGGGCCTGCCGAGAGGTGGTGGGTGTGAGTGCCATAGGATTTGCCTACCGGGGGTCAAAGAGGGAGGTGGCAACTCCCTTCCACGAGTCCCCTGAGCTTTGTATCGGCTGCGGGACGTGCGCTTACGTGTGTCCCACAGGCTGTATAACCTTCGAGGACAAAGGGAACGTCCGCATCATCTGGGGGAGGGAGTTCGAGATGCAGAAGTGCAAGGTCTGCGGGAGATACTTCGCCCCTGTAGCTCAACTGGAATACATCCGGAAGAAGGCCGGGTTGCCTGAGGACTTCTTCGACGTTTGCCCTGACTGCCGTCCATAGGTTATCCTTTCACCTTCCTGAAGAAGAAATGATTTGATCTATTCCTTGAAATCCCATAGGGGGTGATTAAGTTAAGAGTGAATTTTGAAGGAGAGGAGGTGTCATGATGGTGGCGATAAGATGGGAGCCCTTTAAGGAGCTGGTAAACCTTCAGGAGAGGCTGAATAAGCTCTTCCGGGAGGCCTTCCCCCGCACCCAGGAGGAGGCCACAAGCGTGTGGACGCCTCCTGTGGACGTCTTTGAGAAGGAGGACGAGATTGTCCTGAAGGTGGAGATCCCCGAGGTCGATCAGAATGAGATCGAGCTGAAGGTGGAGGACAATACCCTGACCATTCAGGGAGAGAGGAAGCTGGAGGAGGGGACCACCAAAGAGGATTACTACCGGATGGAGCGTTACTACAGGAAGTTCAGCCGCTCCTTCAGCCTGCCCAACACGGTGGATCAGAACAAGATCAAGGCGACCTATAAGGACGGTGTGCTGAGGATCGTCCTTCCCAAACGGGAGGAGACGAAGCCAAAACAGATAAAGATAGAGGTGGAGTAGGGTAGGGGGCGTAAGGCCCCCTCTTTTTTTATTTCCCCTTCGGTACCTTCTCCCAGTCCTTGAGGAAGCGCTCTATCCCTATATCGGTTAAGGGGTGTTTTGGTAGCTGCTCAAGCACCCGAAAGGGGATGGTGGCGATGTC
>CBEVRB010000024.1:0-19593 GCA_965552155.1 uncultured bacterium
TTGACGATACTCAGATAGGACATTTTCGTACCCAGAAGGAACTGGATACATCATAACCTCCTCGACCGATATCTCCTCCCTTCCCTGCTTCCCGATCAGCACCACCTCATCACCGATCCTGACCCCGGGCACTTCGCTTACGTCTACCATGATCCAGTCCATGGTGACCACCCCCACCACCTGAACCCTCCTTCCCCGCACCAGGACCTTCCCCTTATTGGAGAGCCGGCGGGGGTAACCATCGGCATACCCTATGGGGACGGTGGCGATCAGGCTATCCTTCCGGGTGTGGTAAGTCCTCCCATAGCTTATCGGGGAAGAGGGCGGGTGGGGCTTGATGGCGGCGATCCTGCTCTTCAGGCTCATCACCGGTCGAAGGGGCTGGGGAAAGGATTCCTTGAAGGAGAGGGTAGGATGAGCCCCGTAGAGGATTATCCCGGGGCGGACCATGTTGAAATGGGAAGGAGGGAAGGTGAGGAGGGCAGCGCTGTTGGCGATGTGGAGGAAGGCCGGGGAAAGGCCTCTTCGTTCTGCCTCCTCGACGACCCCCTGGAACCTGGAGAGCTGCTCCTGGGAGAAGGCTTTATCCTCCTCATCCGCACTGGAGAAGTGGGACATCAGGCCCTCCACCTTGAGAGAAGGAAGACCCTTAATCCATTCGAAGAAGGAGGAAGCCTCCTGCCAGGGAATCCCCAGTCGGCCCATCCCCGTATCCACCTTTATGTGGACGGGGAGCCGAACCCCGAGCCTCCTGGCCTCCTGGGCAAGCCCCTCTGCCATCTCCCGATGGTAAAGGACAGGGGTCAGGCGGTACTCGATCACCTCCCTCTCCTCTCCCGGAAAGGACCCTCCGAGCAAAACCACCGGGGCCTTTATCCCCCCCTCCCTCAACTCGATCCCCTCCGGCACGTTGGCCACCCCCAGCATCTTCACCCCTGCCCTCTCGAGGCATCGCCCCACGGGCAGGGCCCCATGGCCGTAGGCATCGGCCTTGATCACCGCCAGGACCCCTACGGAGGAGGGAAGCTTGCTAAGGAGGTAGAGGTAATTTTCGTGGAGGGCGTCGAGATCTATCTCGGCATAGGTCCGAACCTTGACGTCCATCCCGGCCTAACTTAACCTCAGCCCCGAAGGGTTGTCAAGGAAGCGGTTGAAAGGGAGGGAAAAGTCTGTTATCCTCGGTAGCTGAAAAATGGGAAGCAGGGGAATAAAAGGGGTCGTCGTCTTTGTCGCCCTTCTCCTGGTGGTCTTCCCCGCCCATGCCTTCACCCTCCAGGAGGTGCTTAAGGAGATGAAGAGGGTCCAGGAGGTGACCTTCGATATGAGCGCTCAACTGGCCCAGGAGAAGATCCTGAAGGGAAGCGTTAACCCCATCATCATGAAGGGAAAGATCAAGCTGAAAAAGCCTGACAAGCTCTACATGGAGACCCTCCCCCCCAATCGGACGATAACGGTCCTGAACGGGACGGAGCTCCTTGTCTACTTCCCCTCTGAGAAGGTGGCCCAGAAGTTCGACCTCTCCAAGGACCCGACCCTGGCCAAGTGGCTCCGCTTCCTCCAGGACCCCGTCTCCGAGATAGAGAGGGCCGGAGTCCTGGAGGGGGAAAAGGAGGGGAAGGTGATCCTGAGGCTCGATCCCAGCGGGGAGTTCGACTTCTTCAAGACCATAAGGCTTTGGGTCGATATCAGGGTATGGCTGCCGGTGCAGATAGAGCTGGTGGAGAAGAACGGCGATCTCACCATCACCACCTATACCGACCTGGTCACCAATACGGGAATAGGGGACGAGGAGTTCGAGATCAAGCTCCCCCCTGACGTAGAGGTCACCGAAGCCCCTCCCCCACCTGCACCCGCAGAGAGATGACCTTCAGGAAGGTCATCGACATCTCTCCTCCCCTTAAAGAGGGGATGGTCACCTATCCAGGAGATGTGGAGTTTGAGGCAACCCCCCTCTGCACCATAGAACGCTCGGGGTGCAACATGGCCCGCCTGCACCTGGGGACCCATACGGGGAGCCACATCGATGCACCCCTCCACTTCCTCGCTGAAGGGGCATCGATAGACGAGATCCCCTTAGAGCGGTTCATCGGGCCCGCCCAGGTGATCGAGATAAAGGGAAAGGAGATATCCTCAAAGGAGATAGGGGAAGGGCTCGAGGAGGGAATGAAGAGGGTTATCTTCAAGACGGCCAACTCCTCCTTGATGGAGAGGGAGGAATTCTCCAGGGAGTACGTCTACCTCACGGAGGAAGGGGCAGAGTTCCTCGTCGAGAGGGGGGTGGAGCTGGTGGGGATAGATTATCTTTCCATCGAGAGGTTCGGGACCCCCTCTTTCTCCGTGCACAAAAGGCTCTTTTCGGCGGGGATATGCGTTCTTGAGGGCCTGAACCTGAAGGGGGTGAACCCCGGGCGTTACCTCCTCGTGGCCCTCCCCCTGCGCCTTGTGGGGCTTGATGGCTCACCCGTGCGGGCCGTCCTGATCGAGGAGTGATCACCTCACCCTCTCTATGTACTCTCCTGTCCTGGTATCCACCCTTATCACGTCCCCCTCGTTCAGAAACAGGGGGACCTGTATCACTGCCCCGGTCTCCAAGGTGGCCGGCTTGCTACCCCCTGAGGCGGTATCCCCCCTTACTCCTGGGGAAGTCTTCACGATCTTCAGTTCCACGAATATGGGGAGCTCCACCCCGATGGGCTTCCCTTTGTGAAAGAGGATCTTCACCACGGTGTTCTCGGGCAGGAAGTCCTTGGCAGCCCCCACCTGCTCCTCCGTGAGGACCTCCTCCTCATAGGTCTCCTGATCGAGGAAGTGGAAGTTCTCTCCCTCCCGATAGAGGAACTCCATCTCCTTCTCCTCCAGTTCAGGTACCTCTACCCTCTCGCCGGATCGAAAGGTGCGATCTATCACGTTTCCCGTGACCAGGCTCTTCAGCTTGGTGCGGACGAAGGCCCCTCCCTTGCCGGGTTTCACGTGGAGGAAGTCGATGATCACGTAGGGCTCTCCGTCCAGCTCCAGTTTCAATCCCTTGTGGAAATCAGCGGTCGTTACTGCCATCGTTGGCCTCCTTACCTTAGGATTATATCCGTCAGGTCCTTGGGGGCTGTGGTAAGGATCTCGGCCCCCGAGGGGGTGATCAATACCATGTCCTCGATCCTCACTCCGCCCCATTCGGGGAGGTAGATGGCCGGCTCTATCGTGATCACCATCCCCTCCTCGGCCACCTGCGAGGATTCGCTGCTGACGGTAGGCCACTCATGGACCGCTATCCCCACCCCATGACCCGTCCCGTGGCTGAAGTGGGGGCCGAAGCCTGCCGCCTCGATCCTCTCCCTCGCCGCCCGGTCCACCTCCGACAGGGGAACCCCCACCCTTATCCGCTCTATGGCCCGCTCCTGGGCCTCCTTCACGATCTGGTAGATCTTCTCAAATTCCCCTCCATCCCTTCCCACCAGGAAGGTGCGGGTCTCATCGCTGCAGTAGCGGTTATGGCGAGCGCCGAAATCGACGATGACCGGTTCTCCCGCCCCGATCCGCTTCTCGGTGGGGGTGGCATGAGGGAGGGCCGCCCTGGGGCCAGAGGCCACGATGGGCGGAAAGGGAACCCCCTCACTCCCTGCCCTCCTCATCCTGAACTCCAGCTCCAAGGCGACCTCTATCTCCCTCACGCCGGGTTTTAGCAGGGAAAACACCTCTTTCAGAGCTCTCTCGCTTATGGCGATGGCCTCCTTTATCGCTTCCACCTCATCGGGGCCTTTCCTGGCCCTGAGGCCCTCCAGCTCCTCCCCGATGGGGACGAATTCCACCCCTTGGGCCTCCTCCGAGAGCCTCTGGTATTGCCTCAAGGTCAGGGAGTGGGCCTCAACCCCCACCCTCTTCAGGGAACGGGAACGGAGTTCCTCGGCGATACCCCTGGCCCAGCTCTTGAGTAACCCGACCTCCACCCCCTCGGCCTCCTCCTGGGCCTGGGTGAAGTAGCGGCCGTCCACGAGGAGCGTTCCCCTTCCCTCCTCCAGCAAAAGCCCCCCCTCCTCCCCCCGATAACCGGTGAGGTAAAAGAGGTTCTCAGGGCTGAAGAGAAGGATTCCCTGAAGCCCCTTCTCGGCGATGAGGAGTTCCAGATCCTTTATTGCCTCCCTCATGTCCGCCCGCTATTTTATGGCAAAGGGGGAGGAAGTCAAGGGAGTTGACAGCCAGCAGGGGGGCAGGATATAAAGGGGGGACCATGGCCCAGAAGGAAACGAAGAGGAGATTGCCCCGAAAGAAGATCAAAGAGCCCGATGAGTTCAGGACCTGGGGGTCCCGGGTCCTCGATTACGTCATCGCCCACAGAAGGGCCTTTACGGCCGTAGCGGTCATCGTCGCCGCGATCGTGGTCTCCTCGGTTATCTGGATCAGATACCAGCAGAGGAGGGAGGAGAGGGCCTATGCCCTCCTCTCAGAGGGGATAGAAGGGGTGCACAGCGAGAAGGAGATCTCCGAGAAGATCGCACCCTTTGATAAGCTCTTAAAGGAATATCCGGGCAGCAGGGCTTCCACTTTTGCCCTGCTTTACCGGGCCAACCTCCTCATTGATGAAGGAAAGGGGAAGGAAGCAGAGGCCGATATCGAGAGGCTCCTCCGTCGCGAGGTCCCCCCTTCGATCAGGGTCCTCGCCCTCTCGACGATGGGGGAGATCCTCTTC
Organism: uncultured bacterium; assembly: GCA_965552155.1. Classification (GTDB taxonomy): domain Bacteria; phylum Desulfobacterota; class B13-G15; order B13-G15; family B13-G15; genus CAYRAR01. The sequence goes on from CBEVRB010000024.1 coordinate 4,682, forward strand.
AGGGAAAAGAAATGGGAAAGGTCAAGGGACTACTTCCAGAAGGCCCTGGGAATGGGCGAGGAATGGCCCCGTTCTTATCTCCTCCTGAAAATTGCCTCCTGCGAGGAGAGGATGGGAAAGAAGAAAGAAGCCCTTTCCCACTATAAAGAACTCTTAAAAACCAACCCCCCTCCTGATGTCGCCCTTTACGTGAGGATCAAGATCGAGGAGCTGGAAGGGAAGTGATCAACGGGAGGCCCTCCTGCTGTGGACCCACTCCTCGAACTCCATCTCCTTGTAAGAGCCGCTCCCTATGTATCGAAGAACTTCCTTGAAGAACTCGGGAGAACGGTATCCCAGGACCATCCCGATTCTCTCCCCCTCTGAGGAGAGGAACCAGACGGTGGGGAAGGAACTGACCATGTACTTTCTGGCCAGCTCCCAGTTATCACTCACATCCACCTTGACCGAGACGAAGTGTTCGTTCAGCATCTGGACAACGCCGGAATCCGTGAGGGTTATCTCCTCCAGGTAGTGACAGAACCGGCAGTGGGGGCTGGTGAAGACGAGCATAAGGGGTCTGCCCGTCTCCCGTGCCCGTTTGAGTCCCTCCTCATAGGAGGACCAGAGCAGAAGAGATCCCTCTTTCTCCTTCCGGGCCTTCTCGCCCCCACAACCGGAAAGGGCAAGAAGGAGGACGAAAAACAGAAGCAGTCCCCTGGACGCTTCCCTCATCCTATCAGCCCTCCCCTGACCCCTCCCGCTATCATCCAGATCCCTACCACTATCAGCACCCCCCCGCTCACAAACGTCGCCCACTTCATCGCCCTTGCCATCCTGCTGAAGAGGCGGAGGAAGGCCTCCATGGTCAAGCTGACCGCCAAGAAGGGGAGTCCCAGACCCAGGGAGTAGATCGCCAGGAGGAAGGCCGCCCTGGTGGGGTCCTGACCCGTGGCGGCATAGGTGAGGATGGAACCCAAGATGGGACCCACGCAGGGAGACCACCCGAAGGCGAAAGCCCCTCCTATAAGGAGGGGACCCAGTAGGCGCGGATAGGCCCTCTCCATGTGAAGCCTCCTCTCCCGCATCAGGAAGGGGAAGATAGGGACCCCCATCAGCTGGAGGGCAAAGAGGATTACTACAATGCCTCCGAAGAACTGAAGATAGGGACGCCACCGAAAGAGGATCACCCCCAGTAAGCCCACGGAGACCCCCAGGGCCACGAAGACCGTGGAGAAGCCCACGATAAAAAGGAGAGAAGGCAGAAGGATATCCTTCCACCCCCTCACCTTCCCTGCCCTTATGTCCTCCAGAGACAGTCCGGTTATGAAGGAGACATAGGCAGGGATCAGGGGAAAAATACAGGGGGTGAAGAAACTCCCCACCCCCGCCAAAAAGGCGATTATCAACCCTATCTTTTCCATCAAAGGGCCTTCTTTATCAGGTCCTCGAGCACCTGTTTCGGCACGGCCCCTATCACCTTGTCCACTATTTGCCCGTCCTTGAAGAGGATGAGAGTCGGGATGCTCCTTATCCCGAAACGGCCCGGGGTGAGGGGGTTTTCATCGACGTTCAGCTTAGCGAACTTCACCTTTCCCCCGTATTCCTTGGCCAGCTCCTCGACCACCGGGGCCACCATAAGGCAGGGGGCGCACCAGGAAGCCCAGAAATCTACCAGTACCGGGACATCCGAACCCCCCACCACTGAATCGAAGTTGCTGTCATTCAGTACCATTATTTCTCCCATCTCTGCCCCCTCCTTCATCTACGTTTTGAATCTATGTTCTGAGCGTGGATGGCACCTGCCATCTCCTCCTAAGCTCTAAGCTCAGGTAAAACGGGGACCACAGCTACTGCCGCCCAAGGTCCCGGATATACGAGACCCGAAGGTGGAAAGTAATTTCTCCACCTCCTTGCTGCCGCAGTGAGGGCACTTCACCTCTTCTTCGTCCTTCGAGGAGAGCTGCAGGATTTCAAAGACCTTCTGGCACTTCTTGCACAAGTACTCATAGAGAGGCATCCTCCCTCACCTCCTTTTTCTTCTTTTCATGCATCCTCTCCTGGGTGAGGAAATATATCCCACACCTATCCCTGTACTCGCAGTACTCATCGGGGCGCGGGCACATGGCCTCATCGTATTCCATCTCTATCCCAAACTTCTTGCACTTGAGAACGCCTTTTGCCACCCTTCCTCCTCTTGGCCCGAGAGGAGATACTGCAGCTTTCAGACAGTCAGGTACTCACCCCTATCTTCGGCAAGATGTACTTGCTCAAAACAAACCATACCCCCAAGATGATTATAAGTCCCCAAAACCCATCCATCCTTTACCTACCTGTCAACCCCAAGGCGTTCAGCACCCCCTTTATGCGCGGATCGGAGACCCAATACCGCATCATCGTTCCCTCCCTGCGGGCCGACACAATCCCCTTGTTGCGCAAGATGGCCAGATGCTGGGAGGCCTTGGCCTGGGGAATATCCAAACAGCTCCATATGTTCTTCACACACGCATCATCCTCGAGAAGGAGCTCCAGGATCCTCAACCTTATGGGGTGCCCTATTGCCCTGAGTATCTCTGCTATCTCTCCTCTATCTAATTCGGCCATCTTTCTCCCAAGATATATTTTGATATTAGTATATTCATTTTTCTCTATAAATCAACCTCCTTTTTTCAGCCCCTCAATCACCCCTGCAGCGATGAGGGGAAACAGTATCTCGTGGTGGCCTCGCAGAAAATAACCCTTGGCCCCTATCAGGGTGGGCCTGCTCACCACATTCTGCATGGGGCGGTAATGGGGCAGGAAGTCGAGGTTGACGGTGACCATCCCCATCAGGTCATGGCCCATGTTCTTTGCGAGGGTGAGGGCCTTGAGAAAAACTTCGGGCATCACCACTGCCGAGCCGAGGTTTATGAAGACCCCCCCCTTCAGGGAGGAGACGAGGGAGCAGAAGGTGCGGAAGTCCTTAAAGCTCATCTCTCCTAAGAGCCCCCCGTCCATCGAGGGGTGGATGTGGATCACGTCGGTCCCGATGGCCACATGGACACAGAGGGGGAGACCCAGCCGGTAACCGCTGGCGAAGAGGCTCAGGTCTTTGAAGGGGAAGTCGACCTCCTGCAGGGCCTTCCCCAGGGCCTCTCCCGCGCCGAGCCCCTCCTCCCTTCCTTTCCTCATGGCTGCATGGATGAAGGCGGCCGTCTCCTCGGTGACGCCGAATTCCCCCGCCTCCAGCCCCTCCTCGACCTCCTCCGAGGTATGCCCTGCCATTGCCACCTCCACATCGTGGATCATGCAGGCCCCGTTGAAGGCAAGGGCCCGGACCACCCCCCTCCTCATGAGATCTATGATTACGGGATTAAGCCCGACCTTTATGGGATGGGCCCCCATCCCGAGGAGGACCATCTTCTTCTCCTGGGTCGCCCTCACCAGGTGATCGATCACCTCCCTCAGCTCCTTCCCCGCCAGTATTGTGGGAAGAGAACCCAGGAAGTCCTCCAGGCCTCCGCCTTCCTTCCAGGCCCTGGCGAACTCTTTTATCGAGACCTTGCTTTTCCTCTCCTTGATGGAGACGGTCTTCAAGCGATCAAACTTCATGGGAGGCACTTTAGCCGGCAAAGAGCTCCTCCTCCACCAGTTCACAGATGATGTGCCCGATCATGATGTGAACCTCCTGAACCCTCGGCGTGCACTGGGAGGGTACCAGGAGGGAAAGGTCCGCCACCTTCAGCACCTCCCCCCCATCGGACCCGGTAAGGACGAGGGTCTTGAGGCCGAGCTGCTTCGCCCTTATCAGCCCCTGAACCACGTTGGGCGATCTACCACTGGTGGTGATCCCCCAGGCGAGGTCGCCTTCCTGGCCCAGGGCCTCTATCTGTCGTGAGAAGACCTGAGAGAAGTCGGTGTCATTGGCCACGCTCGTCAGGACGGAGGTATCTGTGGTGAGGGCAATGGCAGGAAGGGCATCTCTTTTCATCATGAACTTATTGATGAACTCAGCGGCTATGTGCTGGGCATCGGCAGCACTTCCCCCATTGCCGAATATCAGGAGCTTTCCCCCTCCCTTTAAGGTCCCCACCACCATCTGGACCGCCCTCCTGACCTCCACGAGGGACCGGCGAAAGAACTCCCTCTTCAACGCTATGCTCTCCTCAACTATCGTCGATATCCTGCCGGTCATCCCGCTTACCTCTCCCCGGCGGGTCATACTATCATGTCCTGTTTTACCGGTTCAAGGAGACCCTTCATTAATCCGGAGCCGTTCAGGGGGAGGAGAAGAGGACCTCATTCGCTCCAGTCAAAGATGATCTTCACCAGGAGATATACGTCGATGAAGAAGAGGATGGCCCCCACGACGATCCCTGCAACAACCCTCCCCAGATCCAGGGAATAGATGTCCCCTCCTGATAAGGCGATGAAGGAGCGAACGAAGAGATAGCTCGCGGCGACAAAGAAGAGGAAAAGGGCGATCTTCCCCCGGATGAAGAGGAGAATGAGGAGGGCGACCAGGACCCCTACCGTTACAGCAGTGGAGGGGAGAAAGTCGCCCATTCCCTGAAGGAGGGCGACAATCTCTCTAAGCACTTCGGAGTAATCCATTTGTCTCCTTAATTATTTTTAATCCCCTTGCGGCAGGGATGTCAATCACCCATCCTCCGACAGATCTCCAGCACCAGACCGTACAGGGCATCCAAGGGGAGGTGGCGGTCGGCAGTGGCGTCAAAGAGGACGCTGATTGTGGCCTCAAACTCCTCGTCCCCCTTCCAGAGGACGAGACAGATGGGGACCCGCGGGAGGGCCAGAAAGCGCACCCCTGCATCGCCAAACCTCTCCCTTTCTCCCCCGAGGAGGGAGGCCCGTTGGAGGAATGCCTGGGGATCCCTTCCGTACCGCTCAAGGAGCGGCTCCAACGGAAAGGGATGACTTGCAAAAAACCTGACCCCTCCCCTCAGCCCCTTGCCCTGGACCCACTTCCCCGCCAGAGGAAGGTCCTTGGCGTTGAGCAGGTAGGTGATGAGGACGACCTGAAGTTCCACAGAAGGGGCTCCCTGAGAGAGGGGATCATCGAGGAGCTCAAACCTCCTCCCCTTTGGGTCTATGCGGTAGAGCTCGTTCAAAAACCTGACGATATAAGTCCCTCCTTCATGAGCGACCTTCGCCCTCCTGCAGACCTCGGCTGGTTCAAGCTCAGAGAGCCTCTCCCACAGGCTCGGATGGAGGAAGTGGATCGGTTCCGTCATCCTCAACCCCTCCTGAAAGGGTCCCGGAGACCGAGGACCTCCTCCTTCACCTCGACCCCCTTGGCCTGGATAAGGATCTTGAAGACATCCCCCATTCCTCCCGGCATGATCAGGTGCTTTGCCGCGAGCCTCTCGGTAAGGGAGGAGGCCTCCTCCAGGATACCCAGGGCGAGGAGAAAGCGCCCCTGGGTGGTAAGCCCCAACGTCCTGAGCCCTCTCTCCTCCCCCCTCCTCATCAGGGCGGTGAAGTTGACATGAGCGGTGAGGTCCTGATCGCCCGGCATCCCGTAAAGGTCAGGGCTCACGCCCCCGCCCCAATAAGAGAGAAGACTTCCCGAAGGGAAGCGGAAGAGGAGCTCTTCGGCAGGGTAGCCGTAATCGATGGTGATCACGAATCCCTCCGCAAGCCTCCTTGCTATCTCCTCTATCCACTTGAGGGCCTCCAGGTTGACCTCGGCCTTATGTCCAAGAGGGGGAAGGAGGCCGAGCCACCGGAAATACCCCTCCACTTCAGGGGTAAGGGGCCCGAGCACCTCGACGAGCTCCCCGTCCTCGGCCATCACGTAGATCTCCCGAAGCCCCTCCTCCACCTTAATCACCCTGTGGACCGGAAAGGAGTCGATGAGCTCGTTGGAGAGGAAGACCCCCCTCACCCCGTCCAGTTCCTCCCACCCGCACCACCTTACCTTATTATCCTCCCCTTTAAGCCTCCTCCGCTGAAGGGAGACCATATAGGGGCTGCGCTCGACCATAACATAGCTCAGTCCTTGGTAGAGCTCCGGTTCCCTCTCCCTCAGGTACCGGAGGATGGCGGAGGCGAGCTGCCCCCCACCCCCTCCCATTTCGATCACCGTAAAATCTCCTCCTCCCATCAGCCTCCAGAGCTGGGCGATCTGTTTGGCCAGGATCGCCCCGAAGAGGGGGTGGACCTGAGGGCTGGTGTAGTAATCCCTCCGAGGTCCGGGTTTCATGTAGTAGCCGTACCGGGGATGATAGAGACAAAGCTCCATGTAACGGGCAAAGGAAATCCTTCTTTCCCTCTCTATCTCCGAGAGGATGACCTCCACAAGCTCCTTCCCCATCTAACCCGCAAGCTCCCTCAGGGTCCGGATGTTCACCAGATCCCAGTCCTCCCCTTCAGGGGTCTGCCCCTTCGGGGTCTCGAGGATGAAGGGGAGGGTGGCGAACCGTTCGTCCTGGAGGAGCCGTCCGAAGGCCTCAAGGCCCAGCTGACCCTTCCCGATATGCTCGTGGCGATCGACGTGGGAGCCCAAGGGGGCCTTGGAGTCGTTCACGTGGATCACCTTAAGCCGCTCAAGGCCTATCACCCGATCGAACTCCTCAAAGGTCCTCTCGTAACCGGAAGGGGAGGCGAGGTCATATCCGGCGGCAAAGACATGGCAGGTATCGAAACATACCCCTATCCTTTTGTCCTCCTCCACCATCTCGATGATCCTGGCGAAGTGCTCAAAGCGCCCCCCCAGGTGGGTCTGCTCCCCGGCGGTCGTCTCCAGGAGGATCATCACCTTGTAGTCCGGGTAGCGCTGATGGAGGAGGTTTATCGCCCTTGAGATCCGGTAAAGTCCCTCCTCCTCTCCTGAGCCCATGTGTGCCCCAGGGTGCATGACCAGATAGGGTAGCCCCAGGGCCTCGGCCCTCTCCAGCTCCACCCCCATCGCCTCGATGCTCTTGGAATAGAGGTCCTCTTTGGGAGAAGCGAGGTTTATGAGATAAGTGTTATGGGCCACCACCGGGGCTATCCCGGTCTCCTCCTGGGTGCGCTGAAACACCTCGATATCCTTGGAGGTGAGGGGCTTGGCCCGCCAGGAACGGGCGTTCTTGGTAAAGATCTGCACGGTGGTACAGCCCACCTCTTTGCCCCGCAGCAGCGCCTGATGAACCCCCCCACCTATGGACATATGGGCACCGATGAGCCTCATCTTACTATCTCCTCAAGGAGTTCCTTGACCCTTCCTTCGATGAGCCCCCTTATCTCCTTAAGCCTCTCGGGGCTCAAGGCCTCAAACCGAAGGACTAGTACCGGCTGGGTGTTTGAGGCCCTCACGAGACCCCAGCCATCGGGGAACTTCACCCTGACCCCATCCACATCTATGATCTCATACTCCTTGCGGAACTCCTCCTTAAGCCGCTCCACCAGCCCAAACTTCACCTCGTCCGGACAATCGACCCTTATTTCCGGGGTGGCATAAGTGGAGGGAATCCCTTCAAGGAGTTCCGATACCCGCTTCCCCTCCCTGGACATGATCTCCAGCAGCCTCAGGGAGGCATATATGGCGTCATCGTAGCCGAAGTAGCGATCGGCGAAGAACATATGTCCGCTCATCTCTCCGGCCAGAAGGGCCCCTTCCTTGCGCATCTTGTCCTTGATCAGGGAATGGCCCGTCCTCCACATGATCGCCCTTCCCCCCAGCCGCTCTATCTCGTCGTAAAGGACCTGAGAGCACTTCACCTCGGCGATGAAAGTGCCACCGCCCCGCTCCCTGATGATGGAGCGGGCAAAGATCACCATAAGCCTGTCCCCCCACACGATCTCCCCCTTCTCGTCCACCACCCCGATCCGATCCCCATCCCCATCATAGCCTATCCCCACATCGGCCCTGAGCCCCTTCACCGTCCTGATCAGGTCCTGCATGTAGGCCTCCACGGTGGGGTCCGGATGATGATTGGGGAAATGGCCGTCCATCTCGCAGTAAAGCTCGGTGACCTCACAGCCAAGCTCCCTCATCACGGGAGCGGCCACCACCCCTGCAGTGCCGTTCCCCGCATCTATGACCACCTTAAGGCCCTTGGAAAGCTTTATATCGTTGAGGAGGAAGCCCTGGTAGTCCCTGATGATCTCGTAGGTGGTCACGACCCCTTCGCCTGTGGCGAACTTCCCCCCCTCGATGATCCTCCGTATTCTCTGGATCTCCTCACCGTAGATGGCGTCCTTCCCCACGCAGACCTTGAAGCCGTTGAACTCCGGGGGATTGTGACTACCCGTGATCATCACCCCCCCTTCCTTTTTGAGGTGGACGATGGAGAAGTAGAGGAGGGGAGTGGGAGTGACCCCCAGATCGGTCACCTCCATGCCACAGGAGAGGAGCCCCTTGAGGATGGCATCGTGAAAGGGAGGGGAACTCAACCGGCAGTCCCTGGCAAGGGTTATGTTCCTTATCCCCCTCTGGGCATAATAGGTCCCGATCCCCTTGCCCAGTAGCTCCACGGTCTCCTGGGTGAGGTCCTTCCCCTCCACTCCTCGGATATCATATTCCCGGAATATCAAGGGGTTCATCTCCTCCTCCTTTTGAAGTTTTGTCGCTTATGGCCCCTTCCCTTGAAGTTCCTCTCTCATTTTCTCGGTGCGGATCTCCTTCGCCACCTCCCTCCATCGCTTCTGCACGAAGCGCTCAGGAAAAGAGGGATGGTCGATGTACGGAAGGGCGTTCTCCTCGAAGTAGCCGAGGAGGCGGCCGATGGTCTCCCCGAGCCTCTCCTCGGGAACCCCTACCTGGGTGATCTCCCTCTGGTACTCCACCTCCCCCCCCAGCCTCCGGAGGGCCTCCTCACCATACGGCTCCTCGGCGAGGAGGCCATCGAGGTATTCGGACCGCACCTCAATCTTCCCCCTAATCATCACTTTAATGTTCCAGTACTCACCGTAATAGTTGTAGCTGAAGTCCTCGGCCTCAAGCGTCAGGCCGTTCTGAAGTTCCCACCTCTTCAGGACCTTTCCCATTTCAACCTTCAAGGGTCTTGAGGAGGGCAACCTCATCGCAATGGGGGAACTTGGGGCAGCGCAAGCAGTCCCCCCATATCTTGTGGGGGAGGGTCGCCTTGTCCACCTCAGAGAAGCCGAGCTTCCTGAAGAAGGAAGGAATATAGGTGAGGAGGAAGACCTTTTTCACCCCGAGTTCCTTTGCCTCCTCCAGACAGGCCTCCACCAGTTGCCGTCCCACTCCCTTCCTCCCCGCATCCTCTTGCACCGCGAGGGAGCGGATTTCCGCCAGGTCCTCCCAGCATATATGTAACGCACACACCCCCAGGATCCTCCCGTCCTCCTCAAAGACGAAGAAATCTCGCAAATTATCGTAGATCTCGCTGAGGGAGCGGGGAAGAAGCTTTCCCTCCTTCGCGAAGGAGTTGATAAGCTTCTGAATGGTCTTGGCCTCCGCTATCTTCGCCTTCCTTATCAAAGCTCCCTCCGGGCCCTGTTGACCATCTGGCGGACATGCTCTAAGGTCGCCGCCGTCACCTTCGTCCCCCCTACCAGGCGGGAGAGTTCCTCCACCCTCTCCTCTTCGGTGAGGGGCCTCACCGAGGTGACGGTCCTTCCCCCCACCTCCCCCTTTTCCACCCGAAGGTGCAGGTCGCCATAGGAAGCGATCTGGGGCAGGTGGGTGACGCATATCACTTGATGGAAACGGGAGAGCTCCTTAAGCTTCCTCCCCACCACCTCGGCCGTCCTCCCCCCGATCCCGGCATCCACCTCATCGAAGATGAGGGTTTGCCCCTTCTTCTCCCTGGTGATGACCCTCTTCAGGGCGAGCATGATCCTGGAGAGTTCCCCTCCCGAGGCGATGTTTGCCAGGGGCTTGGGGTCTTCGCCGGGATTCGCAGAGAGCAGGAACTCCCCCTCCTCTGCCCCCCTCATCCCGAAGGGCGCATCCTCCACAGGGGAGGCCTCCTGGAAAAGGACGAGGAAGCGGCTCTTGGACATCCCCAAGGTGGCAAGCTCCCTCTCCATCTCCTCTCTGAGCCTCTCAGCCGCCTCCCTCCGGCGAAGGCTGAGCTCCTCGGCCATCCCCTTGAGCCTCCCCTCAAGTTCCTCCCTTCGTTTCCTCAAGGAGGAAAGCTCCTCTTCGCTCCCCAGGGACCCCTCCAGCTCCTTCTCTATCCTGTCCCTGTAAGCCATGAGCTCCGCGATCGTCTGGACCCGGTACTTCTCCTTCAGCCTGCCCAGCTCATCGAGCCTCCCCTCCACCTCCTCGAGGGCGGAGGGATCGTGATCGAGCCCCTCCAGATACCTCCTCAGCTCCCTGGCCGCCTCCTCCACCTCGAGGAGCATCCCCTCGACCGACTCCTTCAAACGGGAGAGAGACGGGTCAAGCCCTGCAAGCCTCCTCATCTCCCCTGCCACCTCAGTGAGCCGCTCTGCCGCCGATCCCTCTCCCGAGTAGAGCCCCTCCTCTGCCCTCCGGGCCCCCTCCATGATCCTCTGCAGGTTTCTGAGGACCGACCTCCTGGACCTGAGCTCCTCCTCTTCCCCCTCCCTGAGATGCGCCGCTTTGAGCTCCTTCAGCTGGAAGGTGAAAAGCTCCTTCTCCCTTTCCCTGCGCTCCCTGTCCGCCTCTATCTCCCTTATCCTTCCCAGCACGTCTCTCAGCTCCCTTAAGGCCCGCTGATATCCCTCCCGCAGGGGGAGGAGTCCTCCGAACTCATCGAGCAGATCGAGGTGCCTTTCGGGACGGCGCAGGATCTGGGCATGATGCTGCCCGTATATGTTTATCACCTCCTCGGCCACGGAGGAGAGCATCTGGAGGGTCGCCAGCTCTCCGTTGATGTAGGCGCGACTTTTACCCCGGGAGCTGATAAGCCTCTTCAGGACCAGCTCCTCCCCTCCTATCCCCTTCTGCCTCAGGCCCTCCAGGAGGGTGGGTTCGGCCGCAAGGTTGAAGAGGGCCTCCACCATCCCCTCCTCCTCCCCCGAGCGGACCATCTCCTGCTGGGGGCGTCCCCCAAGGAGCAGCTGCAGGGCGTTCACGATTATCGATTTTCCCACCCCTGTCTCCCCCGTGAGGATGTTCAGCCCCGGGGAGAAAGAGATACGGAGCTCGTCTATTATCGCCAGGTTTCTGATGTGGAGCTCAGCGAGCAACTTCCCCCTCACCCCCCTTCTCTTTGCCTATGAGGTCACCGCCCCAGCCGAGCTTGGTTCTCAGGACCTCAAAGTAGCTCCGGAAAGGGGATCTGATGAGGGCCATGGTTTTGGGAGACCTCTTTACCCTTACCCTGTCGCCCGCCCTCATGGGCAGCCCCACCTGTCCGTCCAGCGTGAGGTAGACCTCCTCCCTTTCCGAGAGGAGGGTGGCGGAGACCACCGCATCCTCCGGGACGATGATGGGCCGGTTGGTGAGGGTGTGGGGGCAGATGGGGGTGATGATGATGGAGTGGAGGGAGGGATAGACGATGGGCCCTCCGGCGGAGAGGTTATAGGCGGTGGAGCCCGTGGGGGTGGAGATTATGAGCCCATCGGCCCGAAAGGTGGTGAGGTGCTCTCCGTTGACCTGGGTCTCTATGGAGATGAGCCGGGAGAGGGCCCCCTTATTGATCACCGCGTCGTTGAGGACGGTGAAGTTCTCCTCCCCATCCGCCTTCTGGAACTCTACGTCGAGGAGCATCCTCTCGTTTATCTCGTATTCCCCCCGGAGGATCGCCTCCAGGGCCGGGTAGAGTTCCTCCAGGGCGATCTCCGTCAAGAAGCCCAGGCCCCCGATGTTCACCCCGAGGATGGGAACCGGACGGTCCCTTAGGGCACGAGCCGCGGCCAGAATCGTCCCATCCCCCCCCAGGACCACTACCATATCGACGTCCTGGATCATCTCCTCGGTGGGCACGCACGACCAGCCCACCTCCTTGGCGACCTCCGCCTCCGCAGCACAACCCACCCCCCGCTCCCTCAACCATTCCCCCATCTCCCTTATCACTTTTATCGCCTGGGGCCTCTTTCTCTTGACGAAGACGCCTACTTTCCTTATCTCCTTCATCTCAGGAGGCTTAGCTTATCATAACAGACCCTGCCCTTCAAATTGAGGGTCCGGGCTTAAGTCGTCTTGGCCAAGATGCGAAGGGATTCTCTGAGGAGCTCCTCAAGGGAAGAGGCGTCCTTCTCCATCTTGGCCTGCCTTAGGGCCCTCTCAGCGACCGACCTGTTGTAACCGAGGTTCATGAGGGCAGAGAGGGCATCCCTCATCATCTTTTCGCCTCCGTAAGGCATCCTCTCCCTACCCCTCGTCTCCGCCACCCTGTCCCTCAACTCGACCACCATCCTCTCGGCCGTCTTCCTCCCTATCCCAGGTATGCTGGAGAGGCTGAGCACATCCCCCTCGAGGAGGGCCCGTTCCAGCTCCTCCGCCGAAATGCCCGAAAGGACCGTTAAGGCCAGCCGGGGACCGATACCGCTCACACCTATCATCAACCGGAAGAGCTCCTTCTCCCTCTGGGTGAGAAAGCCGAAGAGGCAGAGGCTTTCGTCCTTGAGCTGGGTATGGACCAGGAGCCTCACCTCCTCCCCCACATCGGGGAGGTCGTAGAAGGTGGAAAGGGGCACCTGAAGCCCATAACCTACCCCGTTCACCTCGACAACCACCTCCCCAGGGCTCTTGGCGATCAGCTTACCTCTGAGCTGCGAGATCATCCCTCATCCGGACGGAATGGAGATGACAGATGGCCACCGCCAGGGCATCGGAGGCATCCAGTTCAAGCCGATGATCGAGCCCGAGGACCCTTCTCACCATCCCCTGAACCTGATCTTTGGTCGCCCGGCCATAACCCGTAAGGGCCACCTTCACCTCCATAGGGGTGTAATCGTAAAGGGAGAGTCCCTTTTGGGCCGCCACCAGGGCGATCACTCCCTGGACTTGCCCCAGCCTGAGGGCACTTGCAGCGTTCTTGGCCACGAAGGGGGCCTCTACTGCTATGATCTGGGGGGTAAAACGGGCGATTATCTTTGTGAGTTCATCGTAAAGGGAGGCAAGCCTACTGGTGAGTTCCCCTCCCAGCAGGATGACCCCGTCATCGAGATAGCTCAGCTCCCTCCCCCCTTCCTCCACCAGGCCATAGCCTGTCCTTCGGCTTCCGGGGTCAAGGCCGAGGACGATCATGCGCTCAGTTGCTCCATCGCCTTTTCGGGGATGTCGAAGTTGGCGTAGACCCGCTGCACGTCATCGTTGTCCTCGAGCATCTCCATCAGCCTCAGCATCTGCTCCGCCTCCTTCCCCTCCAGCTTGACCACCGTCTGGGGGTACATGGTGACCTCGGCCATCTGATACTCGATCCCGCGGTCCGCCAGGGCCTTCTTCACCTCCTCAAAGTCCTTGGGAGAGGTAATCACCTCATACTCCCTCTCCCCCTCCTTTATGTCCTCGGCCCCTGCCTCGAGGGCCACCTCCATGAGGGTGTCCTCCTCCACCTTCCCCTTCTCCACCACGATCAGGCCCTTCTTCTCGAACATCCAGGAGACACAGCCGCTTTCCCCCAGGTTGCCGTTGCAACGGGAGAAGATCCTGCGAATCTCCGCAATGGTCCGGTTCCTGTTATCGGTCATCGCCTCAATGAGCACGGCCACCCCGCCAGGACCATAGCCCTCATAGGTTATCTCTTCATAGTTTACCCCGCCGTCAAGCTCTCCCGTGCCCCGCTTTATCGCCCTCTCGATGTTCTCCTTGGGCATGTTCTCGGCGCGGGCTGCAGCGATGGCGGCCCTCAGCCTCGGGTTGTTCTCGGGATTGCCTCCCCCGAGCCGGGCTGCCACGGTGATCTCCCGGATCAGCTTGGTGAAGATCTTCCCCCTTTTGGCATCGGTGGCCGCCTTCTTCCTCTTGATCTGTGCCCACTTGGAATGGCCTGCCATCTCCCCCTCTCCTGTGAGCACTTTTTAACAAAATATAGCAAAAAGGGGTCGGATGTTAAAGGCGCCGAGAGATGGACGAATTGACAGGGGTTGACATAACCGCTGGATTGAACTTAAAATTTCAAAAAATGGGGCTGTAGCTCAGTTGGGAGAGCGCGTGAATGGCATTCACGAGGTCAGGGGTTCGACTCCCCTCAGCTCCACCAGGGTCATAATTGAGGTGCTTCCTCTCGTTTCCGTCCCCGCTGGATAAATTCCAGGAAAAAGGCCAAAAGGACAAAGAAGAATAACGCCAGGACAAAGGCTATGGCTGCCACCATCTTAGGGGAAGGCTTTGCCTTTCCCGGCATGGTGGGCCCGGAGATGAAGCGGATCACATCCCGGAAGAGATGTTCAAATCGAGCAAAATCAGAGTAGACTTCGTTTCGGACGATGAGGACCTCGTCCCTGCTTAGCTCCTTGTCTTTGAAGAAGTCATCCCTTACCTTCTTCAGCCTCTCAAATAATCCCCCGATACTTGCCTCATCTCCCAAGGCCCCTTTGAACGCCTGAAAGAGTTCAAGCTTAAGCCGGTTGATCTTTAGTTGCCTCTCCGTATCCCTGATGTTCAGCCTATTTTCTGAAATCACTACCTGTGTAGCCACCATCTGAGTGGAAGGAGGGAGATAACGATGTCCACCCTTCTCGACCGAAACCACTTCCCTCCCTGCGGTTCCTTCAGCCTGAGGGAACTCCCTGGCTATCCTTTGTAGGTCTCTCAACTTTCTCTCGTTCTGCGATAGGGAAAACTTGAGGTCAGCCAACTTACTCTCCAACTCATTGACCATTCTATAAAGCTCCTTATGGGTCTCCGTAACGTACATCTCCAGCATCTTCTGCTCTATCGCATCCTTCACAAAGAGGCCTAAGGCCTCCACCATCTTAGAGGCCATCTTTGGAGAAGCCCCTTCCCAGCTAATTTGAACCCCCTGTATGAATTGTTCCTTTGGTTCGAAGGCCCTTGTCTCTTTTTCACTGAAGGCGTAGATGGGCTTGATGTGATCATCAAGCTCAGCCTTAGTGCGGAG
>CBEVRB010000025.1:0-18755 GCA_965552155.1 uncultured bacterium
AGAACCTGCCCCTCCTCGCCCCCCATGGCCCGGCCAATCCTCGACCCCTCCTCTCTTCCCGTTATGACCTGACCATAGAGGAGGCAAAAGCCGTGGGGAAGGAGAGCCTGAAACTGAGGGTAAGGGACGAGAGGAAGGCCTTTGAGGTGATAGGGTTCGGGATGGGAGAACTCCGCGAGAGTATCCCCCCCAAGGCCAAGGTGGCCTTTTCCCCCAGCCTCGAGGAATGGAACGGTATGAAGAGGCTTCAGTTGGAGCTTCGGGCGCTGAAGTGGGAGGGCGGGTAGAAGTCGGCGAGCATCCTTCTGCGCTTCACATAGCTCCTTAAGCCCTGAAGGAGGCCCTGGGCGATGCTCGAGAGGTACCGATCGTCCCTCAACCTCTTTTCCTCCCATGGATTGCTGATAAAGGAAACCTCCACCAGCACCGAAGGCATCTTCGCCCCTATAAGGACCAGAAAGGGCGCCTGTTTCACTCCTAAATCCCTGACCCGATACCTCCTGCGCAGGGTCCGAATGAGCCCTCTGTGCAGATAGCGGGCAAACCTGCTCGACTCATCCACCTTTGCGCTCAACATCAAGTCATAAAGGATGAGCTGAAGTGCACTGATCCTCTCTGGAGGGAGGTTATTCTCTCGGGCCGCCAGCCTCAGGGCGTACTTGTCCGTCGTGAAGTTGAGGAAGTACGTCTCGATTCCCCTTGCCAGCCTGCTCCGGGAGGCATTGGTGTGGATGGAAAGAAAGAGGTCCCCCCTCTTCACGTTAGCGATGGCCGTCCTTTCCTCAAGGGAGAGATAACGGTCATCCTTCCGGGTGAGGATCGCCTCCCATCCCAGTTCCCTCCTGATCTTAGCCGCAAGCCTCTTGGCTATCTTGAGGACCACCGTCTTCTCCTTCAATCCTGTAGGCCCTATGGCCCCTGGATCATGTCCCCCGTGCCCCGGGTCGATGATTACCCTGAAGGGCCTTCTTCGCGCCGTCCTCACCTTCCCCGAACGGTACAGATCCACCACGACCCTGAAGGGATGGGTGAGGGAGAAGAGGTCAAAGCTCACCTCCTCCTTCAGGTCAAGGACGACCCTCACCGTATCGGCATCATGCTGCCCTACCCTTATTCTGTAAATGAGCCCCTTCTTTACAGACAGCGAAGAAGGAACCCTGGAAGATAGGCGGGCAGGGGAAAGGTCCACGAAAAGGCGAGCGCTCTTTCCGGTCTTGGGATCCTTGCGCAGAAAATTGGCCTTATAGGAAACCTCGCCCTCAAGGTCGGCCACCACCCGCACATAGTCCGGGCTTGCCCAGAACCTTATCCCTCTGACCTCCTTGACCTGGGAAAGAGATCCTCTCGGAAAGAAAAGGGAAAGAAGGCTTACACCTATTAAGAGTAAAATCCTCTTCCTGAAGCAGACCACCAGCTCCCAGGCGCCCTTCCTCAGCCTGCTGTCACCTGGCGTGGTTGCACAATGCGAGGCATGATGAAGATCAGAAGCTCCCTCTTCTCTTTTTCATTGTGTTTGGTCTTGAAAAGCCATCCGAGAAGGGGGACATCCTTCAGGCCGGGCACCCCACTCGTCCGCTCGCTTCCCGTAAACTCATATATCCCCCCTATCACCACCACTTCACCGTTCTTCGACATCACCTCTGTCTTCGCCTTGCTCTTGTTTATCGTGGGCTCACCCTGGACCATGCGCGACCAGTCGGGGCTCTCCCTCGAACACTCGATCTCCATCCTTATGTGGCCATCGGCCGTCACGTGAGGCGTCACGGTAAGCTTCAGGGTGGCATCGAGGAACTCCGTGGATACGGTCCCCTCAGCGGTGAGCTTGAGATAGGGGATCCTCACGCCCTGCTCGATATAGGCCTCCTTATGGTCGAGGGTGGTAATCCGGGGGCTGGAGATAATCCTACCCAGACCATTATTTTCCATCGCCGAGAGCTGGATCTCGAAGTAGCGGGTATTCATCAGGTTACCGATGAGAAAATCTATTGCCCCTCCCGAACCAGTTCCCACGCTCGCAGGGAGGTCCACCACCCAGTTGCCGCCGGTACCGGTAGTGGGAGCTATCCCCCCGCTGACCTCATTGTATTCGCCTGCGCGTTCGCTATAATATCTACCGCCCCACCTAATACCCAGTTCCCTGACGAAGTCCGTCCTCGCCTCCACGATCTTCGCCTCGATCAGAACCTGAGGGGTCTGGGTGTCGAGCCTCCTCACCAGATCCTTGGCCTTCTCCACGTTCTCCTTCACGTCCTTCACGATAAGGGTGTTGGTCCTCTCGTCGATGGTGACACTGCCCCGCGGGCTCAGGATATCCTTCACCTTCGGGGCCAGATCCGATGCCTTTCCGTAACTTACGGGGATGAGCTCCGTTGTCAGCGGCTCGAGCTTCTCCTTCGCCTTCTCCACCTTAAGCCGCGCTTCCCTCTCCTTCCGCAGCCTCTCGAGGGTGGAGATGCGGATCACATTGCCGACCCGCTCCATCCCCAGATTGTGGGTGGCAAGGATTATGTCAAGGGCCTGATCCCATGGGACATCCTTGAGCCTGATGGTCACCTTCCCCTTGACGTCCTCGGTGACCAGGATATTTATTCCGCTGATGTCGGCAAAGAGGCGAAGGACGTTATCTATATCGGCGTCCTTGAAGTCGAGCGTCACCCTCTTTCCGGTGTAGACCTTCTCCCCTGCAAGAAGCCTTTCGATAGGAGAGGCGGAAGCAGGCGCCTTAGCCACCCGTTTTTTCACCTCGGCGGGCTTCTTTACCACTATCTTCACCGGCTTGGGCTTCTCCCGGGCGGCAAACTTCCCCGTCCTCTCAAAGTCGAGATAGATCGTCCCATCCTTCTGAACCACCTGGTAGGGGACCTTTTCCTCCAGCTTGACCACTACCTTTATCCCCTTGAAAGGTCCCTTGCGCACGTTTATGGGAATCACCCAGTCCACGGGAGAATTGAACTCCCTGGTATCAAGGGGGCGAAGAAAGCGCTTGGGGAAAAATACCCCCTCCGCCTTAAAGATCATCTCGTTATCCTTCTTCTCTGTGTGGTACTTGACCCACTTGCCCGTCTTGATGAAAATCCTCGAGGTGAGCGGCAACTGTTTGAAGCCGAACTCCTTCACCCAGAGGGGCTTTTCACCTCGGGCGACCTCCTTCCTCCCCAGATAGATGCTGAGGCCACCTTCGGTCTTCTCGATGACGTAAGGCGGAAATCCTCCGCTGAGATCCAGGACCACCCTTACCTTGTCAGGATGCACCCCCAAACGGACCCGCTTCAAAAACGGACCATCAAAGGGGATGATCTGGTCCTTGACCGCACTCCTTATCCCGATGAGATCCAGCGCCAAACGAGGGGGATCGGAAAACTTGAGCTCTTTATACTCCGCTATCTCCCCATCGGCCTTCAATAAGACCTCTATCAGACCGCCCTCTTCCCTGATGGATATCCCATTGAGCTGCGAGGCGGGCTTGGAAAAACCAGAAGGGGTGAACAGCAGATAGATTGCAAGGAAGATAATCCCTCCAACGAAAAGCACCTTTCCCCCTCTTTTTCCTCCTTGAACCTTCCAGAAGAAATTCATGGTCTCTTCTCCTCCTGCTCTTCAACAGTGTGCACTTTTAAGACGATCTCCTTGATCTTTACCCGACCAAGATAATCCCTGTATCTCTCCTCTATGACCACTCCGTCCTTAGTTATCGCCTTTACTTTGCCAAAGTTCTTTCCGATGTACGTCCCCTTCTTGATTATGTAACCCTTCCCCTCCGAGTCCTCCACCATCGCCCTCTCCTCACCACCTCCTACAAGAATGGCCACGAGCTTCAACTGGCTGAGGTCATATTTCTGAAGAGGACTCACCTTGACCCCCTCAGGCACCACCGGCTCTTGCACCGCCAGGAAGGGAGCGAAAGGATCCCTCTTACCGGTGGGATCGTATACATAGAGAGGTTCCCTCTCCTCCTTCACCCCCTCCTTCTTTTCCGCCTTTTTGACGATGGGCCTGAACTTCTTCCGCACCTTTATCTGTATCTTCTGAGAGGATTGTTTCTTCTTCTTTCCAAAGGGCAAGGGCAGCCTTTCACATCCAGCAAAGATCATCAAACCGATCACCAAAAATACCAGAAACCTTCTAATCATCCTCGCCTCCATGGAGCTGAACTCTCATCGCCTTCTTCTTCCCCTCTCTGGTTTCTTCTGGGGAGGAGGGGCCTCCACGTACCGATAGGTGGAAGCAGTACAGGTCACCTGCAGTATCCCCTTTTCTCCCCTCCCCTGGGGTCTCTCAATGGTGAAGTTCTCCGCCGTGATTATCCGCGGGAGTTTCGCTATGCTGTAAAAGAAAAACCCGATCTGATGATACCTTCCCAAGAACTTCAGTTCAAAGGGAACACGGGCGTAAAACTCCTTCCGTTCCTCCCCCTTCGGCTTGAAAAGCAGGATGTCGAGGCCTGAGGCCTTACCGATGTTGGCGATGCTCTTGAGCAAGTGGGGGATCTCTTTCTTCTCCGGAAGCTTGGCCATCACTTCCTTAAGCCTCGCCTTTATGGTCTTCAACTCGGCCTTGTACTTCTCGTAGTCCTTGGCCAGCTCCCTCTTCGTGTTCCTCTCCCTGATCAGGTCGTTAAGCTTGGCCTCCTTTCGTCGAACCCTTTCCAGTTGAGGACGATAAAAGGCGAACCAATAAACTCCCAATATCACCAGGAGAAAAACGATCAACAGGGCCACCTTTTTCGGTGCAGGGAGTTTGAGGATACTATCGACCGACAGCGCCATCTCTCCCCCCTATATCGTTGTGACGCAACGAAGACTGAACTTCTTAAGCTTCACCCCGCCGCTTTCGATTCTCTCAGTGACCTCCAGTTCCACCGATTTGATGTACTTTGACTTCTCTAAGGAGGTCATGAAGTTAGCGATGGTCTCCTCATCCAGCGCAATCCCCTCCAACTTCAGGGACCTTCCGTTTTTGCTCATCTTCTCCAGCCATACCTTCTCGGGGACCCTCCTGCTGATCTCGTCCATCACCATCGCCGCCCCCATCCTTCCCCGCTCCAAGTTCCCTATGATCTGGATCTTCTTCTCGAGCTTCTCCTTTTCCTTCTTTATCCTATTTATGTCCCTTATTACCTTATCGAGCTTCCGGAGTTCCGCTTTAACGGTAGCGATCTGAGCGTCCACTTCCCGCTCCCTCAGGTTTATGTTCCACTTCAGATAGGCAATGATGGCGAAGACCAAGAGCAGGGAGAGGATGAAAACGGAAATCTGGAACCTTACCCTCTCCCTTCTCCGAGCTTCCCTGACGGGCAGTAGATTTATCTCTATCATGGCTTACACCTTCCTTATCGCTAATCCTACCCCCACACTCATAAAGGGAGCAATCTCCTCAAGATAATCGGGACTGAAGACGCGCGGGTCGCTCTCAATCACGTTGAAGGGGTTGAATATCTCAACGGAGATGTTCAACCGTTCCTCTATCGCCCCCTTAAGAGAGGGGATCTTTGCACAGCCCCCCGTCAGGTAGAGACGGGCGATCCTCTCCTCGGGGAAGGTGGCGACAAAGAAATCTATGGACTTCGCTATCTCCATGGCCACCGTGCTGGAGACGCGGCTCATCACCCTTTCCACCATCTGGGGGGTCACCCCTTCGGGGAGATGGCCCATCTTCATCCTTTCGGCCTCCTCAAAGTTCACCCCTATCTCCTTCTGGAGCTCCTCGGAGTAGAGATTTCCTCCAATGGATATATCTCGCGTGAAGAGAGACTTGCCATCCTTCACGATGTTCAGGTTCATCATGCTCGCCCCTATATCACAGAGGACCACCATATCTCCCACTTCCATGGGGTAGTTGAGTTCAAAGGCGTTCTGGAGGGCGAAGACGTCTACATCCACTATCACCGGATTAAGCCCCGCCTCCCTCACCACGGAAGAGTAGTCCTCGATCAGGTCTCTTTTGGCCGCCACCAGAAGCACCTCCATCATGTCTCCCTCCTCTGGGGAGGAGAGGACGGAGAAGTCCACGTTCACCTCGCTCATCTCAAAGGGAATATAACGCTCCGCCTCCACAAGGATATTTTCCTCCAGTTCCTTTCCCGTCATCTTTGGCATGTTGACCTTCTTTATGATCACCGCGTGACCTGCCAGCGAGATGGCCACGTCCTTCTTCCTCACCTTCTGAGAGGAGAGGAGGTCCTTTATGGTGAGGACCACCGTGCTCGCATCCATTATGCTCCTCTCGACGATCGCCTCCGGAGGCAATGGCATGATCCCCGCTTTGCTGAGCTGGATCCCCTTCCCCGTCTCCTTGAGCTCTACCAGCTTAACGCTGCTCGTCCCTATGTCCAATCCTACTACCGATCTCCCCTTCTTGGCCATCTCAGACCATCCCTTTTTTAGTTAGAATTATACCAAAAATACTCTTATTGTCAAATTTTATCCCCTTTCAATTCAAAAAGTTTTACCTCCTTGCCCTCCCATTCTCCCCATCCGGCAATAAACTCTGTGGGATGCAGGAGCGGGAAGAACTCCATCTCGATCTGGGGAAGTACCTCATCCACCACGATTCCCCTTATCTCATCCCCTATCTTCAGGAAGACCAGAACCGGTTTAAAACCGAGGGGGAACAGCTCCTCTCCCTCTTCTCCCTTTAAGTAAAGGAGAGAGACGGTTGCATCCTTCAACTTAACCTCCCCTGAGCGAAGGAAGGCATCGGCCATCTCCCTCTGGAGGGGGAGGGATCTGAGCAGCTGTGAGGATGGGATGGCGTAAAACTCCTCCCCTATTTTCAGCAAGCTCACTTCCTTCCTCTCGGCCCTCCTCCACTCGCTCAATATCCTCCGCCAGTCCCTCCTGATCTCCTTTATCTCCTCATCGACCAGTTTCCTCAAGCGCTGAAGCCGCCGAATGTGATCGACCATCAGTTCCTCAAACCTCTCCCACCTTTCCGGGGCCTCTAGGGCCCTTTCTTCCCCTTTCTCCTCTTCCACAAGCGCCTCCTCGATTCCGAAGACCTCATAAAAGGCCTTCCTTAATTGGGCCACGGCCCCCTTGCCATCACCTTCCCCTTTCCCCTCCGCTGATCCCTTTATAAACCCCCACAGATCCTGCAAGAACTTGATGCTGGCAGGGGTAACGGTCCCCTCGTTTTCGCTAAACTCGTGGAGGGTCTTATGCAGGAGATCAAGCGCATCGGCCATCTCATCAGCGCAGAGGGGATGACTCATCAATTTGGCGGTGAGTTCCATCCCCTTGCGGATGTTCAGGGGATTCATCTCCCACTCTATGGTGAGCAGCTGAGCTTCTATCTCCTCGAGCTTCTTCTGGAAATCGGTCTCGCCGGGAACGGAGGGGATCTCTCGCTCCTTCGCCCCTGCGGAAGGGACAATTGCAGGTTCCTCCCCCTCCTTTTTGGCCATCTCCTTCTCGACAAAGATCCTATCTATCGCCTTCTCGATCTCCTGATCGAGCTTCTCCAAGTCTATGTCCTTCAGGTCCTTCTCGGCCATCTCGCTACCTCATTTTTATTAGCACTTTTCGTGCCACATCCTTCACCACCCGTTTGCTGATCTCCCTGAGGGTCTCAAAGACGCCCTCTCCTTTGAGGGCACTGGCGGGAAAGGCAGGTACCTTCAGGAAAGAATTCAGATCCCTTTCCATCTCCTCGATACTCAAGATGGGAATATTTGTCCCTTCAAGGTCCCTTTTATTGTACTGAAGCACTAAGGGAATGGTCCTAATATCCAGTCCCTTCTCCCTCAGGTTCTCCTCCAGGTTCTGGAGGCTCTCCACGTTCTTCTCCCTCTGAATCCTCATTGAATCAGCCACGAAGACTACCCCGTCCACTCCCCTGAGGACCAATTTCCTCGTGGCCTCGTAATGGACCTGCCCCGGAACGGTATAAAGCTGAACCCTTATCTTGAAGTCCCTGATGGTCCCGAGATCAAGGGGGAGGAAATCGAAAAACAGCGTACGATCCCCTTTGGTGTCTATAGAGATCATCTGCCCCCTCACCTTCTCTGAGGTCCGATCGTAGATATATTTGAGGTTTGTGGTCTTCCCCCCCAATCCCGGACCGTAATAAACGATCTTACATTGTATCTCACCAGCGGAGAAATTTATGAAGGCCATGAATCAGCTATTCTCTCTCACTCTTTGCTTCAGCCCCGATCCCCTCAAATATTTCCTGCAATTCTTTTACTACCTTTTCGGTACGCAGGCGCACTAACCCCAAGGTGGTCCGATCATCGAAGAGGACCACCATGATGAATTCATCTCCGATCTTGGAAAAATGGACGTTTTCGTTCTTCCCCTTGTGGAACAGAAGGGAAAACTCCTCCTCTCCGAGGAGGCGAGCTATCTCAGCGGTGGCCCCGAAGTTGGCCGCTGTCAGGGCGGAGAGGGCTACTACATCCAGGGTGGAGGGATCGCCGCTGGAGGCGATGAGCTGTCCAGATCTATCGATCAGGAGAGCGCAGTGAGCCCCTGAGGTGGCGAGCATCCTGTTTAAACACCTCTCTATCCTTATAAGGTCCTGATCGTTTAACACGACATCCATCCCTTTCCTCCTTTTTCAGGGGAACTTATAGCATTATATAGATCATTTGTAAAGAAAAAATCCCTCTATGGGAAAAGGTTGGGCAAGAGGGCCTTCAGGTCCCACCGGTCCCTCACCTCCTCGTATTTCTCCACTGTGCTTTCCAGGACCGGCCTTATCTTATTGTAGATGTCACCCTTTGAGGCCCTTATAGGCATCTTCTCCAAGGCGAGATCGAGGCATTCTCCCACCCCTTTTATGAATTCTCTGACCGGGACATCACCGAGAAACCGGAGCTTTCCATCCTTGTACTCGAACTCACCGACGAAGGGGTCGAGGAACGGATATTTCTCCGAGATGTCAAGCTGCGCCCTCCTGAAGCTCTCGACAAAAGCCCCTTTCCCCTTGGCCATGGAGTCGAGCACCCTCTCGGCATCCTTCATGATCTCCTCCACCAGCGCGATGGCCGTCTCCATGTCCCTCTCTTGGACCGTCTCAGTAAGAGGGGGCCTGGGCTCTTCAAAACTTGACCGATAAACGTTGAAATAAGCCCCTGCGTTCTGGGCCTTCTCCACGATCTTATCCAGGTTCTCCTGCCCTGAGATGATCTCCTCCCCTTCCATCCCCACCATCGCCTCGATCACGTCACCGTCCTGGAAGAAGATTATCCCCCCTCCCTTCCCGTTAAAGAAGCTTATCTCCACATAGCCCGTGTGGCCCTCCTTCCTCAGCTTCTCTATCAGCTTATCGAGGCTGGTGAAATCCGAAGAGAGGTCCTTGTAGAGGGCCTCCTGGGTTATGGTGCTGGCGAAGAGGGTTATCATCTCTGAAGGCAAGACATATACGTCGATCTTTCCGTCCTTGTTCATCTTGGCCTGATGAAGGATGTTGCCGACCGCCTCCTCTCCCCCTCTGCGTCCCTCTTTGCTTTCCTCTATCGCATTTACCACTTCGCCGCTTTCGAGAAACAGGACACCTTCATAGTCCCAGAAGGAAAGGTGGATGTAGCCGGTAAAGTCCTCCTCTTTTAGCGCCAAGAGCATGTTGTTCAAATCCACAAAGGATGTCCTCAAGTTCTCATACATCCCTTTCCCTTTTGGAAGTATCATCTCATCCCTCCTTCTTTAGTTCCTTCAGCTTTGTGAAAAGCCCTTCCACCACCCTCCCGCCCCATCGAAGGAATTCGTCCGCTGCCACTCCTTTCAACTTTATCATCAGGGAATAGGGCCTGAACCTCAATATCACCCCTCCCTCCCCTCCCCAGGAACTCAGGTGCACCCGAAGGAGAGGGGCCTCCAAAGAATCGCTGATCCATTCCCCCACGATACAGAGAAAGGGAGACAGACGGATATCCATCCCTTCTTCATCCGCAGCATCAACGATGACCTCTTCTCCCCTATCATCCGTCCATATCACCCCATCGTATCCTCTGAGGCCCTTCAACTCCCTCACCTTGGCCTTTACCACCTCCGCGATATTGCCCTCCCGCGGTTCCTCCTGATGAGGAGGTGCCCCCTTGATCCGAATCTCCTCCTTTGCCCTTTGTAACTCCTCGTCCTTCCTCCTCACTCCCTCAAGCAGAAGGCGCTCCCAGGGCATCGTTATGGTCTTCTTGGGAGGCAGGACACCAGAGTGGGAAACAAATCTCCCCTCCTCCCAGTCGAGGATGGTGAAAAATGCTTCCTCCCCTTCCATCCCGTCAACTTCGGCGTGGACTATCTCCCCGTTATCGATATATATTATCCCCTCCTGATCTCCCTGGGTCACCACCAAGGCCATGGTGAACTTCCCGAGGCAGCCCATCTGCAGGATGTCCACCAGTTGTAGGTTGAGG
The DNA here is from genome assembly GCA_965552155.1 of uncultured bacterium. GTDB lineage: Bacteria > Desulfobacterota > B13-G15 > B13-G15 > B13-G15 > CAYRAR01. Next base: position 10,355 of record CBEVRB010000025.1, read on the forward strand.
ATCTCCCCTGCAAACCCCCTCCCCTCCTTGGCAAGGGCCCTGCGAATAAGCTCGTTGAGGCGATCTATCTCGAAGGGCTTCTCAATGTAAAAGATGGACCCCCGCCTGCTCGCCTCCTTCCTCATCTCTGGGGAGCCGTAAGCGGTCATGAGGATGACCTTGGTCTGGGGATATCTCTTCTTGATCTCCGAAAGGAGCTGAAGGCCATCTATATCGGGCATCCTCACATCGCTTACCACCACATCGATGGGATTCCTCTCGAGGATCTCGAGGGCCTCCTGGCCACTGTTGGCCACCATCACCTCATAGCCATTGGCCTGCTTCAGCAAGGCCCTCATCATCGTCCAGGTGAGGGCCTCCTCATCGTCGACTATCAGGACTTTCCCCTGGAGTTTTTGTCGCATGGGAGATGCCTTAAACAAAGGATCACGAATACTCCCGCAGCACCTTTAGGGCCGACTGCTGAAATTCCACCCGTTGCTCCTCGTCGGTTATCTGGGCACTCATGCGCTCCACTAAGGCCGCTGCCTTTTCCGCGGGAAAGGCCTCTCTCTTCTCTCCCAGCTCTGCGATCATCTCCTCCATCAGAAAGGAGGCTATCGGCCCCATCACTTCTTTAAATCTCGCCTCCAGGAGGTCAAGGAAGTTGGAGTTCAGGATCCTCCTCGCCCGCCGTTTCGGTTCTGCGGCGATCTCTATGAGCCCTTTCAGAAAGAGGTTAAACATCACCTTAGCGGTCTGATACTCGTCCTTGCCGGTCAATTGGGCTATCTCGCCCACCGTCCGCTCCCCATCTATCTGAGAAAGAACCGCCCATTCCTCGGGTCTCAACGTTACCTCTTCCGATACCCCCCCTGAGGAGAGCTTAAACACGATATCCTGGGAGGGGATCACTTCCTTTATCTCGTTCCACTCCTTCATATATTCACTTCCCTCCTCAAGCATCTCGAGTGTGTTCCTCTCTATCGTCCTCTCTTCAGTCGCCGCATCGGGGAAGAAGGTGAAGTTGCCTTCGAGCCAGGTAATCAACTTGAAGAAGGCCTCTTCCCCCACCCCGTCCCTGGAGGTGGCGTGGACAATCCTCCCCCCTTCCAGGTAAATCTCCCCCCGCTCTGTCCCCTTCACCACCTCCAAGACACCCGTCTTCCTTTCGGAAGAAAGGAGCCTCAGCACATCTATCAACTTGAAATGGACAAGGTTGCCTGAGAACACGTCGGCCATCGTCCTCTCCTTTGGGGAAAGGATTATTCCCCTCTATGCCAGATTTCCATGAGTATGGGGACCTCCTCCAGGGCCCCTTCGTCAAAGCCCCTGTCCCTCCTTATCGCCCTCATCAATCCCTTGTCTCCCTTTATCTGGGATTTTGCCACGTTCATCGATATCTTTAACATCGGAAGATCCGTCTCCTCTCCACACCTTACGGCCAAGTAGAAGCCCTCGCCTTCCGTAACCACCAACCTCTCCCCCTCAAAGACGAACTCCAGGAAGTCGATTCCTTTCTCTCCCTTCCGCAGAAATTCAAAGGAAAGGGCTACCCCTTTCCCTATCCTCCTCACGTCCTCGCGGGCCTCCCCTCCCAGGATCTCTCCCGACCGCCCGAAGAGAAGGACTTCCTTCACCCCTCTAATAGATCGCAGTTCTTCTCTCCACATCGTAATTTTATATACATTTTTTTTAATAAAAAAACAAGGTATTGAGATCCCTTGACAAGCAGGTCATTTGCGGCGAAAATGTAGGACAAGTCAATGTTTCTGGCCCTGTTGCTGAACAGCTCCCGCGAGGGAAAGAGGTGAGGTTTTCCCTTTTTCCCAAGAGATTGTCTTCTAAGGGGATAAAGAAGACCATAAAGGAGTATGAGAAACTCCTTAAGGCGCGTCCTGAGGACCTTAAGGCCCGTCTGAGGCTGGCTGATCTTTACATAAAGGCTGGAGATAAGGATCGGGCAACGGGCGAGCTCCTCGAGATCGCCCAGCAGTATCTCAAGCAGGAAATGGACCTGAAGGCCATCTCTATCTATAAAAAAATCCTGGTATTGAATCCAGATTATTTGGACGTCTATTACAAACTCGGGGACCTTTACATGAAAAGGGGGCTCCTTGGAGAGGCAAAAATACAGTACAAAAAGGTCCTGGAAAGGGCACCCCATGAATATCGGGCAGAGGAGAAGATCCGAAAGATAGAGAAGAAAGAAAAGGAGAGAAGGTCGAAGGGGGAAGAGGTCGAAGGGAAAAAGGCGATCATGAAGGACCTGATGAAGGAGATAGAGGAACAGCTAAGCGTTCAGGTGGAAAAGGATGACTATCAGACCCATTACAATCTGGGAGTGGCCTTTATGGAGATGGGCCTTTATGAGAAAGCCATAGACGAGTTCAAGATCGTCATGAACGACCCTTCCCTCGAGTTCGACTCCTACCTCATGCTCGGGGTCTGCTACAGGGAAAAGGGAGAGCCGGAGAAAGGGATCCCCTTTCTGCAGAAAGCCCTCCTGATAAAGGGCCTTCCGGAAAAGAGGTATGCGGAGGTATACAACCAGCTGGGGAAGACCTACGAGCGGATGGGAGAGGTGGATAAGGCGAGGGAGGCCTATGGAAAGGGGGCAGGAGAAGCAACCCAAAGGACATAGGGACAGAGACTGGAAGATCCTGGAGCTGGTCAGGGACTTCCTGCTCTCCTGGGCCCAGTTCAAGGAACTTTATGCGAAATACCAGAAAGGAGGGCTTACCTTTCATGAGGTAAGCCGGTTCATAGACGATAAGGACCCCTATCTACCCCTCTTCAACCTGAAGGAGACCTCCCATGTCCTGTTTCGCTATCCAGGCAATGATCCATGTAATGATGAAGAGAGGCTTCTTGATCTGGCCATCGGTTCCATCTTTCATGAGGCGATGAAAGTGAGGGAAAACCTCTATCAACTCGAGGTCTACAGGCCCAGGTTCATAGAGCTCAGCGATAAAGTGCACGGAGACGAAAATCTACTGGAAGAATTCGCCAAGATAGGGAAGAGGGCGGAAAGGGGATTGAAGGACGGACTCTTGGAGATGAAGCGGCTTTTTGAGGACATCGCCCTCAGGTTGAAGGCCTCCCTTCCCAAATATATTGAGGATAACCCCCTCTTCCTCAGGTTCCTCCTCCAGAGGCTCCCCCTCTTAAGGAAGACGTATGGGAAGAAGGGGCTTGAAGACATCCTGCGTCGTCTCTTCCCGAAGGGATTAGGAGAAGCATACCGGAAGGGGGCAGAGGGACTGCTGGAGAGCGGACAGTATGAAATGGCAATGGACTTTCTAAAGAAGGCCTTCCGGCACAACGGCGGCGAAAGGACCACCCTCTTTTTCCTCTACCTTTATGCCAAAGGGGTGGATGCCTTCCTAAAGAACAGATACCGGTCAAGCCTTTCCTCTTTTAAGAGGGCGATGGAGATCTCTAAGGGGGTAAGGGGAAGGTCCAAATATCTGGAGAGGATGGGGGAGATATGTCTCAAAATGGGGAGGGAACTGGCTGAGGAGAGAAGGGAGAAGCTCTCCAAAAGGGCTTTAGAGCTGGCCGCTCAGGCATCAAAATCTGCAAAAGGAGCAAGACGAGATGCCCATTTATGAGTTCCTTTGCGCTCGCTGCGAGAAGGAATTTGAGAAATTGATCCTGTCCGCGAGGGAAAGGGATGGGATCCGCTGCCCTCACTGTGGCAGCGATGAGGTACGGCAACAGATCTCCCTCTGTGCCTCTTCCTCTGACGGAAGGCTCCGTTCCTCCGTGGGAGAATGTACAGGCTGTACGGCCACAAGCTGTGCCGGTTGTAGTGTTAGAAAACCGTAGGCTCTTCTTTTCCCTTAAAACTTGTGTTAAGTTAACAAAAACTTCAAGGAGTTTAGGATGATAACGATGAGGAGGAACATCGGAGGGTTTCTGGGCCGCAACAAGAAGAGGCGCCAGCGCTACCAGCTTCAGGACGTTGACGAACCCCATCTCTTCAAGGAGATCTTTCCCTATGAAGAGGTCTGCCGGGTGGAATTCGACCATCGGGTGGAGCTCATCGATCCTCCCGACGATATCTTCATCACCGATACCACCTTCAGGGACGGCCAGCAGGCCCGTCCCCCCTATACCGTACAGCAAATAGTGGATCTCTTCGACATGCTTTACCGCCTGGGCGGAAAGGGAGGGGTCATCAGACAGACGGAGTTCTTTCTCTACACCGATAAGGACAGGGAGGCGGTGGAGAGGTGTCTGGAAAGGGGATATCCTTATCCGGAGATCACCGGTTGGATAAGGGCCAACAAGGAGGATTTCAAGCTGGTGAAGGCGATGGGCCTGAAGGAGACCGGGATCCTCACCTCGGTCTCCGATTACCATATCTTTTTGAAATTGGGGAAGAACCGCCGGGCGGCGATGATAGATTACCTGAGGATAGTGGAAGCGGCCCTTGAGGAGGGGATAAGGCCCCGGTGTCACTTTGAGGACATAACCAGGGCGGACATCTATGGCTTCGTTGTCCCCCTTGCCCAGGAGCTGCTGAGGCTTTCGGAGGAAAGCGATATCCCCGTAAAGATCCGTTTGGCCGATACCTTAGGGCTCGGCGTCCCTTACCCGGGGGCATCCCTCCCAAGGAGCGTGCCCAAGTTGATAAGGGCCCTGGTGGACGACGCGGGATTCCCCCCCGAGCAGCTCGAATGGCATGGGCACAACGATTTCTATAAAGCCCTGATCAACGCCACCACGGCTTGGCTTTACGGTTGCTCCGCCGTCAACGGGACGTTGCTCGGTTTTGGCGAGAGGACCGGAAACACTCCCATCGAGGCGCTGGTGTTCGAATATATCAGCCTTACCGGTGACCATAAGGGGATAGATACCACGGTGATAACCGAGATCAGAAACTACTTTGAAAAGGTCATAGGGGAACCGATCCCCAAGAATCAGCCCTTTGTGGGAGCGGAGTTCAACACCACCCGGGCGGGGATCCACGCCGACGGGATACTGAAGGACGAGAGGATCTACTGTGCCTTTGATACCGAGAAGATCCTCAACAGGCCCATTACCATAGCCATCAACGAGAAATCGGGCACCGCGGGGATCGCCCACTGGATCAACTCCTATTTTGCCCTCACCGGGGACAGAAGGGTGGATAAGCGCCATCCGGGAGTGGCAAAGATCTACAAGTGGGTCAAAGAGCAGTATGCCCAGGGAAGGACTACGGACATATCCTCGGAGGAACTGGAGAGGAAGGCGCGCAAGTACCTTCCCGAACTCTTCGTCTCCGACTTTGATCTCATCAAACAGAGGGCCTACGATATGGCGGCAAGCCTGATAGAGAAGGTGGTGGAGCATCCCGATATCCGCTCCATGGACCCGGAGAAACAGGAGCGACTGCTCGAGCAGGTGGAGCAGGAGAACCCCTTCATCCAGTTCCTGTACGTGGTCAATCTGGAGGGCAAAAAGATCACCAGGAACATCACCCGTCCCGAGGATCGGGCCAAATACGAGACGATAGGAAGCGACGAGGACTTCTCCGATAGGGAGTGGTTCATTGAACCCCTCAAGACCGGGAAGGTCCATGTCACAGATTTCTACACCTCTCGGATAACGGGTGCCTTATGTATCACAGTTTCGGCTCCAGTTCGTAACGAAGAGGAGGAAATAGTTGGTGTCTTGGGGATGGATCTCAGGTTCGAAGAACTGGTAAAAGCCGAAGGGGAGTGAGGAAACTCTTCCCTTACGCGCAAATGCGCCCCTTCCTTTACCTCCTCATACTGGTTGCCTTCGGAGGTCTCCTTTTTTTCTCCAACATCGGGGGATGGGACCTCTGGAACCCTGATGAGCCCCGTTACGCCCAGATAGCCAGGGAGATGCTTCAGGGGGAGGGGTGGATAATCCCTCACCTTAACAGCGAGGTTTATTATGACAAACCACCCCTCTTCTTCTGGATGATCGCCGGCTCAGCGAAGCTCCTAAGAGAAATGAACGAAGCTGCCGCCCGTTTGCCTTCCGCCTTTTTTGGGCTCCTCACTCTCATCCTCACGTTCTTCTTTTCTAAAGAGCTTTTTGACGAAAGAACGGGACTTTTTTCCGCCTTGGTGCTCGCTACTTCAGGGGAATTCTTCTGGCTTGCCAGAAGGGCGAACATAGACGCAACTCTCACCTTCTTCACCACCCTGACCATTTATCTGTTCTGGACCGGCTATAAAGGGGAGAGAGGAAGACGGTGGCTGTGCTATATCGGCGCATACCTCGTCATGGCCACAGGATTCCTGGTAAAGCTTCAACCGGCGGTCATCGTCCCCTTCCTCGCTGTGGGCGGATACTTCTTATGGAAGAAGGAGAGCAAGTTCTTCGCGGATCTAGCCCATATCGCTGGAATTGCCCTCTTCATGTCGATCATCGGGGGATGGCTCTACCTCGCTTACCTGGCTGCAGGGAAGGACTACCTGCAGGGACTGCTTTTTGAGAAAACGGCCCTCACCTTCTTCAAGACCCGTGGACACCTACGGCCCTTTTACTATTATCTATTGAATTTCCCGGCAGACTTTTTGCCCTGGACCCCTTTCCTCCCTGCCGCCATCTATTATGGGTTAAAAGAGGAAAAGGAGAAAACCGCCCTCCTCCTGCTTTGGTTCTCCCTCGTGTTTCTCTTCTTCTCCTTTGCGAAGGCCAAAAGGGAACTTTACCTCCTCCCCATTTACCCGGCAGCGGCCATCATGGTGGGAAGGGTGTGGGCGTGCTTCGCGGGCTCAGAGAAATGGCCAAAGCTCCTCTTATGGCCTCTGTTTCTTTTGATCCTCATCTCCCTTGTCGTGGGATTATCTTCACCGTTCATGAGTATCAAGTTTGGGCAACCTTACTTCTCAAATGCCTTAGAGGTAGGACTGTTCACTGCGTCTATTTTTACAGGAGGAGGCCTCCTCAGCCTTTTCCTCTATTGCAAGGAGAAAAAAGGAACCCTCTTTTTTGTCATCGTCTCTATGGTCTTCTTCCTTGAAATTTATGGAGTCTTCCGAATCTTCCCCGAAGTGAATAGATACAAATCCGCCCGTCCCCTCTCCCAAAAAATTGTGGAGACGTTCAAGCCTGGGGACCTCCTCGGAGTTTATAAACTGGAAGGAGCAGACATAAATTACTACACTGGCATAAATCCCATAGTGAGGATTGAAGAGGAAGGCGATTTGAGGAAATTCCTTGAATTAGAAAGAAGAGCCCTTTGTGTAATCAAAAAACGCCATTTCAAAAAATTGTCCCCTTCGCTTAAAGAAAGGATTTTTATTGTGGCTGAGGGGCGGATCGGCCATAGAAGATTATTTGTGATAAGCAATAGAAGATGAAGGGAAAGTATCCAAAACTCGCAATAGCCGTAAAGAGATAAATGCTCCACAGCCTGATCGAATGGATCGTCCGCACCAGTGGGCAGCTCGGATATCCCGGGATAGTGGCCCTGATGTTTCTGGAATCTTCCTTCTTCCCCTTCCCCAGTGAGGTGGTCATACCGCCTGCTGGATATCTGGCCGCAAAAGGCGAAATGGATCTCGGTATGGTCATCTTCTCCGGGATCCTCGGCAGCCTCCTCGGAGCACTGTTCAATTACTGGATCTCCCTCAGGGTGGGGAGGCCGTTTTTCGAAAGATACGGGCGATTCTTCCTGGTGAGCCAGGGCGCCCTCCAGAAGGCAGAGCGTTTCTTCGACCAGCACGGCCACATAACCACCTTTGTGGGGAGGCTCCTGCCTGGAATCCGCCAGTACATATCCCTCCCAGCAGGGGTAGCGAGGATGAACCTTTGCCTCTTCTGCCTCTTTACGGCCTTTGGAGCGGGGATATGGGTGGTGATCCTGGCCCTCGTGGGGTACTGGGTGGGGAACAATGAGGAGATGGTGTCCACTTATCTTAACCGTATAGCGATACTCACCATAATTTTTTCCTTCCTCATCGTCCTTTTTTACATAAAGGCACGCCGATGGAGGAGAAGGACAGGGCTATAGGGGCCAAAAGGGGCTAAGCCCTCCCCCTTACGGGGAGGATAGCCGGGGCCAAGAGGGACGAGTATATCCTGCCCCTTTATCCCGCCCTCTCAATGTTGATCGCCATCGCATGGGACGCCTTCCTCCGCGATGGCCCCCCTCGCCTAAAAAGGCCATAATTGTCCCTGAGGGTTTCCTCGCCATCCTTTCGATCCTCATGGGATTAGGACTCCCCCTTTATTGTCTCATCAAATCTTTACCCCTTTTCTGGCCCCTTCTCCTCGGTGCTTCCTTCCTCGCTTCAGGCCTTTATCTCGGGCTCGCCATACGGCGGGGAAAAATCCACAGGCTCTTTTGGGAGACCTTGGCCTTCGCTTTAGCCTCTTTCCTGACATATGTGACCTTTATCACCCCCGTCTTTTTGTGGTATAAAACACCTCATCAATTCTGCGAAAAAGTAAA
>CBEVRB010000026.1:0-18680 GCA_965552155.1 uncultured bacterium
ACACAGTGCTTCCCCACCACAGCCTGGGTTTGAAGCCTCCGGTGAGATGGCTCCTCGAAAATCATCCCGAGTGCCAAAGGTTATGGACCAATACAGTGGCTTGACAAAGAAGAAGGCGTTAATTTATAAAAGGGATTGGGAAGCCCACGAAGGGTTTAGATAGAGTTTAGTTAAAGAATAGTTGAAGAAGGAATAAAGGCCACGAAGGCCTTCGGTGGGCAGAAGCTCAGGTCTTTGTGGCCCTTTTTTTGTTTGGGCGAGATGGAATGGCTCCAAAAATAGCTTTTGAGCTTTCCCGCTGCGTGGGGAGGTGAAGATTCTCACCTCCCCCCTTCCCTCCCTTTTTTGGAGGAGGGGGAGGGAGAGCAACCTGACCAAATGGATTGGAGGGGAAAAATGAGAATCGCAATGATCTTTGGATTGTTGATTCTCCTATTCAGCCCTTCCGTTGGGACAGCCTTGGAAGAGGTAGAGCTTGAAGAAGTGGTGGTCACAGCTACAAGGACGGAAAAACTTCGTGCCGAGGCGCCAGCTTCGGTATCGGTGGTAACGAAGGAAGAAGTGGAACGGAGAAACATTCAGGCCTTGGATCAAGCAGTGAACCTCCTGCCAGGGGTTTACAACAAGAGGGACAAGGGCCTTATGACGACAACGGCCCATGTGGCCATCAGGGGGATCCCTGGGGGGCAGAGGACAATGGTGATACTGGACGGCCTCCCCCTCAATTCTCCTTATACGGGCGGTGTTGACTGGGAGGGGCTCATCCCTGAAGGGATAGAGCGGATCGAGGTGGCACGAGGGCCGTTTTCCTCCCTTTATGGCGGCCACGCCATGGGAGGGGTGGTCAACATCATCACCAGGATGCCCGAAAGGAGGGAGTTGACGTTAAAGGGAGGCTACGGCAGCCACGATCTGTGGAGCGGTTACGCCTCCTATGGTGATCGATGGAAGGGATGGCGGCTCCTTGCCAGTTACGGCTACAAATCGACCGAGGGATACCGCTCATATCCGGTGGTTGTAAGCTCAAGGTATGTTCCTTCGGGGACCGTTGGGGCCATCCCCACTACCGATCCCCAGGGAAACCCGAGGTTCATAATCGGGGATAAGGGAAAGAACGGCTGCTGGCAGGATGCGGCAAGCTTCAAGGTTTCCTACGAATTCACCCCTGGGACCGAAGTGCGATTCTCCTTTATGAGGGTGAGGCATCACTACGACTACGATGACCCCCGCACCTACCTGCGGGATGCAACCACCGGGGAGCCGGTTTGGGAGGGAGGACGGTTGAAGGAGTACAGGTTCCTCGGAGGGGAGGGGTTGGATGTGAGGGATTACTTCACCCTTTCTCTCGAAGCTGGGGACCTCTGGGGTGCCTCTGTCAAGTTCACCGCGGGAGCGCTGATGGATGAGGAGGATTGGTGGATTTCTCCAAAAAGCGGGGCTACTGTTGCCGGAGAAGGTCCCGGAGAGATAAACGAGACGGATAGCTTGGGCCTTTATGCCGACCTGCAGATCTCTTTGCCTCTGGGGGAGAGGCATCTGTTGACCGGAGGGGTCTCCTTCAGGCATGGCGAGGCCGAGACCGAAAAGCACAGGCTATCGGACTGGACCGATGAGGACTCAAAGACCGAGCTGCTCTACAAAAGCCGCGGAAAGGACATCGCCTTCGCCCTGTTCCTGCAGGACGAGATATCCATCCTGCCCACCCTCACCGCCTACTGTGGGGCGAGGTTCGATTGGTGGAGGACCTATGACGGGATGAGCAACGAGATCGGAGGGACCGGTTACAGGGAGTACGATTCGCGGGACAGCTGGGCCATAAGCCCGAAGCTTTCCCTCGTCTGGCGACCTTTGGAAAAAACTACTGTAAGAGGTTCGATCGGCCGGGCCTTCAGGCCCCCGAGCATCTACGAGCTTTACAGGACCTGGAGTTCGTGGGGAAGGGTCTATGAGGGCAACCCGGATCTCGATCCGGAGATGGTCACTTCCCTTGAGGTCGGGGTTGAGCAGGGGTTATGGAAGGGGTCGTCTTTCAAGTTTTCCTTCTTTTACAACTGGATGGATGACCTGATCTATATCACGGAGATTGAGCCCAGGCGTTACCGCAAGGTGAATGCGGGAAAGGCAGAATCCAAAGGCGTGGAGGTGGAGTTCGAACAGAGGGTGGGCAAATACCTCAGGCTTTTCGCCAATTACACCTACACCCTGGCGAAGGTAATGGATAATCCGGCTAAGCCGGAGATAGAAGGCAAACGGCTGACCCACATTCCCAAAAATATGGCCAATTTGGGAGGGGAGCTGACCTACGGCCCCTTCGGGCTTACCGTTACGGGACGCTATGTGAGCAAACGTTACGGCAAAGACGACAACTCCGATACAGTGGACGAGGTCTTCCGCAGCTGGGATCCCTTCTTTGTGGTGGATGCGAAGGTTTCCTGGAAGCCATTTGAATGGGCTACCGTTTCGTTATCGGTGGACAACCTCTTTGATGAGGATTACTATTCCTATTACAAGGCTCCAGGGAGGACCTTTTTCGGAGAGATCACCCTCAAGTTTTAGATGCAAAAGAGGCTGCCCTTCTTAATCATAGCCCTTCTATTAATTCTGGCCCCTCAAGCAGGGGCCAGCACTGTCCTTGTAAAGGACAAACTCGGAAGGCAGATCGAGGTCACCGTCCCGGTGAAACGCGCCGTCCTCATCTCCCTTTACGAGTTCATCCCGGCCCTCGATCTCTGGGACAGGGTGGTTGGGGTCAACCGCTGGGCCTTCGAGAACACGCTCCTCGAGAGGTTCGAGCAATTGCGGACGATCCCTCCGGTGGGAACCGGAGGGGATGTCAACATAGAAACGATCATGGCGCTTGAGCCCGATTTGGTGATTATTTGGATTTATAAACCCGGAATTGTGAAATTTATGGAGAAAAGGGGTCTAAAGGTAATCGCCGTTTATCCAGAAAGCCTCAAAGAGCTCTATCAAAATGTGAGATTATGTGGCAGGCTGTTTGTGAAAGAACGAAGGAGTGAGGAGATAATTTCTTTAATGGAAGACATCTTTGACCTTATAAGGTCACGGGTTTCGGGGATTCCAAAAGAAAAGAGGCGGAAGGTCCTGTGGCTCTGGGGAAGACCCACTACGGTAAACGGGGGCATTGGCGTACAGCACGATATTATAAGGCTGATAGGCGGGATAAACCCCGCTCAGCAGATAAAGGTAAAACATGTAGATGTCTCACTGGAGAAGATCGTTGTCTGGAACCCTGACACGATCTTCATCTGGGGAAGCGCCAAGTACGGGCCTCAGGATTTAATCAAGAGCCCCCAATGGGCGGTTGTAAAGGCGATAAAAGAGAGGAGGGTCTATAAGGCACCCTCCTGGTCCACGTGGTCACCCAGGCTCGCCCTGATGGCCCTTTGGATGGCCAAAGAGACATATCCAGAGGTCTTTAGCGATATCTGTGTGCGTTGTCTCGCAGGGAGTTTTTACAGAAAAGTCTTCGGCATTCCCTTCGACCAGGAATTCAATTAGATGGGCGTGAAGAAAGGCAAACTTCTCCTTTTTTTGATAGCGATATCACCCTTTCTGGCTGCTGCGGCTGCCCTCTTTCTGGGGGCCTATGATATCCCTCCAATGCTCGTTTTGAAAGCCCTCTTTTCCGATCTCGGAGACCTACCGGAGAAAGCGATCGTGCTCGATATAAGGCTACCGAGGATTGTGCTGTCTGCTGTTGTAGGAATCGCCCTTTCTGCCTCTGGGGTGACCTTGCAAGGGATATTCCGCAATCCCTTGGTCGATCCCTACATCCTCGGCCTTTCGGCAGGTGCGGCCTTCGGCTGCGCGCTTTCGGTCGCCTTCTTTCCACAGCTTCCCGTTCAGGTTGCGGCCTTCACCTTCAGCCTTTTTGCCACCTTCGTCACATACACCATAGCGAGGAGCCAGGGTGAGGTTTCGAGGCTTCCCTTGGTGTTGTCGGGAGTTGTGGTATCTGCCTTTTTTACCGCCATGGTTTCCATCGTGAAGTTTCTGGTTGACCCCCATAAACTGGCGAGCATCGTTTATTGGCTTATGGGCAGTTTCAGCCTCGCCGACTGGGGAGCGGTAAAGGTGGCCTCCCTCGGCATAGCCATTGGTTGTTTCCCCCTTTACCTTATGCGGTGGCGCTTAAACGCCATGTCCATGGGGGAGGAGGAGGCCAAGGCCCTGGGGATCGATGTGGAGAGGGATAGGATTATCTTTGTGGCTTCGGCGTCACTGGCCGTGGGTTCTGCCGTTTCTGTAAGCGGGATCATCGGATGGGTGGGGTTGATGGTCCCCCATCTGGTCAGGATGACGGTAGGTCCTGACCACAGGCAGCTTGTGCCGCTGTCGATGGCGGCGGGGGCGGCTTTTATGGTCTTCGCTGACACCTTGGCGAGAAACCTCACAAGCTTTGATATCCCGGTGGGGATAATAACCGCGATATGTGGTGCCCCTTTTTTCATTTACCTTATGAGAAAGGGTGGTAGAGAGAGTTGGGGAAGATGATAGAAGTAAGGGATCTACATTTTTGGCACAAGGGTGAGGACAGCCCGGTCCTTAAAGGGATTGAGTTTGAGGCATCGCCCCATGAGATAACGGTTATCCTCGGCCCCAATGGCTCTGGGAAGACTACTCTCCTCAAATGCATCCTGAGACTCTGGGAGGCCCAAAGGGGAGAGGTTTTCATCAATGGAAGATCGATCAAGGTCATGGGAAGGGGAGAAGTGGCGAAGAATGTAGCCATCGTCCCTCAGGATCATGAGCCTCCTTTCCCTTACTCGGTCTTCGATGTGGTCCTGTTGGGGAGGGTCGCCCACATAGGACTGCTCTCCTCTCCCTCTCGACGGGATAAGGAGGCGGCCAGACGCGCCCTGGAGGCCTTGGGAATAGAGAGATTGGCAGATAGGCCTTACACCAAGATCAGCGGTGGGGAGAGGCAGCTGGTGCTTATAGCTCGCTGTCTCGCCCAGGAGGCTCCGGTGATGTTACTCGATGAGCCCACCGCCCATCTCGATTTTAGAAATCAGGTAATGGTATTGACCAAGGTGAAATCTATCGCGAAAGAAAAGGGGCTTGCAGTCCTTATGACACTGCATGATCCGAACCTTGCCCTCCTTTTTTCCGATCGAGTCTTGCTTCTAAACGCTGGGAAGGTGGTGGCAAGGGGGAGCCCCAATGAAGTTATAACGGAGGAGAACATAAAAAAGGTCTATGGATTGGATGTGGCTTTCATTTCCCAAGATGGGATGAGGATGGTATGTCCAAAGGTGCAATTGAGGTCGAGGGCCTTGTAAAAGAATACGGATCGATTCGGGCCGTTGATTCGGTGACATTTGAGGTAAAAAGGGGAGAAGTCTTTGGTTTGCTCGGCCCCAATGGCGCTGGGAAGACTACAACCATAAAAATCCTTACCACTCTCACAAGGCCTTCATTGGGAAAGGCCTTTATCATGGGGATCGATGTGAGGGAGCATCCGGAGTTGGTAAAGCCCCATATGGGAGTTGTCCCTCAAGAGAACAATTTGGATAGAGAGCTTACGGCTTACGAGAACATGCTTATTTACGGGATGCTTCATAATGTGAAGGATCTGCCGTCGAAAATAGAGGATAGGCTCAAGATGGTAGATCTATGGGAGAGAAGGGGTGAACCGGTAGAGCGCCTATCCGGGGGGATGCAGAGGAGGTTGCTCATCGCCAGGGCCCTGCTTCCTGAACCCCCAATCCTCTTCCTCGATGAGCCGACGGTGGGCCTCGATCCCCAGCTAAGGCGTGAGATCTGGGATACGATAAGGCGGATCAAGGCCCAGGGAAGGACGATATTGCTGACCACCCACTACATAGAGGAGGCCGAAATCCTCTGCGATAGGGTGGGGATCCTCTCCAGGGGAAGGCTGATAGCCTTGGATACCCCTAAGAACTTAAAGGCGATGGTGGGGGAGTACGTGGTGGAGTTCTCGAGGGAGGATGGCAGTATGGAGTGGGTGATCTGTAAGGACCGAGAAGAGGCCCATCGGGTGGCCATGGGCATGAACAACAGTGTGACGATAAGGAAGTCGAACCTGGAGGATGTCTTTATCAAACTCACCGGTGAAAGGATAGAGGGGTGAAGTGGTACCCTGTCTTTTTGAGGGAGATGCTCCTTTTCAAGCGAAAGCTCTTCCGCTTGGGGTATCTCTTCTCATCGCTTTTCGTTCCCTTTCTTTACCTTTTCGCTTTTGGACTCGGGTTGGGGAAAAGCGTCAGGGTTTCCGGGGGGACCTATCTCGAATACCTCCTTCCCGGACTTGTGGCCATGACCTCGATGATCAACTCCTACAACTGGATCGCTACCAGTATCAATTTGGGCAGACTCTATTTCAAGACCTTTCAGGTCTTGATCCAGGCCCCGGTGTCTCCTTCCTCGATAATGTTAGGGGAGATACTTTCAGGGATGGTCAGAGGGCTTTTCGCCTCTTCGATGATCATAATCGCAGGATTTATAGTGGGGAAGGGTTCCGCGATGGTAAGTCATCTGTTTTTGATAGCCCTCTTTTTAAATTGCTTCCTGTTTGCAAGTCTTGGGGTGGTGGTGGGTATGATCACTAAGAGCCATGAGGAAACTTCCGTCTACTCCAATTTTTTCATTCTGCCCATGGCCTTTTTCAGCGGGACTTTCTTCCCCATCGAGAGGATTCCCATGTTCTTAAAGTGGATTATTCTCATCCTTCCCTTAACGCACACAAATATACTCATGAGGAAGGAAGGGATTGATCTCCAATGCCTTGTCTCGATGGCAACGATGATCGGGTATTCGGTAATCCTTTTCTTTTATGGTCTACATCTCATCAAAAGATACAGTGAATAGGAGGTTGTTATGAAGCTCTTCTCCATTATGTGGTCCAGCTATATACCCCTTTTGAAGGCGGGAGTGGATGAGGTCGGGCATTTTGAGCTCTCGGCCTACTCCAATAAACAAATAGCCCAAAGACCTGAAGTATTGGAGGAGGTAAAACAGGAGCTAAAGAAAGCCGACCTGATCCTTCTTTACAGGACCCACGACCCCTTCTGGGAGGTAATAGAGGAGGAGATAAAGGCGCTTGAGGGGAGGCTTCCGGTCATAGTTATAGGTTCAGATCCATCGTACTGGCGCCTCTCCACGGTGAACCCCGAGGTAGTGGCGACCGTTTACCAGTACCTCCTTTACAACGGCCAGGAGAACCTCTGCGAGATGCTGAAATACCTCCTGGCTACCCTCTTCGGTCATGAGATCGCCTATCGACCCCCAAAGGAGAATCCCTGGGAGGGGATCTTCCATTCAGAGATAGGGGGGCCCTTTGGTTCTGTGGAGGAATTTTTGGGAAATTATCCATATAAAAATAGACCCTTGGTAGGCCTCCTCTATTCTCGGTCCAACTGGATAACGGGCAACATGGAGGTCGAAAGGGCCCTTATTATGGCCCTGGAGGAGAGGGGCCTGGGCGTGATCCCGGTCTTCTTCTATTCCCTGAAAGATAAGGCCCTGGGGAACCTGAGCGGCGAGGAGGTGGTGAGGAAGTTCTTCCTGAAGGAAGGAAGACCCTTAATTGAAGCTCTTATCAAACTAACATCCTTTTTCCTTGGCAGCAGTAAGGGACAAATAGGGGAGTCTCAGGCCGAGGCCGGGGCAAGGTTCCTTTTGGAGCTGGGCGTCCCCCTGTTCGCCCCGTTGATCTCCTACTACAAGGACGAACGGCAGTGGCTCGACGACCCCCAGGGGCTTGGGCAGCAGGTCGCCTGGAGCATAGCCATGCCGGAGTTCGAGGGGGCCATCGAGCCGATAATAATTGGAGCGACCAGAGGGGTGAGCACCCCAGAGGAGGAATTTTATGAACCGATCGAGGAGAGGATCGTTAAGGTGGCCGACAGGGTCGCTCGCTGGGTCGCCCTCCGGAGGAAACCCAATGAGGAGAAGAGGGTCGCTTTCATCCTCCACAACAACCCCTGTGCCTCGGTGGAGGCCACCGTGGGCGGCGGGGCGCACCTGGACGCCCTGGAGAGCGTGGCCCGAATCCTTCAGAGGATGAAGGAAGAGGGATATCGGGTAGAGGACCCCCCAGTGAACGGCAGGGAGCTGATAGATGAGATCATGAAGAGGAAGGCGATCTCGGAGTTCCGCTGGACCACGGTGGACGAGATCGTGGGGAAGGGTGGCGCCCTGGCGCTGATCGATGTGGATGATTACCTCCAGTGGTTTGAGGAGCTCCCCGAAGGGACGCGGGCGAGGATGGTGGAGGCCTGGGGGGAGCCGCCAGGTGAGGAGCATGACGGGGTCCCTCCCGGGATGGTCCACGAGGGGAAGCTCGTCGTGACGGGGGTGAGGTACGGAAACGCCGTGGTTTGTGTTCAGCCCAAGAGGGGCTGTGCCGGGGCGAGGTGCGATGGACGCGTGTGCAAGATCCTCCACGACCCCGATGTCCCCCCTCCTCACCAGTACGTGGCCACCTACAGGTGGCTTTCCCGCGTCTTCGGGGCGGATGTGATCGTTCACGTGGGGACCCACGGTAACCTGGAGTTTTTGCCGGGCAAGGCCACAGGGCTTTCCGGCGGCTGCTTTCCCGACATTGGCATTGACACCCTCCCCCATCTCTACATCTACAACGCCGACAACCCCCCTGAGGGCACCATCGCCAAAAGGAGAAGTTATGCTGTGCTCGTAGATCACATGCAGACGGCCATGGTCCCGGGGGAGCTGTATGGGGACCTGGAGGAGATAGAGAGGCTCCTTTTTGAATACGAAAAGGTAAAGGATGTAGAGCCAGGAAAGGCTCACTTCCTCGGCCATATGATCGAGGAGAGGCTCAAGGAGGGGAACCTCATCTCGATGATAAAGGTCCCCGAAGGCGCATCCTTCGATGACCTGGTGAGATCAGCCCATGAGGTCCTCTCGCTGCTCAAAGACACCTACATCCCCAAGGGGATGCATGTCTTTGGCAGCATCCCCGAGGGGGAGAAGCTCACGGAGCTCGTTTATGCCGTCGTCCGCTACGGAAACGACCCAAGGTCCCTGAGGGGCCTGGTGCGGCTGCTGCTCGAGAGGACCCCCGGGTTCTCGGGGCTTCCCGAGCCCGCCAGGAGGGATCGGGTGGAGGAGCTGGCCAGGGAGATCTGCCGCGACTTCCTGGAGGAGGGGGTTCCCCTGCTCGAGGGCATGAAGGAGATCTCCCCGGAGGCAGAGGGCTTCCGCGATGTGATATCTGAGATCGAGAGAAAGATCGAGGATGTGAAGCAGAGGGTACTTCTTTCGGACGAAATGGCTTCGCTCCTTCGAGGCATGAATGGCCGTTACATCCCCCCCGGCCCTTCAGGCATCGTGACCCGGGGTAGGGACGATATCCTCCCCACCGGCAGAAACTTCTACTCGCTGGACCCGAGGGGTATACCCACGCAGGCGGCCTGGGAGATTGGTAAGGTGCTTGCGGAAAAGACGTTGGGAAAATACCTCAACGAGGAGGGGAAATACCCCGAAAACATCGCCTTCTACTGGCAATCCTCTGACATAATGTGGGCAGATGGCGAGGGGATGGCCCAGATCATGTATCTGCTCGGAGCCAGGCCCTTGTGGGAGGGGGGGAGGGTGAAGGGATTCGAGATCATTCCCCTCGAGGAGCTGCGAAGGCCCCGGATAGACGTGACCATCAGGGTTTCCGGGATCACCCGTGACAACTTCCCCTGCAGGATCGAGTTGCTCGACGAGGCGATCCAGGCGGTGGCCCAACTGGATGAGCCCCTTGAGATGAACTTCGTGAGGAAGCACACCCTGGAACGGCTCGGCGAGGCCTCCTTCCGGGAGGCCACCTACAGGATCTTCTGCAGCATGCCCGGGGTCTATGGGGCGGGCACCCAGCTTGCCGTTTACGCCTCGGCCTGGAAGGAGGAGCGGGACCTCGCCGATGTCTTCCTCTGCTGGAACGGCTACGCCTATGGGAAGGGCACCTTCGGGCAGAAGGCCCACGGAAGCCTCCGGGCGGTCTTGAGGACGGTGGAGCTCACCTTCAACAAGACCGTGACGGACGAGTACGACCTTTTCGGCTGCTGCTGCTACTTCGGAACCCATGGGGGGCTCATAAACGCGGCCAGGGTCGTCTCGGGCAAGGAGGTGAAGAGCTACTACGGGGATACCCGCGAGCAGGGGGAGGTCCAGGTCCGGACCCTCGCCGATGAGATCCGGAGGGTGGTGAGGGCGAAGCTGCTCAACCCCCGGTGGATAGAGGGAATGAAGGCCCACGGCTACAAGGGCGCGGGGGACATCAGCAAGAGGGTGGGGCGCGTTTACGGCTGGCAGGCGACCTCCCGCGAGGTGGACGGCTGGGTCTTCGACGAGATCGCCAGGACCTATCTGATGAACGAGGAGAACCGCCGCTTCTTCGAGGAGCACAACCCCTATGCCCTTGAGGAGATCGCCCGGAGGCTCATCGAGGCCCAAGGGCGTGGGCTCTGGGAGCCCGCCCCCGATGTCAAGGAGGCCCTGAAGGAGATATACGTGGAAATAGAGGGTTGGATCGAAGAGCGGATGGGAGAGGTCAAGGGGGACTTTCAGGGAGGTGCTATAGATATCGTGACAGCCCAGGAGGTAGAAGGGTGGAAGGAGAGGATGGAGGAGATGCTGAAGGAGGAGGCGCGATGATCTTTCCCTTTACGGCCATCGTGGGCCAGGAGGAGATGAAGCTCGGCCTGATCCTCAACGTGATCGACCCCACCATCGGGGGGCTTCTGATCACCGGCGAGAAGGGCACCGGCAAAAGCACCGCGGTTCGGGCCCTCGCGGAGCTCCTCCCGGAGATGGAGGTGGTAAAGGGCTGCCGCTTCAACTGCGACCCCTCCTCCGAGGGGCTTTGCACCGACTGCCAGGGACGGGTCGAGCGGGGAGAGGCCCTGGAGGCCGAGCGCAGGAAGATGAGGGTGGTGGAGCTTCCCCTGGGGGCCACCGAGGACAGAGTGGTCGGGACCCTGGACGTGGAGCACGCGATAAAGCACGGGGAGAAGCGCTTTGAGCCGGGCATCCTTGCTGATGCAAACAGAAACTTCCTCTACGTGGACGAGGTGAACCTGCTCGAAGACCACATCGTGGACCTGTTGCTCGATGCAGCCGCCATGGGCGTGAACTACGTGGAGCGGGAGGGGGTCTCCTTCGTCCATCCCGCGCGGTTCATCCTGGTGGGGACCATGAACCCCGAGGAAGGGGAGCTTAGGCCGCAGCTGCTCGACCGGTTCGGCCTGTCGGTGAGGGTCCAGGCCATAAGGGATAAGGCCCTGCGGGCCGAGATCCTGAGGCGCAGGCAGGAGTTCGACCTCGACCCAGAGGGCTTCTCCAAGAGATGGCGACCGCAGCAGGAGGAGCTTTCACGGAGGATCACGGAGGCCAAAGGGCGGCTTGCGGCGATAAGGGTTCCGGACGAAATCCTGGAGAGGATCGTCACCCTGACCTCCCAGCTGAACGTCGACGGCCACCGGGCCGACATCGTCATCCTCAAGGCCGCCCGGGCCCTTTCGGCCTTCAGGGGCAAGGAGGAGGTGGAACCGGAGGAGGTTCGGGATGCGGCGAGGCTCAGCCTTGGGCACAGACTGAAGAGGCTTCCCTTTGAGGAGATGGGGGCCGAAAGGGAGAGGATGGAGGAACTGCTTTCGAGCTTGTGATGCTTTTCACGGAATTTGTAGGCCATAAGGACGCGAAGCTCGCCCTGATCCTCAACCTGATCGATCCTCAAATCGGGGGGGTGCTCTTCGTGGGAAAGAGGGGCACTGGAAAGAGCACCCTGGCGAGGGCCATAAGGACCCTTGCCCCCGAGCTTCCCTTCATCGAGCTTCCCCTCAACGTAACTGAAGACGCCCTCCTGGGAGGGGTTGACCTTGAGGAGACGATCGGCAGGGGCGAGAGGGTCTTTCAGGCCGGGCTCCTCGCCCGAGCCCATGGCGGGGTGATCTACGTGGACGAGGTCAATCTCCTCAACCCCGAGATCCTCAGTCTTCTCTTCGAAGTGCAATCCCGTGGGGAGAACCTGATAGAACGGGAGGGGATGAGTCGTAAGCACCCTTCGAGCTTCGCCATCATAGCGAGCATGAACCCGGAGGAGGGAGATCTCAGCCCCCATTTTCTCGACCGGTTCGGGATGTGCGTGGGCTTCGAAAACCCGAACGGGGCCGAGCGTTTAAGGGTCTTGAAGCGGACCACCTTCGAGCAGCCGGAGCGGTACCGGCGGAGGGACGAGAGGATCAAACAGAGGATAATCCTCGGGAGGGAGCTGAAAGAGAGGGTCTCGCTCAGCGATGGGCTAAGGGAGAAGGCTGCGGAGCTTTGCCTTGGGGCGATGGTGGCAGGGCACAGGGCGGATATCGCCCTCCTCAGGGCCGCCCGTGCCTATGCGGCCTTTTGCGGGCAGGAGGAAGTCACAGAGGGGCATCTGCTCAAGGTGCTTCCACTGGTCCTGTTGCACAGAAGGCGTTTCCTCGAATATTACGAACAGGAGCAGGGCGAGCAGCCTCAAAGGGAAGATGAGAAAGATAAGAAGGAGGATAATGAGCTTCTCGATCATTCACAGGAGGATCGCCCAGAGGGGCAGGAACTCGCTCCACCATCCTTTAAGCACGGAGGTGGCAGGGAAGAGGTCTTCGAGGTGGGAGAGGCCTTCAGGGTGAGGAGACTCGCCTTCAGGAAGGACCGGAGAGAGAGGGTTAGCCTGGGCCGAAGGACGAAAACCCGCTTCTCGGGCAAGGGCGGAAGATACGTGAGGAGCCTCCTGCGCAAAGGGGACAAGGACATCGCCCTGGATGCCACCCTCAGGGCCGCGGCCCCCTGGCAGCTCCTGAGGGGAAGGAAGGACGCGGTTATAGTCAAAGAGGAGGACCTGAGGTTCAAGGAGAGGGAGAGGAGGCTGAGGCACCTGGTGATCTTCGTGGTGGACGGCTCCGGCTCCATGGGGGCCAACCGCAGGATGGTGGCCACCAAGGGGGCCATCCAGTCGCTGCTTCTTGACTGTTACCAGAAACGCGACAAAGTCTCCCTCATCGTCTTTCGCAAGGACAGGGCCGAGGTGGTGCTCCCTCCCACCTCGAGTGTGGAGCTTGCCTCAAAGCGGCTGAAGGAACTGCCCGTGGGGGGAAAGACTCCCCTCGGAGCCGGGCTGCTCGCCGCCTATAACCTGATCAAACAGGTGAAGCTAAAACACCCCGAGACGAGGTTCCTCGTGATCCTCGTGAGCGACGGAAGGGCCAACCAAGGGGTGTCTGGGTTGAACGTATGGGAGGAGATAAAAAGGTGCGCGATGCTCCTCAGGGAGGTGAGGGAGGCGGACTGCATCGTCGTGGATACGGAGGACAAATCCAGTTTCCTCAGGACGGACTTGGCCTTTAAGGTCGCCTCGCTCCTTGAGGCGGGATATTTTACTATGACCGATCTTAGGGCAGAGGGACTTGTGCAGCTTGTGGCCAAGAACCTTTGAGGGAAAAAAGAGCTCCGGTGTCTCAATGATTCGATGAAAGCGCGTGCCCTCCCAAGACATGGTAGGCTTTGGGAAAACTTAAAAGGAGGGTATGATGAACTACATAGCCTTTGATTGCCACAAGCGCTACACGTTCGCCAGGGTGGAGGATGTATCGGGAAGGGTGCTCTGGGAGGGAAGGATTCCCCACGCTTTCAGAGATGTCTGACCGAGAGAGGGTCTTGACAAGGTTGATCTTATATTTTATAAGATTTGCGTGGAGGTCCCCTTGAGCACGCCGTTGATAGATACCAAGTCAGCGGCCATCTACCGTTTCCTCAAGCAAGACATCCTCAACGGACGCCTGAGGCCCGGGGAGAAGCTGGTGGCCTCTAAGGTGGCCGAGGCCTATGGCGTCTCCATCATCCCGGTCAGGGAGGCCCTGAACCGCCTGAGGGCCGAGGGGCTGGTTACGATCATCCCCCACACGGGGGCCTATGTGACGGAGATAGACCTGGAGGACCTCAAGGACCTCTACCCGATAAGGGGGGTCTTGGAGGGCTTTGCCACGCGGTTGGCCTGTCTCAAGCTCGCCGAGGAGGAGTTCAGGAGGCTCGAGGACCTGATCGGGGAGATGGACCGGGTGATAGAGCAGGGTCGCTTCCCCGAGATGGGACATCTCAACTACGAGTTTCACATGACCATATACAGGGCCTCGGGCAACAAGCACCTGGTGCGCCTGATAGACGAGCTCTGGCAGAGGACCGCCAGGGTGAGGGGGGTCTTCGCCCTGGTCCCGGAGCGGGCAGCCCAAGCCAACAGGGAGCACCGGGAGATCCTCAGGGCCCTGAAGGCCCGGGACGCCGAAAGGGCGGAGGGGCTCATTATAGAGCAGGACGCCAAGAGCCTGCGGGCGTTGATGGACTACCTGAGGGGGGAAGGGAAGGATGCCCTGGGAGACCGTTGAGAGCCCCTTCCCGGCGGGTTCCTATTACCTCTCCGGCAACGAGGCCGCCGCCGAGGGGGCCATAGCGGCTGGCTGTAGGTACTACGCAGGCTATCCCATCACCCCTTCCAGCGAGATCATGGAGCGGATCGCCTCCCGTTTTGAGGAGGTGGGGGGGGTGTTCGTGCAGATGGAGGACGAGATCGGCTCGATCTGCTCAGCCCTCGGGGCCGCTTGGGCGGGGGCGAAGGCGATGACGGCCACCTCCGGGCCGGGCTTCAGCCTGATGATGGAGGCCATAGGCTATGCCGCCTTCACCGAGACCCCCATCGTGATAGTCGACGTCCAGAGGGCTGGTCCCGCCACGGGACAGGCTACGAGGCCTGCAAGCGGCGACATCATGCAGGCCAAGTGGGGGTCCCACGGCGATTACCAGGTGATCGCCCAATCCCCCTGGTCGGTCCAGGAGATGTACGACCTGACGGTCAGGGCCTTCAACCTGGCGGAGCGCTTCAGGGTGCCGTCGATCCTGCTGGCCGAGGAGGCGGTGGGCCACCTGAGGGAGAAGATATCCATACCGGAGCGGCTCCAGGTCTACTGCCGGGACAAGAGGCCCGGGGCACCTCCCTTCGGCACCGAGGCCCCCGACGGTGTTCCCCCCATGCCCTCCTTCGGCGAGGGGGAGAAGCTCCTGGTGACCGGTTCCACCCATGACCCCTGGGGCTTCCGCCGGACCGATGACCCGGAGGTCCACGAGCGGCTAGTGGAGAGGATCAACCGCAAGGTGCTGGATCACCGGTCCGAGATCGTCGAGGTGGAGGCCTACCACGCGGAGGGGGAGCTGGAGTTGCTGGTGATAAGCTATGGCTTCACCGCCAGGAGTGCGCTGTTTGCCGTCGAGGCCCTTCGCTCTGAGGGCAAGAGGGTGGGGCTCCTGCGGCTCAAGACCCTGTGGCCCTTCCCCGAGGGGGAGGTGGCAGAGATGGCCTCGAGGGCCAGGGGGGTCTTCGTGCCCGAGATGAACCTGGGACAGGTGGCCGGTGAGGTGCGCAAGTACGTCTCCTGTGAGGTCTGGAGCTACAATCAGACCAACGGTGAGGTCATCGACCCCCGGACCCTCATCGAGGAGATGAGGAGGATCCTCTGATGGCCAGGGACTTGGCCGAATATCTGCGCCCTCAGGTGAAGATCACCCCCTTCTGTCCTGGCTGCGGCCACGGGATCCTCATGGGGCTCGTGCTCAGGGCCATAAAGGACCTCGACCTTGACATGGATCAGGTGCTCTTCGTCTCCGGGATCGGTTGTGCGGCTTGGATCCCGAGCCCCCACTTTGCCGCAGACACCCTTCATACCCTTCACGGCCGGGCGGTGGCCTTCGCCACCGGGGCCAAGCTCTTCAATCCAGAGCTCACCACCATCGTGATAAGCGGTGACGGGGACCTGGCCTCCATCGGCGGAAACCACCTGATCCACGCAGCCCGAAGGGACATCGACCTCACGGTGATCTGCGCCAACAATATGATCTACGGCATGACTGGCGGGCAACTGGCCTCCACCTCCCCCCTTGGGGCCAAGACCTCCACCTCTCCACGGGGGAACCCCTGGAGGCCCTTCGATCTCTGTCGGCTCGTGGCCGCCGCAGGGGCCTCCTACGTGGCCCGCTTCGCCGTGACCCAGCCCCTGTCCGTGATGGAGGCCATAAAGAGGGGAATCGAGACCGAGGGCTTCGCCTTCATAGAGGTCCTCTCCCCCTGCCCCACCCAGTTCGGGAGGCGAAACCAGATGAGGTCCCCCGCCGAGATGATAGAGCGCCTGATGGAGCTCTGCATCAGTCTGGAGGAGGCCGAGGGGATGGGGCCCGAGGAACTCGAGGGACGGATCGTCACCGGGGAGTTCGTCCATGGTTAGACAGGTCCGCATCTGTGGCTTTGGCGGTCAAGGGGTGGTGTTGGCCGGTGTGATCCTGGGAGAGGCTGCGGTCCTTGACGGCAAGTGGGCCGCTGGGGCCAGCTCCTACGGGGCTCAGGCCCGAGGGGGTTATGCGCGTTCTGACCTGGTGATCTCGGACCGGCCCATCGTCTACCCCAGGGTGAT
Source organism: uncultured bacterium (assembly GCA_965552155.1). GTDB lineage: Bacteria > Desulfobacterota > B13-G15 > B13-G15 > B13-G15 > CAYRAR01. The sequence continues at coordinate 16,485 of CBEVRB010000026.1, forward strand.
GGAGGCCGATCTGCTTGTCGCCATGGCCCAAGATGCCTATGACTGCTACAGCGAGGAGTTGGCCCAGGGGGCCTTGGTGGTCTACGAGGAGGGGCTCGTCTCCCCTCGGGAGATGGAGGCCATAAGACAGGTGAGCATCCCCGCCACAGGGCTTGCCATAAAGGAACTCGATTCCAGACAGGCAGCCAACATGGTGATGCTTGGGGCCCTGGTGGCCTTAAGCGGCGTGGTCTCAATGGAGGCCCTCCTCAGGGTAATAGGGGAAAGGAGCGGGTCCTTTAAGGAAGTGAACATCAAGGCCGCCCAATTGGGCTTCAGGTTGGGGGAGGAGAGATGGCGGTCGTAGGCAGGACCCACAGGCCGGTGCTGGAGCCGGAGCTGTGCCAGAGCTGCAGGGTTTGCCTGAGGGAGTGCCCTGCTGAGACCTTCGAGGACTTCCGGCACGACCCCCAGACCGTGAGGGGCTACCTTTATGGGAGGATGGGCCTCGAGCAACTGCAAGAGCTCCCCCCGTGTCAGGCCGCCTGCCCTTTGGGCCAGAGGGTCCGCGACTACGTGGGGCTGATCCGGCAGGGGAGGCCGAAGGAGGCTATCCTGCTCATAAGGCGCGACAATCCCCTGCCCGGAGTCTGTGGCTATGTGTGCTCCAGGCCCTGTGAGGAGGCCTGTCTGAGGGGAAGCTGGGATGAGCCTGTTGCCATAAGGGAGCTCAAGCGTTTCGCCGCCCACTATGAGATGGAGCACCGCTCCGAGATCCTCCAGGTGCTCAAAGGGTGGAAGGCCCCCGAGAGGGGCAAGAGGGTCCTGGTGGTCGGGGCTGGGCCCTCGGGCCTGGCCTGCACCTACGAACTGCTGATGAGGGGCTTCGGGGTGACGGTGCTGGATGCCCTCAAGGAGCCGGGCGGGATGCTCAGGGCCGGGATTCCCCCCTTCCGCCTCCCACGGGAGATCATTGATCACGATGTGAGGATGCTGCTTGAGCTCGGCATGCAGTTCCGCGGCTCCCTGCGGGTGGGCGATGGAGTTTCCCTTGAGGAGCTCAGAAAGGAGGCCGATGCCCTGGTGCTGGCCGTAGGGACCTGGCGCGACCTCAGGCTCGGGATCCCCGGTGAGGGAGCGGAGGGGTATCTCGGTTGCCTTGAGTTCCTCGGAGGGGTGAACCTCGGGGGCCGACGGGACCTTGGGGGAAGGGTCCTGGTGGTGGGTGGGGGGAATGCGGCCCTTGATGCCGCCCGAACGGCCCTGAGGCTCGGACCGAAGGAGGTCTTGATCCTTTATCGCCGCCGCCTCGAGGACATGCCTGCCCAGAGGGAGGAGGTGGAGGCGGCCCTCAGGGAGGGTGTGCAGATAGTGCCCCAGGTGGTCCCCAAGGGGGTGGTGGTCGAGGGGGGTAGGGTGAAGGGCCTCGAACTCCTCAGGGTCGAGCTCGGCGAGCCCGACCCTACGGGCAGGCCCAAGCCCGTCCCCGTGGAGGGGTCGGAGTTCGTGGAACCGGCTGATTGGGTGATCTGTGCCATAGGGCAGGGGCCCGAGCTCCAATTTCTGAGCGCGGAAGACGATGCCATCAGGTGCGACGACCGGGGACGGGTCCTCGGCTACGAAGGGGTCTTTGCGGCTGGTGACGTCGTCACCGGCCCCTCCACAGTGGTGGAGGCCATGGCCTCAGGCCGGGCCGTGGCCCGCCGAGTGGCGGAGTTTCTGGAGGGCTGAGGTGCTCAACTGGGATTGTCGCTTGGAGAGGATCCCGAGGGAGAGAAGGGAGGAGGTGCTGAGGGTTGACTTTCGGCGTCACGATCCGCCCCTCACCCCCCAAGAAGCCGAGAGGGAGGCGGCCCGCTGTCTCGGTTCCAGGAGCTGTGAGGCCTGCGACCTCTGTCGGCTCCTCTGTCCCGATCTGGCCATTACACGGGATCCTTCAAGCGGCCAGATCCAGATCGACCTCGACTATTGCAAGGGCTGCGGTATCTGTGCTGCGGTCTGTCCCAAGGGGGCCATAAAGATGGTCCTGGAGGAGGAGTTTTGACCGCCTAAAGGGCGGGAAAAATAAGATAAGGAGGGGTGACATGAGAAAGAGGAAGGTGTTTTCAGCAGTCTTTGCGCTGGCCCTGCTGGTGGCCTTTGTCCTTTCAGCCGGGGCCGCGCCGGTCAAGTTCCCCACCAAACCCATCACCATCGTGGTGCCCTACTCGGCCGGTG